>NZ_JBQQCB010000004.1:0-310577 GCF_052246675.1 Nonomuraea sp. KM90 | reverse complement strand
CCGTGTCCGGCTCATCGTCGGCGACACACCAATCCAGAACCCACTCCCGCAGACACTTACCGCTTAACCTGCAGAAACAGGATCACGCGAAGATCGATTCATACACCACGTCCGTGGACGTGACCCCGCGGGGCTTCCGTTCCTCGGGCCTGGCGGCCCTGCGGTACGGGTCCCCTTGCCATCGGATGGATGAGCTGGTCCCGTGCGGTGAGGTGCTGTACAGCAGCGGAATACAGCAACGCTGCCGCATAAGAGCAGGCACCATCAGCCAGCACCTGCGAGTTGACCAGGAGGAGGAATGCTCGACGTTGTGGCTGGCTCCCGTTTGCAAGCAGGAAGTGGGAGTCAGGAGTTCGAACCTCCTACAGACGTTTGTCTTCCGCCGCGGCGGCCTCGGCCTCGGAGAGACCGATCTCGGGTGAGGAGATGGGGAAGAAGTCGGGAGTAGGGCCGGCCACGCTGAGGCCGCCGGGGGACCAGCCGTCCATCATGAGGCGCCACGGCTCCGCTCCAGCGGCAACAAGGGCTCGGGCGTCGTCGGTGCGGCCTTCGAAGACGGCCATCCAGAGCGCGGTGCGGCCTCGATGTTCGCCGTCGACATCGTCGACGCGCGCAGCCAACTCGGCGACCACTTCAGGCGTTCCCTGCTCAGCCGCGATGTGCAGCGGCTTGTCAAAGATGTTTACGCCGGGGTTGGGATCCGTGCCTGCGGCGAGCCGGTCGCGGATCAGGCCGGGGCCTGTCCATCCGTCATGGCCGACGATCCACCATCCGATGTCATCGGTAGCAGCCATGGCAACTCCTTGGACAACGCAGGGACACAGGCGTTACTGATCATGGCCTATATAGGGCCGTCAATTTTGGTTGACGCCTCGCGAGATATCGGAGACCTGTCGGGACAGGCCCGTGATTCCAGGTACTGTGATCTTGCTAACGCGGATGCTAACAACAGCCGTGGAGGATCTCGTTCTCACTCGTAATGAAGGGGTCCGGGGAACCGAACTCGACGCTCCGTCTGCACCCGCTACACCGGTTGAATGCGTAGAGTCTCTGGGTCGTGTACCGCCTCGCGGTGGGTCGTCGGTGTACGAGGTGATGAGAGGCAGCGTACGGTTTACCGGCTAAGCCAGGCATAGCTATCCTTCGGAGCATCGTGGCCTTGAATGGAGGCCTGACTCGGACGCTGGAGTGGGGGCTTCGCCAGATGAGAGGCTGGATGGATCGTGTCGCATTAGTTCGTGCGGCGGGGGCCCTACTGCTTGTGATCGCATTTGGCCTGATTTGGGGTTCGCCCAAGGAGGAAACGCCTGAGCGACCCGCGCAGCTCCCGGCGTTGCCGGGCTTGGCATCAGTCGATGAGGTCTGGCCCGAAGCCGTCACTATAGTGCCTGCCGAACGAAGGGACGGGACTTGGCTGTGGCCAGTCGGGGCACTCGACAAAGATGAGCTGCTCTTGATGACTCATGAGTACCGTCCGGAATTCATCAGCTTCAATACGAGAAACCAGGAGCAACGCATCTTAGCGCGAGCGCCCAAATGGGCGATGTGTGGTGGCTGCTTCGAGGTCCAGGAAACAGCACTTGGAACTACGCACGTGGCGTGGCTCGTCAAGGGGTACGCTCCTGGAGCCTCTCCCGGCGGGCAGCGTCACTATGAGCTGTGGGCCATGCCTCGAACAGGCGGAACCATGCATATGGTGGCGCGCTTGCCGGCAACGGCTCAAGCCGATGAAGCCTATGTTGACGGTTTCCAGCTCATCGGCGAGCAGGCTGTTTGGTGGGGATACGACGGCGACATCTGGCGGGTCCCGCTCACCGGCGGAATTCCAGAGCAGGTCCTTCCGGATAGAAGGCTCCGAGTGAGCTCGTGGCCGTGGGCCTACGACGAGTACGAGCGCACCGTAGTCAATCTCGACACGCACCGGCAGCTCGAAGTAACCGAGGTCGACGATCTCAATCACCGTCTTGCCTGCGGGCCTGTTTGGTGTGTTGGGGAGGATTGGCAGGAATTGTGGAAGATCACGCAGGCGACAGTGTTGCGGGTAGATGGTTCCGATCGCACTACCGTGCCGGGAGACGCACTCATGCTGAGACCACTGATTCGTGACCGGCTTGCCCTCCTTGGCATCCCCACGGTCGAAGGAGACGACTCCATTCCCAAGACCTGGGGAGCTACGACACTTGGACATGTCGCCCAGGTTTACGATCGCTGCACGCGTCAGGCTGCTTTACTCGGGTCCTACGGCTTGACGAAGGCAGAGATGCCATGGAGGGAAATCAAGAGCGGCGCATGGACGCCGGACGGACCGGTTCTGTACTGGAGAACCACTCGCGACCGATTCGTAGTCGCTGACTTGGCCCATATTGCCTCCTCTCCGTGCACAACATGAGACGCCAAAGTGCTCAGATGATCACCACGTGAACGGCTTGGGTGACGGCAAAACTGTCCTCGGTCACTCATCCACCCGCTATACCGGCCACCGTCGACACCACTTCGCATATCGACCCGCGGCGGTTAGGGCGATCGGCGCTTGGGCCTTCCTTTATCGACCTCCGGAACCGGGCGGCCATGGCTGAAGTGACAGCAGCACTGACAACAACGTCCCCTCACGTCAACACATCCGGCAACCATGCACGCACACCTGCCCATGGTCTCGATCACCCGAGCTGGGTGATGCTCCGTCTGAGAAGCGGAAGGTCAGGCTGCCGCGGGGCTTCCGTTCCTCGGGCCTAGCGGCCCTGCGGTACGGGTCCCTTGCCACCAGATGAGCGGGCTGGCCGCTTGCAGTGGTAGTGGCCCTGTACAGGAGGGGCGTACAGCAACGGGAACACACACGAGCGCCCGGCGCCATATACCACCGACTGCTTAACCAGGACGTAGGGCACCTGACGTTGTGACCGGGCTCCCGTTTGCAAGCAGGAAGTCACGAGTTCGAATCTCCTAGGCTCCACCATCGAAGGGGCCCGGTAGGTGGGCCGGGCTCACCCACCCGTTGCCTGGTTACACGGTGGGCTGGCTGGTGCCCGCCTCGAGCGGTCCTCGCTGTTGCTCGGGCTGTCCTTCCTGGGGTGCGCCTGGCGCGCACAACGGTCTTCCTATGGGGCGCTTCGCGCACGGGGCTCAGCCGCCGCTTCCAGTCGAGCGGAGCCTCGAACTCTGTATGCCTTCCCCTCGCTCAGACTCCTCCCATTTGCGCTCAGATTGTTCGCTCATCCTTCAGTCCTTCAGGCCGGCATGCGGAAAGACCGCCATGGTCCGTAGCCCTGGCCGGCCGGCGGCGAGCGCCGGGAAACTGAGCAGGTCGGCGGCGGCTCGCTGTCGCCCGTTATCCGCCGAGCCGGATGATGCCGCGGGAAGCGGCGACTGTCACCGCGGCCGTCCGGTCAGCCACGCCAAGCTTGGCGAAGACGTGCAGCAGGTGGGTCTTGACCGTGGCCTCGCTGATGCACAAGTGCCCGGCGATGGCCTTGTTGCTCATCCCTCGGGCGACCGCGCCGAGGACCTCGATCTCGCGGCCGCTGAGCGTATCGGGCGCGTCGGCGCGTGCCCACGACAGCACTCGCGTCACGATGGGCGGCGACAGGGTGCTCTCGCCTCGCGCCGCTGCCCGGATCGCGTCGAACAGCTGCTCCCGGCCGGTGTCCTTGAGCAGGTAGCCGATGGCTCCGGCGTGGATGGCGCGGGAGATGTCGCCGTCGGTGTCGTAGGTGGTCAGGACGATGACCTTGGCGTCCGGGTCGTGCTCACGGATCCGGCTGGTCGCCGTGGCGCCGTCGATCTCGGGCAACTGCAGGTCCATCAGCGTGACGTCGGGCCGCAGGGCGCACGCCAGCCGTACCGCGTCCGTGCCGGAGATCGCCTCCCCGACCACTTCCATGTCGTCCTGGGTGCCGAGCATCGCGCGGATGCCGTCGCGGACCACGGGGTGGTCGTCAACGATCAGGACCCTGATCGTCATCGTGCTCCGCTCAGCGCCACCGCCGGAAGGCGGGCCACGACCGTGGTGCCCGCCCCTGGGGCACTTTCCACGAGAAGGGTGCCGCCGAGGCGTTCCATGCGCTCCCGCATGATCGAGAGGCCGTGTCCGGAGGCAGCCCGTAAGGGCTCGAAGCCGTCGCCGTCATCGTGAACGTCCAGCACGATCAGATCCTCCATGTACGAAAGGGTGAGTGTGACCTGACCGGCGTGGGCGTGGCGGCGGGCGTTGGCGACCGCCTCCTGCGCCACGCGCAGCAGCTCCTCCTGGACCTGGGCGTCCAGCGGCCGGACCGTACCGGTGATCACGGTGTGCGCGTCGACGCCGGTCTCGTCCGACAGGCGGCCGGACAGCCCCTGCAGGGCCTCCGGCAGGCCGCACTCGTCGAGCTGGCCGGGCCGCAGGGCGCGTACCACCCGGCGGCTCTCCGCGACGTTCTCTCGCGCGGCCCGCAGCGCCTGGGTCAGATGCTTGTTGTCGGGCAGGGTCGCCTGCGCGGCCTCCAGCAGCATCACCACGCTCGCGAACCCCTGGGTCAAGCTGTCGTGGATGTCACGGGACAGCCGTTGTCGCTCGGCCGCCACACCCGCCTGCCGTTCGGCCGCCGCCCGCGCTTCCTGCGCGGCCTGCAACTGCTCGATGAGCCGCTTGCGCTCGGCGCTCTGCCGCGACACCGAACTGAAGTATCCGACCGCGGTCGCCGTGCTGATCGCGATCAGGCTGGCGATGGCGATCTCGGTCCAGGTGACCGCCCCGGTCGCGTGAAAGCGATGCCACAGCCACCCACCGGCGCACGACACCACCGCGACACGACCGACCCGCACGGCGTCCATGCAGTACGGCACGAGCACGGTCAGCGCGACCACCAGGAAGGAGGAGTCGATCACGAACAGCCCCAGCCAGATCAGCCCGCCGCCGAGCACGTACGGCAACGGCACGTCGTCCAGGGGCGGGGTGCGCAGCACGAACCACACGGCGTACCAGGCGGCCAGGCCGGCGACGAGCACCACCGGCAGCACCTGGCCGGCCTCCGTCAGGGGCCCGGCCGAGGTGAGCACCAGCCACGAGACGAAGAAGGCATGCTGCCACCGGCGCCGCGACCGCTCCCAGGTCTCCACACCGCTGAACATAATCAGCTGCCCGTCTGCCCGCCATCAACCAGTCGACTGATCGGTGAATCGGCGGACCGCTCGATGTGCGCGTTGCCGTGCCGGAACCAGACTCGATCCCGTGATCGCCATCCCCAGCCCCAGCCAGGCCGTCTGGCACCTTGGCCCGATCCCGATCCGCGCCTACGCCCTCCTGATGCTGCTCGGCGTCCTCGTCGGCATCTGGGTGACCCGGCGCCGCTGGGTCGCTCGCGGCGGCGAGAGCGGCACGATCGGCGACATCGCCACCTGGGCTGTGCCGTTCGGCCTCGTCGGCGCCCGCCTCTATCACGTGGCCACTGCCTGGCAGCAGTATTTCGGTCCCGGCGGGGAACCGCTGCGCGCCCTGGCGATCTGGGAGGGCGGCATCAGCATCTGGGGCGCCGTCGCCGGCGGCGCGGTCGGCGCATGGCTCGCCTGCCGTCGACGGGGCATCCCGTTACGCGACTTCGCCGACGCCGTCGCACCCGGGCTCGCGCTCGGCCAGGCGATCGCCCGCTGGGGCAACTGGTTCAACCAGGAGCTGTACGGCGGGCCGACGACCCTGCCCTGGGCGCTGGAGATCGATCCCGCCCACCGGCCCCCCGGCATGGAGTCCACGGCCACCTACCATCCGGCCTTCCTGTACGAGTCGCTGTGGAACCTGGCCGTGGCCGGATTCGTCGTCTGGGCCGAACGGCGATTCCGGCTCGACCGTGGCCGGACATTCGCGCTCTACGCCGCCGCCTACACCACCGGTCGCGCCTGGATCGAGTGGCTCCGTATCGACCCCTCCCCGCACCTCCTCGGCCTGCGCCTCAACGACTGGACCGCCCTGCTCTGCTTCACGGCCGCGATCATCTACCTCACCGTGAACCGGCCGCGGTCGTCCACCCTGTCGTGAGCTGTCCTTTGTATGCCATCGCTACGATGTGCCTGCTCGGCGATCTTCAGGGCGGACACCTTGTACGTGATTTATCGATCGTGGAATCAAGGGATATTGGGCAAGTCGGTACGGCACCTGGCCGAGCCGACGGTGCTGGGCTGGATCCGCGACGTTTGGCACGACGTTTCGGCCGAGGACGCCTATGACTGGCTCAACCGCGAGCTCGGCACGACCGTCTATGGGCTGGACGACCTTTTCTCCAAGGGAGAACCACCCCCGCAATCCATGCAGGAACTGCGTACCCTGGCCAGAACGCGGCTCCCGGACACCTACCAGTGCAACGTCGACGAGCACAGCATGCGCGTTCTCGCCAACGGGCTCGACTACGACGTGGCCTATTACCTCGTGGACGACGCCGCCGTCGCGGCCGATCCCGAACGGTGGTCCTTCGCCGTACATGACGGGCCGCTACCCGAAGCGGCCGGCCCCCCGCCGGGGGCCGCGGCGTTCACGGCACCGACAAAGGTCACCGAATTGACCGACCGCCCGCCGTCCGCGGAAGCGGAAGTGGAAGGGGAAGTGGAAGGGATCGTGTACGCCGTTCTGCTCACCTGCAAAGCAACGCACGACAGCATCGGGTGGAATCCCACTTACGCATTACCGGGTGTCCGACTCCCGCAGTTCGGCGCGGCGCTGCGCGATCTCGACACGTCCACCGAAGAATGGCCACTGGAACTGAAAGTTCTCCGCCTGCTGATCGGGCCCGCCGAGGACGGCATCGCGACCGCGCTCGAGCGTTGCAACCGCTGGCCTGACTACAGGGAAATCTCCAAGGACCAGCCTGGCCCGCCGGACTCCCATGCCGCGGCACTGCGCCTCATCGAGACCGTCCCACCCGAGCTTGCGAATCACCGCGAACGCACCGTCATCCAGGTGGGCGAGCAAGTGGCGCAGATGTTGATCCAGGACGGCCACGACTGCTTCGAGCAGTGGTTCTTCTTCGACGATCGATGGGCCGCCGCCCACCCTGACCTGGCCGCATCGCTGATCTGGTTCGCCTACCACTGGGATCCGCTCTGCTCGCGCCCTCACCTGTATCTGACCCCATGCTCCGACAACCGGATCCGGTATGTAGCCGTGGTCGGCGAAGACGGTCAGACGTACGTTCGAGAGGCCGAGCCCCGGGACGAGCCGCGGGTGTGGGACCTTCGCCGATGGTCCTACGAGAGACCACCGGGGGACGTGACCACCGGGGAAGTGCTCGGCACCGTGGAGATCAAGCTCCAGGAGCCGTCACCTGACTCAGGTAAGTTCACCGAGCTCGAGATCACCCGCACCCGTCACGGGCAGGCAGTCGCCGCGATGCTCGCCCGTCATGTCCTCCGCGACCTGCAACGCGCCGCGATCACCCGCATCACCGGCTGGCTCCCCGACGACTCCCGATATCCGCACGGCCGCCGCTTTCTCCGCATGCTCGGTGAGATCCACAAGCCCGATGACGGGCGCAGCGTTCTGGTCATCCGGTAACGATTGGCGGGAACAAGGGTTGAGGCCCAGGCTTACTGCGGCCTCATCACGGGAAACATTGCAAGCTCACCCCAAGGTTATTCTGTTGATATCTTCCGATCTCGCTGCACACCTTCTGCGCCAGGTCCCGGTATTTTCTGAGGGCTCCCATATCTTTTCCCCACTCGCAGTAAATCGCGTTGGATGTCCTCGACTAATCCGAGTAGAAATTCAGCCACCGCGCGCCGGTCGGCGGCTTGTTCGATGAGAGGGAAGTTCACCCCCATCACATTGATATGTTCGTTGAACTTTTCACGGTCGGCCGGGCGCATCGAGGTGGCGGTTGAACGCTCCAGGATGGAGTGCCAGTTGTACGAGTTGATGAACCAAGGCTCATCTTCTGTGAAGATCACGACCGCGGACATCATGCAACCATCTCTGAGTATGAGGGGCTTCTCTCCTGGCCTTGGCATGGTAGCTGGCGAGAGCGGCAGATTTGCGGCCCCGGGCAGGGAGTGCTGACCACGGCTTTGGGCGTCGTGGCCATGAATGCGTGGATGGCCGGCCGCCAATTCGTGGCGACAGCCTGTGGTTTACTGGCGCGATGATCAAGTCGCCGCCGGCTCAGGGAATGACGAGGAACGTCTGGCTGATCCTGGTCCTCATCGGACTGAGCGCCGTCTTCCCTTCGGGCTGCACGGTCTTGGAGGTGGCTGTCGGCGAGGACCTTTGTCAGGAACGGGCGGATTACGAGAACGCCCTTGTTCGGGAGGTTCTTGGTCCCGTTCTTGCCCAGGCGGGATTGGCCGCGTCCATGGAAGACCAGAGCGACTGCGATTCCTCAACGTACGGATCGCATGTCTTTGTTCAGATTGAGAACGTGAAGCCGAAGGAGGTCGTGGCGGCTTTCCGGAAGGCCGGCTGGAGCAGCAGACCTGCCTCCGAGCGCGGCCAGGGCTGCGAGGCGGGTTGCGACGCATACGACCTGACCAAGAAGTTCGGGGAGCGGGTTGTCGAGGCATCGGTCGAGGGATCCCGCGAGGTGAAGATCTGGTCCTCGGCGGCCGACGACTGCTGGGATTCCGACGGCTATAGGTGCCCCAACGGGTAGAGGCGCCCCGCCTTTGCTCCGTACGTGAATATGCGAGGGAGACCGAGACTGCCTCCGCATCTTGCTTGCTGGAACGGGCCCGCGAGCGGGAGGGAGTTGCTGGATCGGCCCTGCCGTGCGTGTCCGGCCGGCACGTCGGCCGCGAAGGCTACGACTACGCGCACCACGGCCGAGCAGGAACTCCCTCAACCGGCTTCGTCCCCGCCAGGTTCGTCGACCAGGTCTGCCCGCTCGGCCGGTGCCCGCGCGTGTGGCTTCTGTCCGTTCTCGCGTCTCTGCAGCTGAACGACGCCCTGACCGCCGCGTCGCAGCGCGGAGCCGCGATTCTCGGGATCGCAACCTCGGCGGGCGCCCGGTTCGAGTCCTTCGCCGAACCCTTCTCCCCGTGACCGAGGTCCGCCGGAAGGCCATCGAGCAGGGGGGCTGAATTTCGCCGCCGCGCGTAGGGCATCGGTGTGGGTGGCGGGTGACCAGTGGCAGGACGTGGCGGCAATTCCCCCGTACAGGGGAGGTGCCTCCCTCTCGCACGGGAGTGAGGTCGCACGTGCGGTGGTTACGGTCGCAGGCATGGCTGATTCCGTTCGTCCACAGGCACGTTCGCGACACTGGCCGGCGTACGCGCTGGTGGTGCTCTTCCTCGGGTACGCCGCCGGCAAGGCCGTCTTCGCCCTGGAGGCCCGGCTCGGGTTTCCGGGTGGGCCGCCCGTGTCGGCGGCCGAGACCGCGGGCTACTTCATGGACGCGGCCGTGGGCCAGTGGCTGGCGAGCGCGTCCGGCCTGCTCGCGGCCTGTGTGGCCGTCGCCACGGTCACGGCGCCGGGGCGCAGGGCGCCGAGAGGATTGATGGTGTTCGTCCTGGGCGTGATGCTGCTGGCCGTGATCGGTGGTGGGGGGACCATGGCTTTGGACGCGTTCGTCGGGATCGGCGTGGGGTGGCAGTGGTACCACGGGGTTCTTGGGGCGGTCGCGATCGGGCTGTCCCTGGAGATGGTCAGGTCCTACGTGGTGAGGACCCGACGTGGCGTGGCGTGATGGGGCGCGGCTGGGTGCGTACGGGGCGGCGGTGTGCTCCGCGCTCTACGGGGCGATGAAGCTCGCCCAGGCGTTGGGGGCCGACGCGCTGGCCGACAAGGATCCGCTGCCACCTGAGCTGCGCGAGCGGCTGCTCGCCCGTGATCCGCTGTTCGTGACGAGCCACTGGGTGCTGGCGGGTGCCGCGGTGGCCGGGATCATCGTCGCGCTGGCCACCGTACGGCCCTGGGGTGCGGTCGTTCCGCGCCGGCTGCTGCTCGCGATGACATGGACGGTGGGGATCTTCATGATCGCCCGGGCCGTCGGGGTCGTGGGGTTCGGCTTCGTCGGGGACACGTTGCTGCTGACCGGGGTCCGCCCCGCACCGGCCGGGCAGGCGGCACTGGCTGGTGAACTGGCACGCTGGGATCTGCTGCTGTGGTCGCCGTTCTTCCTGCTGTGGGGCGCCTGCTGGATGGCGGCTGGGCGGGCGCGGAGCGCTCACCGCGAAGGCGCGCTCCATCGCTCCGGTCAATCGGGGAAATCGGGGAAATCGTAGTGAAGGAGATCGCCGGGCTGGCAGTCCAGCTCGCGGCAGAGCGCGGAGAGCGTGGAGAAGCGGATCGCCCGCGCGCGACCGTTCTTCAGGATCGACAGGTTCACGATCGTCACACCGACCCGCTCGGCCAGCTCGGTCAGGGTGAGCCCGCGTTCGGCCAGCAGCTTGTCCAGGTGGACGGTGATGCGGTGGTCGTCTTCGGGTGGCATCAGACCAGACCCTGGAGGTCGGCGCGGAGCCTGCTGCCCTGGCGGAAGAACTCGGCCAGGGCCAGGACGCCGAACCCGACGAACATGGCCCAGCGGTAGTCCTCCGCGGCGTGCAGGTCCGTTCCCTGCAGCGGGGTGCCGGCGACCAGCGTACGAAGGACCCATTCGTCCACCCCTGGGATCGCGGCGACGCCGAGCACGAGAAAGCCGATCACGGCGAGCCTTCTGGCGTTTTTCGGCGTGAAGGGATCGCCCGTGTGGAAGCTGCGCATCAGCCGGAGGAGGAACACCGCGACGACACAGAGCAGCAGCGTCAGCAGCAGCTCGGGCAGGATCAGGAGGAAGCTCTGCCAAGGGGTCGGCTCGGTGATGGTCAGGGTGGCGTTGAAGGCGGGCCTGACGAGGCTGACGGTGCCCGGAGGGCTGCTGGTCAGGGGTGCCGGGTCGCCGGCCGTCGTGGCGTTCGCGTAGACGTCGGTGGAGACGTGACGCGTGCTGGTCCTGGACTCGCTGAAGATCGCGTAGAAGGCGCCCAGGAGCATGACCATGGCGAAACCCAGTCCCAGCCAGGCGCTCAGTTCGAGGATCCGGATGCTCGTCGGTGGTTTGGCCATGGCGGGGCTCCTACGCTCGTATATCGACCATCGATAACAACGATAAACGATAATTGCCGCTGATGTGGGCTATCGCGACGGCGGCCGAATATCATCGGCGCCCGCGGGGATGTCGCTAGGCATGGGGAATAGCGCGAGCCTTCTGACGCGGGCAGTCCAGGTCGTCGTACTCACTCTTCTGATCAGCCCGATCACCGTGGTCCTCGCCACCGGGCGGGCGGCGGCGGAGCCGTACGAGCGATCCCGCGCCGCGGCCCTGGCCGCCCGCCAACTGGCCCAGCTGAAGGTCGCCAGGCCCTTATCCATCCGCGGCTACAGCCGCAAGCGGTTCCAGCCCCTGTGGGGACACCACAAGGGGAAGTGCGACACCCGCGAGACGGTCCTGGCGCGGGACGGGCGGCACGTACGCAGGAACGCCGCCTGCCACCCGGTGAAGGGCACGTGGTACAGCCCGTACGACGGCAAGCGCCTCAAGAGCGAGAAGCTGGTGGACGTCGACCATGTCGTGCCACTGGCGTACGCCTGGCGTTCCGGCGCCAAGAGGTGGAGCCCGGCCCGGCGCCGCGCCTTCGCCAACGACCTCGTCCGCCCCGAACTGATCACCGTCAGCCACTCCGCCAACATCGCCAAGGGCGGCCAGGGCCCGCAGAGCTGGCGCCCGCCGCGCCGCGCCTACTGGTGCCGCTACGCGACCTCGTGGATCACGGTGAAGCACCACTACCGGCTGTTCGTGACGCGGAAGGAGAGGACCGCCCTGCTCAACATGCTCCGCACCTGCCGCACCTGACGGTCGCACCGGCCAGACCAGAAGCTCCCACGTTGTTACGATCCTCCGCATGCGCAGCGCGGACACGGCGGTCGACGGAGAGGACGTGCGTCGAATCGTCATGCTGGCCATCGACGCTCTGAGGGGCACGGACCCCCAGGCGTGGGACGCCAAGGCCGGCACCCTGGAGTGGACGTGCTGGGAGACGCTCGAACATCTGGCCGACGACCTGTTCACCTATGCCGCCAGGTTCGGGCCGGCGAAGCCGCCGATGTCCGCGTTGCTGCCGTTCCGGACGAGCAGCGACCGGACCGGCGGACCGGCGAACGTCTTCTTCGTCGACCGGGCCGCGGGCCCCGATGGCCTCATGGCCATCGTGGAGGCGTGTGCCGGCCTGCTCGCGTCCGTCCTGCGCACCGCCCCCTCGACCACCGTCGCCTACCACGTCTTCGGCCCGTCGGACCCGGCGGGCTTCGCCGCGATGGGCGTGGTCGAGACCCTCGTCCACACCCATGACGTCGCTCAGGGGCTGAACGTCGAGTGGTCACCGCCGAGGGGGCTGTGCGAGCGGGTGCTGAGGACGCTCTTTCCCCATATCGCCATCGACGGTGACGCCTGGGAGGTCCTGTTGTGGGCGACCGGCCGCGTCGCCCTTCCCGACCGCCCGCGATTCACCGAGTGGCGCTGGTACGGCACGCGGCGCGGATGACCGCCCGCCACGCGGCCCCACGAACGAACGCAACCCGCGAGCCCTCTTCGGGATAGAGAAGGTGTCCAGCACCCTCAACACGGAGGAAGCGCTCATGAAGGGACCCACCACCCCACGGCTACGGCGAGAGTGGTGAGTCGGCCCGCGGAGAAGCTCGACGACGCGGAAATCGTCGCCGCCTCCTTGGAGGACCCCGAGGCGTTCGGCGAACTGTTCCGCCGCCACGCGCCGCGACTTCACGCCTACCTCAAGCGCCGCCTCGGGCTCGCGCTCGCCGATGACGTCGTGGCGGAGGCGTTCGCCACCGCGTTCCGGCAGCGGGGGCGGTTCGACGGGCGGGCGGAGTTCGCCGCGTGGCTCTGGGGCATCGCCGGCAATCTGATCGCCAAGCACCACCGGCAGGAGACCCGGATGTACCGGGCGTTCGCCCGAACGGGCGTGGACCCCGCGGAGGACGGCGTCGCCGAGCTGGTCAGCGACCGGATGGCCGCCGCGGCGTACGGCCCTCGCCTGGCGAAGGCGCTCGCCTCACTGAGCTCCCAGGACCGCGACGCCGTTCTGCTGCTGGCCTGGGGCGAGCTGTCGTACGCCGAGATCGCGACGATCCTGGAGCTGCCCCTCGGCACCGTCAAGGCCAAGATTCATCGGGCACGGACGAAGCTCCGCAAAGCCCTACCCGGGGAGAACAACGATGGATGAGCTCGACGCGCTCCGGCAACTGCGGACGACCCTGGCCCGCGAGGAGACCCCCGAACACCTCGCCCTGCGTACGAACTGGCGATCCGACCCCCCGCCCCGCATCCGCCGCACGCTCAGAATCTCCCTGGTGAGCGCGATCGCGACGGCCGCCCTGGTCGCGGGGACCATGGCCGCCGTCTCCCTGGCGCCGCCCGGCGACCGGCCGATCCGGCCGAACCGGCCGAGCGAGAGTCCGCCCGGCAACGCGCTGCTGGTGGCCGCCGCCAACGTACGGAAGGGTCCGCTCGGCGCGTACTGGCACACCACCCGCATCACCGGAAAGATCTACGCGGTCGGCGACAGCGCGGCGGACCACTACAAGGTCGAGTCGAGGATGCGGTACGACACGTGGACCGACCGGAGCGGCGCGGCCTGCCGCACCCACGAGGACCTGCCCGCCCGCCCGTGGACCGCCCACGACAGGCGGAAATGGCAGGAGGCGGGGTCCCCCATGAAGGTACGGGTCCCGACCCCGCAGGGGCGGGGCACCCTCTTCCTGGAAGCCGCGAACAGGGAGCCGGCCTGCCGCAGGGTCGCCGATCAACGATTCTTCGGCCTGACACCGCGGCAGCTCGCCGCCCTCCCCACCCAGCCGGAGCAGTTGGAGAACGCCCTGCTGAACCTCAAGGGCGACTGGGAGGCGTACGCCCCGAAGGTCACGAGGCAGCCGATCCGGGCCCTGCCGGAGGACAAGCGCGTCCGGGCCCTGAGCGACGTGGCCGGCACGCTGCTGGCCGGGGCACCCGTCCCGCCGGAGGTGCGGGCGGCCGCGTTCCGGATGCTCGCCACCCTGCCCGGCGTCCGGGTCGAGGGCAGGGCGGCCGATCCCTTGGGCCGCCCCGGAGTGGTGATATCCCTCCCGCTGGAGACCACCATCCCCCTCGGCCTCTCCACCGTCCCCGAGCAGCTGGGCACCTACCGACGCCAGTGGATCATCAACCCCGACGACGGAACGCTGCTGGCCATGCGGGACCTCGTGGCCACCCCGCCCCGGGGCTCCCGGAGCCTCCCGCCGGGCGACGACGGCCGGCCCCGCCGCCTGACCGTGGGAAGCCAGCCGGACCGCTTCCACCAGCCTGGCGAGGTGTCGGAGTACGAGACGTACGAGATCACGGAGTGGACCGACACGGCACCGAACTGAACGGCGACGGCTTCGTACGGTGTCTGCTCGTTGATCTCGTGAAGGCGGCACGTCCTCGATCGTGACGGCGTAGGTCGCCGGTGGGGTGGTGACCTGTGGGAACGGCGGCGCTCCCGGGAAGTCCTCCGGGGCGGGCGCCCGGCCGCCGAAACGGTGAGAATTGCGCCGGCGGGCCCGCTGCCGGAAGAAGCAGCAGGCCACGGACACGGCGTGCAGGGGCGCCCACGGCTCCCGTGTTCCGGCGGGCCCGGCGCTGAGGCATGGACGCGCTCTCCCTGGCCCGGCTGGAGTTCGGGCTGACGACGAGCAGGCATTTCCTGTTCGTCGCCCTGACACTCGGTCTCGCGCCACTGATCGCGTTCCTGCAGACCGTCTGGGTCGTGCGGGGCGAGCCCCACTACGAACGGCTGACGAAGTTCTGGGGGCAGATCTATCTCGTCAACTACGGCCTCGGCATCATCTCCAGGCTGTTGCTGGGCAGCGGGTCGTTTTCGCCCTGCGATGAAGCCCACCGGCCGGGCCGTGGCGGGCGGCTAGCCTCGCAGCATGACCTGGGAGCCCACCGCAGCCGGCGTGCTGCGCCTGCCCTCGGGCCGCCTCGTCCGCGGCCGGGGCCTGAGACACCCGCTGCCGCCCGGCCCGCGACCCACCTTCGCCCTCTACCTCCTGGGCAAGCGCCCGTCGCAGGTCGAGTGGGAGCACCGGTGGGTGCGCTGGCCCGACTTCCGGCTCCCCACCGATCGCGAGGCGGCCGCCGAGGCCCTGCGCGAGGCGTGGGAGCGGGCCGCCTCCGAGCGCGTCGAGATCGCCTGCGGCGGCGGGCGCGGCCGCACCGGCACCGCCCTGGCCTGCCTGGCCGTGCTCGACGGGGTCCCGAACGACCAGGCGGTGGCCTACGTGCGCGAGCACTACGCGAAACAGGCGGTCGAGACCCCGTGGCAGCGCCGCTACGTCACCCGATTCCCACCGACCACGAACAACCTGTGACCGGCTACTCGACCGTCCGTAAGATCTTCTCGATCGCCGCCGCCCGGGAGCGCAGCTCCGCCAGGTCGGCGGCCACCCGCTGCTGGGCGTCCATCGTGTTCTCGGCCAGCTGCTCGAACCGTTGCACGAGGCGGCGCAGGTCGTCGGCCTGGTCGGCCTGGAGCCTGGCCTTGCGGGCGTCGAACATGCCCACGACGAACAGGCTGATCAGGAACGTGACCAGGATCAGCACGCCGAGGTAGAAGATCACCTCGGGCCAGGACAGTGCCATCAGGAGCCCTCCTCCGGGTCCGGTCTGGTGAGTGTCTTGGCCGCCTCGGCCAGCGCCGGCGCGGTCAGGTGCAGACTGAAGTCGGTGACCTCGTAATACTTCATGGCCTTGCCGTCGTTCGACAGCTCCAGGCTGCCGGTGATCAGACCGGCGGCCTCCAGCCGGCGCAGGTGCATGTGCAGCAGCGGGCGGCTCACCCCGATCACGCGGGCCAGGTGGCTCACGTAGTCGCGCCCCTCGGCCAGCTCAGCGATGATGCGCAGCCGCAGCGGGTTGGCCAGCGCCGCCAGCATCTCGACCAGGGCGTCGCCCGTCGGCCCGGCCTCGGTCATGGCATCCCGTCACGTGTCAGCGCTGCTGTACACGTGAAACCGTAGCAGCGGGCGCCGATGATCGACCATCTGCGCGGGCGGCCCGGAACGGCGTCCGGGCGCCGAGCGTCAGTCCCACCGCCAGGCACACCAGCGGGATCGCCGGGATGACGTACCGCACGTCGAAGGCCGCCAGGAACGGCGGCGAGACGACCAGCGCGAGCGCGGCGACCCCGGGCAGCAGCGCGTCCCACCGTCGTCGGACCAGCGCGGCCACCAGCGTCCCGCCCAGGGCCAGCATGAGCAGCGGGAACGGCACGTACCCGAACCGCTGGTACGCCCGCAGCCACCCGGCGAACGGCTCCACCACCCGCGTGGCCGCCGGACCCCCCTCGTACGACTCAGCCACGCCCCGCACCGACTCGCTCAGCGGCCGCTCGGCGGAGGGAAGCTTGTACGGCGTCTTCTCGTCCACGGCCGTACGCTCCCAGCGCAGCAACTGCTTGAGATCGGTCGCGACCGCCCCCAGGTAGTCACCCGGCTGCGCGAGGATCGCCGCCCTGGCGAACTCCCCGGCGAGCTGGTTGCGGTTGGCCGTCCCGGGCACCTTGAGCAGCGGCGAGAAGCTCTCCCACAACCAGTACGGCGGATAGGGCCGCTGCTCGACCGGCATGTTCGGGCACAGCACGGCCAGCCGCTCGGGCGGCTTGATCACCGCGCAGTCGGCGAAGCTCATGGTCCTGGACCACAGGAAGTTCCCGTCGGCCTCGGTCAGGCCGAACTTGTCCTTCTCCACCTTCATCCAGGTGGCGTACGCGCCCAGCGGGATCGCCCCGGCCACCAGCAGCGCCACCAGCGGACGCCAGCCGTACCGCCTGATCAGCAGGTACGCGGCCGTCAGGAGCAGCAGCGGCAGGCCGACCGTCCTGGTGATCCCGGCCAGGCCGAGCAGCAACCCGCCCACGGCGGCCGTCGTGGGCGTGACCCGCCAGACGATCAGCGCGATCGCGACCGTGATGAGCGCGACGAAGATCGCGTCCGCCATGATCATGTGTTCGAGGAGCACGAGGAACTCGTCGTACAGCAGCGGCGTCACCAGCAGTGCGGCGCCCCAGCCGGGCAGGCCGCGGCGGCGCAGCAGCGCGTACACCGCCACCGCGAGCGCCAGTCCCAGCAGGTGCTGCAGGACGGTCACCAGGGTGAGGCTGTGCGCGGGCCGCAGCAGGGCCAGGAGCAGGGAGTATCCCGAGGGCCGTGTCGTCCCGGGCGTCAGCTCCTCGCGCAGGAAGGCGAAGGAGTCGCCGTAGAACAGCAGCGCCGGAGGGAAGCCCAGGACGGCGAGCACGCGCAGCCCGATCGCGGGCAACATGGCGATGACCAGGGCGCGATGGGACAAGGCAGATCCGCTTCCTCGTGTGTCGGAGCCCCCACCCTACGGACCCCCACAGTACGGGCCCCCACAATAGTGGACAGAACCCGCCGATCGGCCGGCGCCGTTGCCGCCCGGAGAGCCTTGTCGCGGACATTACCGAATGACATTCTGGAATTGAGTATGGTGCCGCGCAATCCTCCGGAGGGATGCATGACCGTCGCCGACCGTCCCAGCATCGACAAGGACGCCCTTCGCCGAAAATATCGCGAAGAGCGCGACAAGCGGCTTCGACCGGACGGCAACGACCAGTACCTCCGCCTCACCGGCCGCTTCGCCCACTACCTCGACGACCCGTACACCCCCGTCACCGAACGCGCCCCGAAGACCGACCACGTGACGGTCGCGTTCATCGGCGGCGGCTTCGCCGGGCTCGTCACCGGCGCCCGCCTGAGGGAGGCCGGGATCGAGGACGTGCGCATCGTGGAGAAGGGCGGCGACTTCGGCGGCACCTGGTACTGGAACCGCTACCCGGGCGCGCAGTGCGACACGGCCTCGCTCGTGTACATGCCGCTGCTCGAGGAGACCGGCCACATGCCGACCGAGAAGTACGCGCACGCCCCCGAGATCCTCGAGCACTGCCGCCGCATCGGCAAGCACTTCGGCCTGTACGACAACGCGCTGTTCCACACCGAGGTGGTCGATCTGACCTGGGACGAGACGCGCTCACGCTGGACCCTGCGGACCAACCGCGGCGACGCGTTCACCGCCCAGTTCGTCGCCATGGGCATCGGCCCCCTCCACGTGCCCAAACTCCCCGGAATCCCGGGCATCGAGGACTTCCGCGGCCACTCGTTCCACACGAGCCGCTGGGACTACGCCTACACGGGCGGCGACCCCTCGGGTGCGCCCATGGACCGGCTGGCCGGCAAGCGGGTGGCCGTCATCGGCACGGGCGCGACGAGCGTGCAGTGCGTGCCGCACCTGGCGCGGGCCTGCGAGGAGCTGTACGTCTTCCAGCGCACCCCGTCGAGCGTGGACGTGCGGGACAACCGGCCGATCGACCCCGGCTGGTTCGCCACGATCGCGACGCCGGGCTGGCAGCAGCGCTGGCTGGAGAACTTCACGGCCAACCAGACCGGCGGCCCGGCCGACGAGGACCTGGTCATGGACGGCTGGACCGACATCTCCCGCCGCTTCCGCAGCAGGATCGGGGCGATCCCGCCCGAGGAGCTGACCCAGGAGAACATGCTGGCCGCGTTCGAGGACGCGGACTTCGAGAAGATGGAGGAGATCCGCGCCCGCGTGGACGCCGTCGTCGCCGACCCGGAGACCGCGCGGGGGCTGAAGGCCTGGTACCGCCAGCTCTGCAAGCGGCCCTGCTTCCACGACGAATACCTCCAGGCGTTCAACGTCCCCGGCACCCACCTGGTCGACACCGACGGCAAGGGCGTCGAGCGGATCACGGAGAAGGGCGTGGTGGCGGCGGGCCGGGAGTACGAGGTCGACTGCGTCATCTACGCCTCGGGCTTCGAGGTCGGCACCCACTACACCCGCCGCGCCGGCTACGACATGACCGGGCGCGGCGGGGTCCGGCTGTCGGACCACTGGGCGGAGGGCATGCGCACGCTGCACGGCATCCACGTGCACGGCTTCCCGAACGCCTTCCTCGTACAGCCGACGCAGGGCGCCAACCTCATCTCCAACATCCCGCACAACCTGACGGAGGCGGGCAAAACCATCGCCACGACGGTCAGGCATGCCCTCGACCACGGCTACGCGGTGGTCGAGGCCACGGCGGAGGCCGAGGAGTCCTGGGTGCAGCTGATCCTGTCGGGGGCCGGCCGGCTCCTGGGCTCCCCGGACTGCACGCCCGGCTACTACAACAACGAGGGACAGGAGCTGGGCAGGCAGGGGCAACTCTTCGTCGGCCACCCGCACGGGGCGATGGCGTACTTCGCCTTCATCGACCGGTGGCGCGCCTCGGGCGCGTTCGAGGGCCTCGAGTTCAGGCCCTAGCGGAGCCGGCCCCGGCTAGTACCTTCGTCCAGCATGAGCTACGACCTGTATTTCGCGCGCCGCGAGCCCGGCCAGTCCTGGGACGCGGCGCTGGAGGCGATCGACGAGCGGGAGGAGCCCCTGCCACCCGACCTCGCCGCCTGGGACAAGATCGTCACCCGGACCCGCGAGCTGCTCGGCGAGGTGCGCATCGTGGAGTACCCGCCGAACTGGGAGCTCGATCACGAGGCGACCGGCATCTCGGTGAACCACTGGGAGGGCGACTGGGAGATGAGCGTTCCCTACTGGACCCATGGCGACGAGGCGCGCCGGGTCCTCGGGCTGCTGTACGAGGTGGCGTCCGTGGTGGAGCGCGAGTCCGGGCTCGAGTGCTTCGACCCGCAGCTCGGGATGCCGGTGTCGGAGGTCACGGACCCGGGGCGGGCGGTGGCGATGTTCGACGCCGTTGCGGACCGGTTCGGGCGGCGGGGGAGCGTGGAGGCAGATATCTGAACGATCGGTCGTTCATGTAGACTCCGGGGTATGGCGGAGAGCAGAGAGGACGGCCGGCGCGAGCGCGGCCGGCGCAGCCGGGAGGCGATACTCGCGCAGGCGGTGTCGCTGGCCTCGGTGGACGGGCTCGACGGGCTCACCCTGGGCAGGCTGGCGGCCGCCGTTGGAGTGAGCAAGTCCGGATTTTTCGCCCATTGGCGGGATAAGGAGCAGCTCCAGCTCGACGCCGTCGAATGGGCCGCCCGCCAGTGGGTGGACGAGATCGTCAAGCCCGCGCTGCTGACACCGCCGGGCGTGGGCCGCGTCCTGGCCCTCCACGAGGCCCGCCTGCGCTTCTACGAGGCGAAGGTCCTGCCCGGCGGCTGCTTCTTCTTCGTGGCCCAGGTCGAGTTCGACGACCGCCCCGGGCCCGTGCGCGAGCGCGTCGCCAGAGCGCTGACCGACTGGCTCGGCCTGGTCGAGCGGGTCGTGCGCGAGGCGGTGGAGCTGGGCGAGCTGCCGGCTGACACCGACACGGCGCAGCTCGCGTACGAGATCGACGCGCTCGGCGAGGCCTCGATCACCCACTCGCGCCTGCTGGGCGGCGACAGCGGCACCTACGACCGGGCCCGTCGCGCCGTGCTGCGGCGGCTGCGGGCCCTGACCACCGACCCCACGCTCCTCCCGGAGGGCTGAACGTTGCCGGAAACCCGTCCCGCCCAGGTCCACTTCGACGACCTCGACGCCATGGGCCTGCTGCACAACTCGCGCTACGCCCTGCTCGTCGAGCGCGCGATCTCGGCCTTCTGGGCCGAGCAGGGCTGGAACTTCGACCCGGCGGTCTCCCGCTTCAAGGACGTCTACCTCGCCGTACGCGAGTTCAAGATCACCTATAACGCGCCCATCGTGGGGGCGGGCGAGGTCCTGGTGGACTTCTGGATGGACCGCATGGGCCGCACCAGCGGCGTCTACGGCTTCCGCGTCCTGTCCCCGGACCGCTCGGTCGTGCACGCCGAGGGCTACCGCGTGAACGTCAACCTCGACCCCGCCACCTTCCGCCCGGCGCCGTTCAGCTCGGAGCTGCGCGCCGCGGCCGAGCCCCTCCTGCTGCCCGCCGCCACCGGTTGAAAGCCTGACCCCGGCGTTCGACAAACATATCCGCGGGGTGTGCCTTTCGTGCGCGCGGCGATCCGGCGGGGTAAAACCGAGAATGTGACTAATGGAAACCGGAAAGCTGCGCGCGAAGTCGACGGCCGCCTTTATGTACGGTTCCAGGTCCGCTATTACGGACGGCTGGGCGTGCCGGTGGGCATCTTCGCCGCCTGCCATCACCTCCGCCACGGCGGCCGCCTCACCCCGGAGGACGACGAGTTGTTCACAGAGGTGGACGACTGGTTCCTCGCCCATTTGCCATATCCACCCTTTTACGCCGATGGAAACACCGTCCGCGCGGTCCCGTGGTTCAAGCCGAACGCGACCGACCTCATCGCCGCCCTGGCCCCCCTGGAGGACCTCCTCCATCGTTATGCCGTGCCGTACGACGTCGTACGCTCGCCCGACCCCGGGACGATCATCTACGAGGACGAATTCCAGATAGGCGTCCTGCCCTACGCCAGAATGGCCGGAGAAACCCGCATTAATTCCCCGGCCGGCGGGGGAAACGGCCGGCTGGATTCGCGTTACGCGCCGTACGAATGAGCGGCCGCCTCCGAGCGGCACCACCGTGAAACCTACACCCAGCACTAGTGCCCGCCCCTGTCACCAGCGGATACGGTCACAATGTGCTCAACAGGACCGCGCTGGAAGCCCTTACTCAGCGACCCATTCCGTTCCTCGCCTCGGCCTGGCCGTGGCGCAGCGCGGCGTACCTGATGTCCAGCGTCGTCCCGGGCGTGGCCGCCGGGCTCACGGCCGCGGCCGCCGTCAGCGGCACGCTCGTCTCCCCGGCGCTGGGCATCGCGGCGGGGCTGGCCGCCCTGGCCCTGCTCGTCCCGCTCATCGCCCCCTTCGAACGCCTCCGGCTCCGCCTCGTCGACGTCGCCCCCCTCCCCACGGCGCCGGACCGGCGCCGGCGGGAGGCCGGGCTGGCGATCATGACCGTGCTGGCGATGTGGTGGATCGACCTGGTCATGCTGGCGTTCACCATCGGCGGCCCGCTGGTGCTGGCCCTGTCCCCGATCCTGCAGCCCAGCGTGGCACCGCTGATCGGGGTCCTGGCCTTCGTCGCCGGGCTCCTGCTGTTCCCCGTCGCCGCGTACACGATCACCGCCTGGGGCGGTGCCAGAGGGGCCATGGTGCGGGCGATGCTGGCCCCGCAGAGCACCCAGCTCAACGAGGTGCTGCGGTCGCGGGCGCGGCTGGTGGACGCGTTCGAGATGGAGCGCCGCAGGATCGAGCGCGACTTGCACGACGGCGCCCAGCAGCGGCTGGTCGCCCTGTCGATGACGCTCGGCCTGGCCAGGCTGGACCTGCCCGGCGACTCCGAGACGGGCCGGCTCATCGGGCAGGCCCATGACGAGGCCAAGCAGGCGCTGGCCGAGCTGCGCGAGCTGATCAGAGGCGTGCACTCCCAGGTGCTCACCGACCGGGGGCTGGCGGCGGCGGTCCACGACGTGGCGGGGCGCTCGCCCGTGCCCGTCGACGTGCGGATCGACCTGCCGGGGCGCCTGCCCGCCCCGGTCGAGGTGACCGCCTACTACGTCGTCAGCGAGGCCCTCACCAACCTGACCAAGCACAGCCGGGCCGGCCGCGGCCTGGTCACCGGCCGGGTCGAGCGCGGCACGCTGGTCGTCGAGGTACGCGACGACGGCATCGGCGGTGCCGATCCGGGCAAGGGGACGGGGCTGACCGGACTGGCGGACCGGCTGGCCGTGGTCGGCGGGAGACTGTCACTGTCCAGCCCGGCCGGCGGCCCGACCCTCCTCCGGGTGGAGATTCCCGGCACATGACCAGGATGGAGATGAAGAGCCCGTGCGCGTGGTGATCGCCGAGGACGCCGTCCTCCTCCGTGAGGGCCTGGTGGGGCTGCTCGAACGTTTCGGCCACACCGTCGTCGCCTCCGTGGGCGACGCGCCGGCGCTGATCGAGGCCGTCGCCGAGCACCGCCCGGAGGCCGTGGTGACCGACGTGCGGATGCCGCCGGGCTTCTCCGACGAGGGGCTGCGGGCCGCCCTGGAGCTGCGGGCGCGGCACCCGGAGCTGGCGGTGCTGGTGCTCAGCCAGTACGTGGAGCAGACGTACGCGGCGGAGCTGCTCGAGTCGGGCGCCGGCGCCGGCATCGGCTACCTGCTCAAGGACCGCATCGGCGACATACGCGAGTTCGTGGACGCCCTCGACCGCGTGGCCGCCGGCGGCACGGTGGTGGACCCGGAGGTGGTGCGCCAGCTCCTGAGGCGGCGGCGCGACCCGCTGGGCCGGCTCACCCCGCGCGAGCAGGAGGTGCTCGGCCTGATCGCCGAGGGACGGTCGAACGCGTCGATCGCCAAGGAGCTGTTCGTCACGGAGGCGGCCGTGGCCAAGCACATCGCCAACATCTTCACCAAGCTCGACCTCCCGCCCGCGGCCGACGGGCACCGGCGGGTCCTGGCGGTGCTGACGTACTTAAGGGATTGATCACGACAAAAGTAGGCCGGAAAAGTAAAGTCGAGTGGCATGAACGAGCAGTGGCAGGAGGTCGGCGACCGGGTCTACGTGCGGCGGCACCAGTCGTTCGACCTGAACACGGGACTGGTCGTGGGCGACGGGCACTGCCTGGTGCTCGACACGCGCGGCTCCCACAGGGAGGCGGCGGACCTGATCGCGGCGATCCGGAAGGTCACCGCCTACCCGTGGACGGTCGTCAACAGCCACTCCCACTTCGACCACTACTTCGGCAACGCGCTCTTCCGCCCCGCCGAGATCTGGGCCCACGCCAGGTGCGCCGAGGAGATCGAGACGTACGGCGAGGAGCACCGCGCCGGCCTGATCGAGCACCGGCCGGAGCGGCGCGAGGAGCTGGAGGAGGTGACGATCGTGCCGCCGGACCAGACGTTCACGGCCGCGGCCGGCCTGGACATCGGCGGCCGCATCGTGCACTTGCGGCACTTCGGGCTCGGGCACAGCAGCAACGACATCGTCGCGCACGTGCCGGACGCGGGCGTGGTGTTCGCCGGGGACCTGGTGGAGGAGGGGGCGCCGCCGGCGTTCGGTGACTCGTACCCGCTGGACTGGCCCGCCACCGTCGCCGGCATGCTGGCGGAGATGCCCGAGCCGGTGATCGTGCCGGGGCACGGCGCGGTCGTGGACCGGGCGTACGCGCAGGCGCAGCACGCCGAGCTGGCCCTCGTGGCCGACCTCGCCAAGCGGGCCCACGTGGAGGGGCTGCGCGACGTGATCAGGCACTTCCCCTACCCCGAGGACGTCTCCCGACAGGCCATCGCCCGCGCCTTCATGCAACTCGACACCTGACCCCACGGCCCGTCCCCCTCGCCGCCCGCGCCCCGGAACCCGCCCGCTCCCCGGAACCCGCCCGCTCCCCGGAACCCGCCCGCTTCCCCGGACTCGCGCGTTCCCCCCGCCCCTCCTCCCATTCGCTCGACAGACTCGGCGCGCCCGCGTTATAGTGCATTTTGCAATATGGAGGGAGGCGCTATGGCGAGACGCCACGACCTGGTCGGCCTGACCGTGCTGGCCCTGCTCAGCGTCCGTCCCAGCCACCCCTACGAGCTGCACCGATTCATCGTCGACACGCACAAGGACTACATCACCGGCCTGCCCCGCAGCCTCTACCACGCGGTCGAGCGACTGGCCAAGGACGAGCTGATCGCCCCCGCCGGCACCGGCCGCGAGGGCCGCAGGCCCGAGCGCACGGTCTACGAGATCACCGGCGAGGGCCGCGAGGAGTTGCGCACCCGCCTGCGGCAGCTCCTGGAGAAGCCCGATCCCGACCGGCGCGCGTTCGTCGCGGCGGTCTCGCTCATCGGCTGCCTGCCGCTCACGGAGGCGCAACGCGCGCTCCGGGCCCGCGCGGCCACCATCGAGGGCCTGCTGGCCGGGATGGAGGCCCACCTCCGCGCCGTGGCCGACAGCGGCCTGCCCGCGATCCTCACGCTGGAGGTCGAGATCGAGCGGGCGCTCTACACGGCCGAGCTGAAATGGATCAAGGACCTGTTCGACCGCCTCGACAAGGGCGAGCTCGACTGGGAGACCACGATCGAGATGTAGGAGAAGAAACGGCCGCCAGGGTGCGCCAACACCCCGGCGGCCGGAAATCCGAACAAGGCGCCTGCCCTGCCCGAACTCGCATTCACAGGATAGGCGCCGCGACAGAGGGAGCAGTGCCATGTCCACAGAGATCGTCCGCCTGCTCGGGCGGATGGCCGAGACCTGGAACGCCGGCGACGCCGCGGGCTACGCCGGCCTGTTCACGGCGGACGCCGACTACATCACGTTCTTCGGCCTGCACCTGCGGGGCAGGCAGGCCATCGAGGAGACCCACCGGGAGCTGTTCAGGACCCCGATCAAGCTCACCGGGGGCGGTGGCGAGCCGGTGATCAGGCCGCTCACGGAGGACGTCGCCCTGGTGATCTCGGGCGGCTCCTCGTCGGTGGACGGCCGGCCCGATCCTGGCCGGGATTCGATGATCACGCTGACCGCGCTGCGCACGCCCGAGGGCTGGCGCTTCGCCTCCTTCCAGAACACCCGGGTGAGCCGGCCATGAGGAAGACGCTCATCACCGAGGTCGCCGGCGTGGTCGAGGCGCCCGTGGAGCCGGTGTGGCGGATCCTGCTCGGCGACCGCCCGGAGCACGAGACGAAGGTCGAGCTCGGCGAGCACACCGTCGCCTACCAGGGCGGCTGGTGGTACCGCGGCGAGTGGTCGGTCGCCCCCGACCCGGAGGGCACGCGCGTGGTGCACCGGGTCTACAACGTGGCCGAGTGGATGCGCTGGGGTGTTCCGCTGGCCAACCGGTTCTTCATCGGGTTCGACGAGCGCACGCGCACGGCGTTCGCCGACGGCCTGGCCCGCATCGGAACCCGGTTGGGGTGCCCGGCCCGGCTGGCCTGACCGGGGCCTAACCGCCGTGCAGGGGGAACCGCGCGACGAAGCCGGAGCCGTCGTACACGAGTGACCCCTCGTGCAGGAGCGCGATGTCACGCGCGATCGGCAATCCGAGCCCGGCCCCGCCCGCGTCCCTGGCCCGGGCCTCGTCCAGCCTGGTGAAGCGGTCGAACACGGCCTCCCGCTGCTCGGGCGGGATGCCGGGGCCGTCGTCGCGCACCTCCAGCACCGCCCGGTCCGCCTCGGCGGCCACCCGCACCCGTACGGTCGAGGCGGCGTGCCGCACGGCGTTGTCGGCCAGGTTCGTCACCAGGCGGTCGAGGTGCGCGCTCGACCCCTTCATCACCACGTCGGGCTCGACCTCCAGCTCCACCCGCACCTCCGGCCGCCGCCTGGCCCGCAGCGACGCCTCCGCCGCCACCTGGCCCAGGTCCAGCTCCTTCGCGCGCAGCGGCTCGCCCGCGTCCAGCTTGGCCAGCAGGAGGAGGTCGGCGGCCAGGGACTGCAGGCGTTCGACGTCGGCCAGGGCCTCCTTGGTGAGCTCGCTGGGCTCGGCCAGCTCCAGCCGGGCGCGCAGGGTCGCGATGGGGCTGCGCAGCTCGTGCGCGGCGTCGGCGACGAACCGCTTGTGCCGCTCCACGGCCGTCTCCAGCCGGTCGAGCGTGCCGTTCACGGTGGTCGCCAGCGCGGCGATCTCGTCCTTCGAGCGTGGTACGGGCACCCGCTGGTTCAGGTCGCGGGCCGTGATGTCGGCGACCTTGGCCCGGATCGCCGCCACGGGGTTGAGCGCGCGGCCCACGGAGAACCACGTCATCCCGGCCACCACGGCCAGCAGGGTCGGCACACCGGGCAGCAGCATGCCGTACAACGTGTGCAGCGCCTGCTCCGCGCCCTCCAGCGAGGCCCGCCCCCACACCATGGCGGGCCCGGCGGCGGTGGCCACCTTGACCCCGGCGACGGCGTACTCGCCCGGCTGGGCCCACTCCGCGGTCGAAGCCACCTTCTCCTCGGTCAGCAGGACGTCCTTGTCGACGAACCGCGCCACCGTCCCGTCGACCAGGTACACCTGCCCGTTGACCTTCTCCAGCCTCTCGGCCGGAGCCATCTCCCCGGGGGGCAGGGCCCTCGTCGGCTCCGTGCCGAAGGGCCCCATCTGCAGCGTCTTCGCGTACGGTGCCGCCTCCGAGGCCTTCTTGGCCGCCTCGGCGTCGGCGCTGCTCACCAGGCTGCTGCGCAGCACCACCACCATCACCAGCGCCGCCACTCCCAGGGCGAGGGCCACCACGAGCGTGGCCGCCGCGGTCGCCCGCAGCCGCACGGAGGAGAGCCCCGTCGCCGGCGCGGGCAGCCGCAGCGAGGCGAGCCCCGCCGGCATCCGCGGCCGGATCACGCTGCCTCCAGCCGGTACCCGGCCCCGCGGACCGTCATGAGCGTCGTCCTCCCGAAGGGCAGGTCGATCTTGCGGCGCAGGGCGCTGATGTAGACCTCGACGATGTTCGGGTCGCCGTCGTAGGAGAAGTCCCACGCCTGGGCCAGCAGCTCGCTCTTGGAGACCACCTCACCGGGCCGGCGCGCCAGCGCGTGCAGCACCGCGAACTCCTTCGGCGTCAGCCCGATGTCCACCTCGCCCCTGCGGCAGCGCAGCCCGGCCGGATCGATCACGAGGTCGCCCACGTTGATCGACACCGGCCGCTCCCGCCCGCCCCGCCGCACCAGCGCGCGCAGCCTGGCCAGCAGCACCACGTACGAGAACGGCTTGGCCAGGTAGTCGTCGGCCCCGTTGTCCAGCGCCTCGGCCTCGTCGTAGATGCCGTCCTTGGCCGTGAGCATCATGATCGGCGTCCAGTCGCCCGCCTCGCGCAGCCTGGAGCAGACGGCGTACCCGTTCATCCTGGGCAGCATCACGTCCAGGACGATCACGTCGTAGGCGTTCTCGGTGGCCATCCACAGCCCGTCGCGCCCGTCGTGGGCCACGTCCACCGCGAAGCCCTCGCCCGCCAGCCCGCCCTTGACCAGGTCGGCCAGCCGCTCCTCGTCCTCCACCAATAAGACTCGCACGCTGTCCAGAGTGCCTCAGCGGACCTAAAGCCAACCTGAAGATCATTTAGGGCCTCTTCAGGGTCGCTTCAGGTAGCACGCGCCAGGCTCGGGGCGTTCGATCGCACCCCATTGAGGAGAATCCATGTTCAAGCGTCGTCTCGCGGTGCTCGGCGCCGTCGCCGTGCTCGCCATCACCGGCCTGGCCGGCTCGGCCATGGCAGACGAGCCCGCTCCCACGGCCGGCTCGAAGGTGGTCTGCACGACCAGCGACGGCACGACCATCGAGCTCACGGAGGCGTTGCCGGCCAAGAAGGGCATCGTGACCAAGCGCGAGGGAAAGGTGATCGTCGCGCCGGACGGCACTCCCTCCGAGGCGGTCAAGGTCGAGGATCTCCCTGAGGGCGTGGAGCCGGGTGAGATCAAGAAGCACGTGCTCGAGCCGGGGGACAAGGCGGAGGCGGTGCCCGCCCTGCCCGCTCTGCCCGCCGAGCCGGGGGACATGGTCCAGTTCGGCGACGGCCAGGCCCCGCCGGAGGGCACGGCCAAGACCGTCAAGATCACCTGCAAGAAGCCGGAGTAGTCACCCGGTGAACGACGGGTGCGGCCCCAGGGCCCAGTACTCGTAGAGCCCGTGGCCCACGAGCCCGTCGTACTCGAAGCGCCCGACGGCGTCCACCAGGCCCCACATCCTGGCGGCGTCGTCGGGCAGCCGGTACGTCACGCCCTGCACGACGGGCCCCTCGCCCTGGTACATCCCGTGGCGCCACTCCTGCTCCAGCCCGTAGCCGGTGCCGACCATGAGATGCACCGGCAGCAGCGGCGTACAGCGCACGTCGAACGGCTTCCCGCCGGGCGGCGCGAACGTGATCGTGGCCTCGACGACGTCGCGGGTGCCGGGGGCGTAGACCGGGCGGTACTCCGGTCTGCCGAGGTATTCCTCCTCCCGGCCGTCGGACCACACGCGGACGGCCTCCTCCAGCATCCGCCGGCCCCGCTCGTCCTCCTGGATGATGCAGAGGATGGCGTGGTCGTCGAACCGCATGGGCGTGTAGAGCCAGTAGAACGTGCCGGAGTTCTTGGCCTGGATGCCGGGCGGCTCGGGCTCGCCGACGGGCCTGATGCCCCAGCTGCGGTCTCTGGTGCCCATCCAGCGATCGGGGGTGACCGGTATGTCCTCATCACCGATCCTGATATTTCCGGACCACTGCCCAGTCTGCGCCAGGCGTACGGAGTCGAACACCACCCGCTCCTGCCACCGCAGGAAGTGCCGGGGCTCCAGCACGGCCGGGATCGTGCCCTCCCACAGGAGGTCGAAGGACAGGCCGTGCTCGTTCGGCTCCAGGACCACCCTGAGCCGCTTGAGCCCTTCGACGACCTCGACGCGGAAGGGGCCGACCCGGGTGTCCATCCGGTCGGCGCCCAGCTCGCGGGAGGCCCGTACGACGCGGTGCACATCCGGCGTGCGCACGCAGGCGAAGGCGTCGGTGACGCCGAGGTTGGGGTACTGGCCGAGGCCGACGATCAGCATGAGCTCGTCGGAGGCGGCGTGGCAGTTGAAGTAGTAGCGGTCGTAGAAGTTGCGGTCGCCGGTGGTCACGTGCCGCATGACCTGCGCGGCCTGGTGCACGGGATAGTCGTCGAGGGGTGACAGCGCCATGCCCCGGGTTGTAGCAAGCGCTTGGTCTTACGTCAACAGTCCCCCGGAGACGGCGAAGCGCGCCCCCGTTCCGGTACGAGGGCGCGCTTCCCGGCGGAATCACGACATCTTGCGAGACGCTTCATCCGCTCTGTTCGACACGTTGGCCGCCATTCGGTCCGCGGACTCCGAAGTCCTGTCCGCCTTCTCATTGACCCAACGTGAGGCATCGGAGGCGGAGTCCTTCATGTGCTCGGTCCACTGCTGTGCGTTGCGGCGGTAGAACATGTAACCGATCGTCCCCACCGCGAGGCCGGTCAGCAGCATGAACATCGGCCACCGCCTCGACCGTGACGGCGTGGGATCGATCTTCCTGGCGGCCGTGGTCAGCATCGAGCTGACCCGCGGTGCCACCTGGTCCTCGAACCCGTGCGCCGCGGACTCCAGCCGCGGCGCCGCCCAGTAGCGGGCGTCTTCGATGCGCTGGGCGGCGACCACTTTGGCCTGGTCCGCCATCGGCGCCATGCGTTGGCCGGTGTGTACGGCCCGGGCCTTCACTCGGCCCATCCACGTGGCGGGTATTTCTATGACCACGCGGCGTCTTCTCAGTGTCAGGGACACGACAACCTCCCCTGTCGTTGGGGCCCCGAGCCTGACCTTCCCTGGACAAGGCGGCTCAATCATGGCCGTCCATGGGAGGATGGCTCGGAAGGCCCTTAGGGCCATAGTCCACAAAACATCACAGAACCAACCCTGTGCATAGAGGGGGGCAGCTGTCTCGTGGCTGAGAAGCTGATCGCAAACCTGCAGACCAACCGCGGCAATATCAAGGTAGAGCTCTTTCCCACCAAGGCGCCGAAAACGGTACGGAACTTCGTCGAGCTGGCTGAAGGCTCCCGCGAATGGACGCACCCGGGCACCGGCGAGAAGAGCACCGGCCGCTACTACGACGGCACGATCTTCCACCGGGTCATCTCCGGTTTCATGATTCAGGGCGGTGACCCGCTGGGCCAGGGCATCGGCGGCCCGGGCTACGAGTTCGACGACGAGATCCACCCGGACCTCTACTTCAACCGGCCCTACCTGCTGGCCATGGCCAACGCGGGCATCCGCTTCGGCAAGGGCACCAACGGCTCGCAGTTCTTCATCACGGTCGTGCCGACGCCGCACCTCAACGGCAAGCACTCCATCTTCGGCGAGGTCATCGAGGGCCAGGACGTCGTCGACGCCATCGCCAAGACCCGTACCGACCGCCGCGACCGGCCGGCCGAGGACGTCGTCCTGGAGTCGGTCACCATCGACCGCGTCCCCGCCTGACCCCGGCGGAGCCGGCCCCCCGCCGTACCCCCTCCTGACGGGGCACGGCGGGGTGCGGAGGCCCGCGGCGGCCGGCGGTGGAGAGGCCACGCGGCATGCCCGCACAAGCCATAGGCTTTCGGTCATGACCAGCCAGCCGCCGCCGCCCCCGCAGCCCGAGCAGCCCGCTGAGGCGGTGCCCACGTGCTACCGGCACCCCGACAGGGAGACCTGGGTCCGCTGCCAGCGTTGTGAGCGTCCCATCTGCCCCGACTGCATGCGTGACGCGGCGGTCGGCTTCCAGTGCCCCGAGTGCGTGGCCGCGGGCAACAAGGGCATCCGCCAGGCCAGGTCCACGTTCGGCGGCAACGTCGTACGCACGCCGATCGTCACCTACGCCATCCTGGTCATCAACGTCCTGGTCTTCGGCGGCCAATATCTCAGCGACGCGATCGTCGGCCAGCTCGCCATGTGGCCCGCCGGCGTGGCCCTGGGCGACCAGTACTACCGCCTGATCAGCGCGGCCTTCGTGCACGGCGGAGTTTTCCACATCCTGTTCAACTGCTGGGCGCTCTATGTGATCGGCCCCTACCTGGAGCGCGCCTTCGGCCACGTCCGCTACACCGCGCTCTACCTGATCAGCGCGCTCGGCGGCTCGGTGCTGGGCCTCTGGCTCGACCCGCTCACCCAGCCCACCGTCGGCGCCTCCGGGGCCATCTTCGGCCTCTTCGGCGCGGTGTTCGTGGTGGGCCGCAAGCTCAACTTCGACGTGCGCGGCATCGCCGTGCTCATCGTGATCAACCTGGCGATCACGTTCCTGGTCCCGGGCATCAGCTGGACCGGGCACATCGGCGGGCTGATCACCGGATCGCTGCTCGCGGGCGCGCTGGCCTACGCCCCCAAGAACAACCGGACCCTCTGGCAGGTGCTGGTGATCGCGGGAGCGCTGGCGGTGCTGGCCGTGCTCGTGATGGTCAGAGTTTCGGCCATCCTGAGCGCGGCCTAGCTTCCCCAGGCTGTGGAAAAGACTGTGGAAAGAACTAACGCCAGCGGGTGGAAAGAACCACACCGAAGATGATGAAAACAAACCCGATCAGCAGGTTCCAGTTCTGGAGGTCGCTGAAGAACGGCGCCTGCGGTGCGACGTAGTAGATCGCGATCCACAGGATGCCGACGATCCATGCGACGACCATCGTGGGTGCCAGCCAGCGCGGGCTGACCTTGACCTGCTGAGATCTCTGCGGCGGGGTGTAAACCGCCTTCTTGCGAGCCTTGGACTTGGGCACTGGGTAACTCCTGCTGAGGGCCTGGGCATCCGGATCGTCCACAGGCTCTTCGTTAAGCGTAGTTGAAGCGTGCCCCAGGATAGTCGCCACGCGCACGACATGGCGATCCCCAGGGGCCCTATCGTGGCCGAATACGCTGATCGGATGCGGGCCACGCTCCGGGCCGTGGGGGAGACCAGCATCACCGCGGGCCTGATCCTCATGCTGTTCTGCGCCTACCTGCTCTGGGGCACCGGCGCCTACACCGAGAGCCGGCAACTGCTGCTCCAGCGCGAGCTGGCCGCGAAAGACCGGGGCCGCCTCGACCGGATCGAGCCCGGCCAGGCCCTCGCCCTGCTGCGCATCCCCGAGCTCGGCCCCGACTACCGGTACGCGGTGATCGAGGGCGTCGGCGCCGCGCAGCTCAGGAAGGGCCCGGGCCACTACCCCGACAGCGCCATGCCGGGCCAGGTCGGCAACTTCGTCCTGTCGGGGCACCGCACCACGTACGCGGCCCCGTTCAACGAGCTCGACGAGCTCGAACCCGACGACGAGATCGTCGTGGAGACCCGCGAGGCGCGCTACACCTACCGCGTGACGTCCCAGGACATCGTGCGGCCCGACGAGGTCGACGTGCTCGCCCCCGTGCCCGGCAAGCCCGGTCTCCGTCCCGTCCGCGCCCACATCACGCTGTCCACCTGCCACCCCGAATACTCCGCCGCCGAGCGGCTCATCGTGCACGGCGTCCTCCAGCGGAGCGAACCCCGCGAGGAGTGACATGTACGCCTGGCTCTGGCGCAAGCTCCCCGGCCGCCCGCTCATCCGGGCCCTGACGGCCGCCGTGCTGGTCGCCGTGGCGGTGGCCGTACTCTGGTATGTCGTGTTCCCGTTCCTGGAGCCCCTGGTGACGCTGGACGAGGTGACGGTGAGGAAATGAGCCGCGTGCTCGTCGTGGACAACCACGACAGCTTCGTGCACACCATCGTGCAATACCTACGCGAGCTGGGCGCCGAGTGCGACGTGCGGCCGCGCGACGACGTACGCGTCCACGACGCCGACGGCTTCGACGGCGTCCTCATCAGCCCCGGCCCCGGCACACCCGAGGCGGCCGGCGTGAGCGTCCCCCTGGTCCACCACGCGGCCGTGAGCAACCGGCCGCTGCTCGGCGTCTGTCTGGGCCACCAGGCCATCGCCATCGCCTACGGCGCCACCGTGGCCCGCGCGCCCGAGCTCTTCCACGGGCAGACCAGCGCCATCTCCCACGACGGCAGGGGCGTCTTCGAGGACCTGCCCTCACCCGTGCTGATGACCCGCTACCACTCCCTGGCCGTGCTGCCCGAGACCGTGCCCCAGGTGCTCGACGTGACCGCCCGCACGGACGACGGCGTCATCATGGGCCTGCGGCACCGCGTGGCGCCCATCGAGGGCATCCAGTTCCACCCCGAGTCCGTGCTGTCCGAGCACGGCCACCGGCTGCTGCGGAATTGGCTGCGCGAAATCTTGTAACAAACGTCTCGCGTAGAGCGACGTACAAGTGAGCGTCCCCGCCGTTGCCCCCGAGCGGCGGGGGCGTTCTTTGTTTTCCGCAGGTCTTCCCCCAGCAGCACGGAGAAGGGCCGCCCCGGAGGGCGGCCCTTCCGCGCGTGCGGGACGTGCCGGGCTCAGCCGCCCACGCCGCCGCCACCGAGGCCGTCATCACCGATCGGGTTGTCCTCGGTCGGCTCGTCCGACGGGAAGTCGTCGGTCGGCTCGTCCGTCGGGACGTCCTCAGTCGGGAAGTCGGTGTTGGCGGGTGGCGCCGTGTCCTCGGGGCCGGTGGACACCACGATCGTGACCGTCGTGTTCGCCGGGTATTTGGTGCCCTCGCCCGGGTTCTGCTGGACGACCGTGCCCTCGGGCTCGTTGCTGGACTGCTCGGAGACCTTGACCTTGAAGCCGGCGGACTTGAGCTGGGCGGTGGCGTCCTCCACGGTCAGGCCGATCACGCTGGGCACCTCACCCAGCTCCTTCGGGATGAAGAGGGTGACCGTGCCGCCCTTCTCGACCTCAGCGCCGGCCTTGGGCTCGGTGGCGATGACCGTGCCCTGCGGCCTGCTGGAGTTTCTGGTCTTGATGACGCCGCGCAGCTCGTTCTCCTCCAGGAGCTTGGTGGCCTCCTCCTGGGACAGGCCGACCAGCCCGTCAGGAACCTTGATCTTCTCCGTGCCCTTGGAGACGACCAGCTTGACCGTCGACTCCTTGTCGACCTTGGTGTTCTCGGCGGGCTCCGTCTTGATCACGGCGCCCTTCTCGATGTCGGAGCTGAACTCCTGCACCACCTGCACGTTGAGCCCGAGCCCCTTGAGCTGGTCCTCGGCGTACTGCCGCTCCTGCGAGGCGAGGGACGGGATCGTCACCTGTGTGTCGGTCGGCGTGTCCTTGCCGCCGAAGACCATGTAGCCGACCGTGATGAAGCCACCGATGATCAGCAGCGGGATGATGACCCACAACGCGGTCTTGACGGCGTTGTTGCCGCCGCCTCCCGCCCGGCGCCGGCCCCCGCGGCCACCACCGCCGTCACCGTCGCCGTAGTCGTAAGGCGGGATCGCGCCCGTGCGCTGCGTGGCCGGGCCGGCGGCCGACTGGGTCGCGGTCATCATGCGCGTGCCCTGGCCCATGTTGCCGGACATCGCCATCGTCTGCGCGTCGGTCGGCATGCCGGACATCGCCCGCTGGATGTCGGCCCGCATCTCGCTCGCGTTCTGGTAGCGGTGCGCCGGGTCCTTGGCCATGGCCTTGAGCACGATCGCGTCGGCCCACGGCGGGATGTCGCGGTCGATCTGCGACGGCGGGATGGGCTCCTCGCGCACGTGCTGGTAGGCGATCGCGACCGGGGAGTCGCCGGTGAACGGCGGCTGGCCGGTGAGCAGCTCGTACAGCACGCAGCCGGTGGAGTAGATGTCGCTGCGCGCGTCGACCCGCTCGCCCCGCGCCTGCTCGGGCGACAGGTATTGGGCGGTGCCGATCACCTGCGCCGTCTGCGTCATCGTGGCCGCCGAGTCGGCCATCGCGCGCGCGATGCCGAAGTCCATCACCTTGACGTCGCCCGCCCGCGTGATCATCACGTTGGCCGGCTTGATGTCACGGTGCACGATGCCGCCGCGGTGGCTGTAGTCGAGCGCCCGCAGGATCCCGTCCACCAGCTCCACCGCGCGCTCGGGCAGCAGCCGCCGGTCCTGGCGCAGCAGGTCGCGCAGCGTCCTGCCGTCGACGAACTCCATCACGATGTACGGCACGGGGGTGCCGTCGGTGGCATCCTCGCCGGTGTCGTAGACCGCGACGACGGCCGGGTGGTTCAGGGAGGCCGCCGACTGCGCCTCACGGCGGAACCGGGCCTGGAAGGTGTGGTCACGCGCCAGGTCGGAGCGGAGGGTCTTGATCGCGACTATGCGGTCCAGCCGGATGTCTCGGGCGCGATACACCTCGGCCATGCCGCCGCGCCCGACGACACCGTCGAGCTCGTAACGACCTCCGAGTAGCCGAGGCTGAGTCATTTCCTGCACTGTCCCTTACCGTTCATCTTGGGTACCGGCCTGCTCGGGGGGCCGCCGGTGTCCATCATCGACCCCATAGCGCATCACGTCTCCTCTTTGGGCGGGTTTGTATCACCCGGGTCCGGCGAGGCGGTAGGTGTCGGAGTTGTGGGTGAAGTGGTGGGCGTTGGGGTCGGGGTGGGCGTAGGGGTTCGGGTGGTCGGCGTCGGTTTCGGTGTCGGCTTCTTGGTAGGAGTTGCCGACTTGCTTACCGTAGCCGAACGCGAGGGTATCGGCCTCGGTGACTTCACCGGAACCACCGGAGGTCGCCGCGTGCGCGTTTTGGTCTTCGTCGGTCTGACCTGATCGGGCGGCGGCGCCACCGTCGCGGACCCGGACGGCTCGGCCACCTCGGGCTTCGGCGCCGGCGGCTGCCGGTCGGCGAACGTGATGGCGGTGAGCCCCACCGCCGCCACGCAGCCCGCCGTGGCGACCAGGGCCAGCGTCCGGGCGCCCTTGTGCCGCTTGCCTCCCGGCCGTTCCTGCAGCGTGGTGGCCCGAGGGAGGTTGTCGGTCTCCCGCTCGTCCTCGGGGGCCGGCTCGCGTACCCGGAAGCCCCCCGGGTCGGTGAGCATGCTGAGCTCGGCGCCGTGCTCGACGGTGGCCAGCGACTCGCGCAGCACGTATGCCCGGTCGGCCACCTCCAGCGCCGTGGCCGGGCGCTGCTCGGGCTCCTTGGCCAGCAGCGCCATGACCAGCTCACGCACCGGCGCGGGCACGTCCACGCCGAGCGGCGGCGGCTGCTCGTTGAGGTGCTGCAGCGCGATCGCCACCTGGCTGTCCGCCCGGAACGGCGTGCGCCCCGCCAGGCACTCGTACGCCACCACGCCCAGCGAGTAGAGGTCGGTCGCCGGAGTGAGCGGGAAGCCCTGCGCCTGCTCGGGGCTGACGTATTGGGCTGTGCCCAGCACGGTGCCGGTCTGCGTCACCGGCGCCGCCTCCAGGGCGCGCGCGATGCCGAAGTCCGTCACCTTGATGGTCCCCTCGGGGGTGACCAGCAGGTTGCCGGGCTTGATGTCGCGGTGGATGATCCCGGCGGAGTGGGCCGCGTGCAGCGCCTTGGCCGTCTGGTGCACCACGTCGAGCGCCACCTCGGGCCCGATGGCGCCGTTACGCGCCAGGATGGCCGACAGCGGCTCGCCGTGCACCAGCTCCATGACGAGGTAGGCCACGTCGCTCTGCTCGCCGTAGTCGAAGATCTGCGCCACTCCGGGGTCGGCCAGTGCCGCGGTGATCCGGGCCTCGTTCCGGAACCGCTCCCGGAACGTGAGGTCGGCGTAGATGTGGCTGCGCAGGATCTTCACCGCGACTTCGCGCCCGAGCAACTCGTCACGGGCACGCCACACCTCTCCCATACCGCCCGTGGCGATGCGGGAGAGCAGGAGATAGCGGTTACGGAGCCGCATGACCCAGCAGGTTACCGTCACTCACTTGTTCAGCACCGCCTCCAGCACGGCCTTTGCGATCGGCGCGGCGGTGTGCCCGCCGGTCGCCTCCGCGCCGACCTTGGCCGCTCCGGACTCGACGATGACCGCGAGGGCCACCTTCGGGTCCTCGGCGGGCGCGAAGGAGATGAACCAGGCGTGCGGAGGCTGCCCGTTCGAGGTCTCCGCAGTGCCTGTCTTACCCGCTACTTGGACGCCTGGGACCTGCGCCAGGTTGGCGGTGCCGTTGTTCACGACGCTCACCATCATCTCGCGCAACTTGCCCGCCGTCTCGGAACTGACCGCTTCGGTCAGCTCATCGGGCTTGGCCTCCTCGATCGTCTCGCCCTTGGCGTCAGTGATCTTGTTGACGAGGTACGGCTTCATCACCGTGCCGTCATTGCCGATGCCCGCGGCGATCATGGCCATCTGCAGCGGCGTCATCCGGTTGCTGCGCTGCCCGATCGAGGCCATCGCCAGGGCCGCCTTGTCCTCCTCGGGACCGAAGTCGCTCGCGGCCACCGACATCGGCACGGCGAGCGGCTCGCCCATGCCGAACTTCTCGGTCTGCTCGTTCATCTTGGCGTAGCCCAGCTCCATGCCCATCGAACCGAAGGGCGTGTTGCAGGACCTCTCCAGCGCGTAGATCAGGGTGACCTGGCCGCTGCCGCAGGCCGCGCCGCCGTAGTTGGGCAGGCTGATGTTGGTGTTGGGCAGCGGCAGCCGCTGCGGGGCCTCCACCGTGGTGTCGGGGCCGCGCGAGGGGTCGTCCTCCAGGAACGCCGCCGCCGTCACGACCTTGAACGTCGACCCGGGCGGGTATGTCTGGCCGATGGTGCGGTTGAGCAGCGGCTGGCTCTTGTCCTTGGCCAGCTCGTCATAGCGCTTGAAGACCGGGTCCTTCTCGGTGCCGGACAGCTCCGCGGGGTCGTACGTGGGCAGCGACACCATCGCCAGGATCGCCCCGGTCTTCGGGTCGAGCGCCAGCACGGCCCCGCGCCTGCCGCTCTGCCGCAGCGCGTCGTAGGCGGCCTTCTGCGCCTTGGGGTTGATCGTGAGATCGACGTTGGCGCCCTTGGTGGGCTCGCCCGTGAACAGGTCGATGCTCCGCCGCAGCAGCAGGTCAGCGCTGGAGCCGTCGAGCAGCTTGTTCTCGGTGCCCTCGATCGCGCTCGCGCTCTCCGGCGAGAAGAAGCCGGTGACGTGCGCGTAGAGCTTGCCCTCGGCGTATTTCCTGACGAACCGGAAGTTGTTGCTGTCCGTCTCGACGGACTGCGCGATCACCTTGCCGCCGGCCGTGATGCGGCCGCGCTCGATGGCGTAGCGGTCGTAGTAGTTGCGGGTGTTGCGCGCGTCGGTACGCAGCCCCTCGGACCGCACGGCCTGGACGATGTTCACGTTGATCATCAGGAGCGCGAACATGGCCAGGCAGGCCACGGCCACGCGCTTCAGGGTGCCGTTCATCGCTGGAACACCTGCGTCAGTCCTTCGTTCTGGATCGCCTGGGGTGGGGGGCGTCTCGCGGCATCTGACGTTCGTACCAGGAGCGCGATAAGGATCCAGTTAGCGAGCAGCGCCGAGCCGCCCTGGGACATGAACGGGGTCACCAGGCCGGTCAGCGGGATGAGGTTGGTCACGCCGCCGACGATGATGAACACCTGCCAGGCCAGGATGAACGACAGGCCGCCCGCCAGAAGCTTCGAGTAGGGGTCGCGGGCCGCGAGCGAGGTGCGCAGGCCACGCTGGACGATCAGCGCGTAGATCATCAGGATCGCCATCAGCCCGGTCAGGCCGAGCTCCTCGCCGGTGGCGCTGAAGATGAAGTCGGAGAAGGCCAGCGGGATCAGGTCGGGGTGACCCTGCCCCAGGCCGGTGCCCAGGATGCCGCCCGCCCCGAGGCCGAACAGGCCCTGCATGATCTGGAAGCTGCCGCCGAACGCGCGATCGTAGTATTCGCTCGCACCCGGGTTGAGCCAGACGTCGAAGCGGTCGCCCACGTGGGAGAAGATCTGCCCGGCCAGGAACGCGCCGCCGACGAACAGCAGGATGCCGATCAGCACCCACGAGGTGCGCTGGGTGGCGACGTAGAGCATCACCACGAAGCCGCCGAACAGCAGCAGCGACGAGCCCAGGTCCTTCTGCAGCACCAGCACGCCGATGGCGATCGCCCAGGTGATCAGCACCGGACCGAGGTCGCGGGCCCGGGGCAGGTCGATGAAGAGCAGCCGCCGCCCGGCCAGCGCCAGCACGTCACGCTTGGCGACCAGATAGCCGGCGAAGAAGATGACCAGCGCGATCTTGGCGAACTCGGCCGGCTGGATCGTGGCGGCGCCGAACCCGATCCAGATGCGCGCGCCGTTGATCTCCTTGCCCAGCCCCGGCACCAGCGGCGAGATGAGCAGCACGACGCCGATCAGCCCGGCCGTGTAGGTCAGCCGCTGCAGCGTGCGGTGGTCGCGCAGCACCAGCAGCGTCACGGCGAAGAGCACCACGCCGATGCCGGTCATGATGATCTGGTTGGTGGCCGAGGCGCCCGCCTGCATCCTGGAGCCGGAGTTCTCCAGCCGGTAGATCATCACCAGGCCGATGCCGTTGACCAGCGTCACCAGCGGCAGGATCAGCGGATCGGCCCACGGGGCGAACTTGGCGAGCACCAGGTAGGCGGCCAGCATCAGACCGCCCAGGCTCAGGCCGTACGTCAGCATGCCCGCGGGCACCTGGCCGTCCATCGCCAGGCCCACGTTCGCGTACGCGCCCATGACGATCAGCACCGCGAGCGCGAGCATGACCAGCTGAGCCCCGCGCCGTTTGGCCGGCATCGGGACGGGGGAGACGGCGACTTCGCTCATCTACTGCTGTTTCGTCTTGGTCGCGGTGGCGGTGGGCGTGGGGGTCGCGCTCGCCCCCGTGGAGGTCTCGCTGTCGTCCTTCGTTTCCTGGGAGAACTTCAAGCTGTTGATCCTCGTGATGCCTTCGGCGAGGGTGGTGACGGGAATGCCGCTCTTGATCAGCGCCTGGTCGGCCTCGGACAGCTGGGAGAGCTGCTTGCCCGTGGGCTTGGAGACGTGGAAGAGCGGGAACGGACCCACCTCCCTCTTGATCCCCTGGTACACGACCACTTCGTCGCCCCTAGCGCCGACGAAGAACTGGTCCTGAGTCCACTGGTATCCAAAGTAACCGCCGACGCCGGCGCCGACGATGCCTATGCCGAGCACGGTGACCAGCACGGGCCACACTCGACGACGCTTCCGGGACCGCCGGGGCGCCGTCTCGGCGACCGGCTCATCGAATTCGTCGTCGGTGAGCACCGGCTGGGGTGCGGTCACCGCGCCGGCTCGCCCCGGCGAGGTGTCCTGCGGGTTCCCGCGCAGCCGGTTCATTCCCGCAGCGCCGACGACGGCGGCCTCCACGGGCACCAGCTGCCCATCGGTGATCTCCAGCACGTCGGCCAGGACACAGGTGATGTTGTCGGGCCCGCCACCCCTGTTCGCCAGGTCGATGAGCTGGCGGACGACCTCCTCCGGGTCGTCGATGTTGGTGAGCGTGGCGTGCAGCGTCTCCGCGCTCACCACACCGGACAGGCCGTCGGAACACAGCAGGTAGCGATCGCCCACCTGCGCCTCGCGGAGCGTGAGATCGGGATCGACCTCGCCGCTTCCGTCGAGCGCGCGCAGCAGGATCGAGCGCTGCGGATGTGTGGCCGCCTCTTCCGGCGTGATGCGCCCGTCGTCGACGAGTTGCTGCACCAGCGTGTGGTCATGCGTGATCTGGTAGAGCTCCCCGCGTCTGAGCAGGTAGGCGCGCGAGTCGCCGACGTGCACCAGGGCGACCTGGGTGCCGTGCCAGAGCATGGCCGTGAGAGTCGTGCCCATGCCTTTGAGGCTGGGATCCCGCCCCACCATTTCGTGCAGCTTGCGGTTGGCGTCGCGTACCGCTGCCTCGATGGCGTTGAGCAGGTCACCCCCCTGTTGGGCCTCTTCCAGAGAGGCCATGGCGGCGATGGCGACTGAGCTCGCCACCTCGCCGTGTGCGTGCCCGCCCATGCCGTCGGCGACAGCGAGCAGGCGGCCGCTAGCGTACGCCGAGTCCTCGTTCCCTTCGCGGAGGAGGCCGACGTCCGAGCGGGCGGCGTAGCGGAGTGCGATGGTCATTTGCGCAATTCAATGACTGTCTTGCCGACGCGGATCGGAACACCGAGCGGCACCGGGGTCGGGCGGGTGACTTTCGAGCGGTCGAGATACGTGCCGTTGGTGGACCCAAGATCTTCCACGATCCATTGACCGTCCTGAGGGAAGAGCCGGGCATGCCGGCTGGAAGCGTAGTCGTCGGTGACTACCAGCGTGGCGTCATTGGCCCGGCCAATGGTGATGGGCGTCTCCGTGAGGTTAATGGTGGTGCCTTGGAGAGGGCCACCCGTAACGATGAGCTGGCGTGGCTCGCCCTTTTTGCTCTTGGGCTTGGCCACCGGTTTGGCGGGTTTCACGGCTTTGCGTGCACCCGCGGAAGCCGTGCGTGAACCGAACAAGTCAGTCCGGATCACGCCGACTGCGGCAATGACGAAGAACCACAGCACCGCCAGGAAAGCGAGCCGGATCAGCAGCAGCGTGAGCTCGGACATGGACCGTCTGTCTACCCCTAATCGCGCCGGAACACCAGAGTCGTACGCCCCAGAGTCACTCGCGTGCCGTTCTGGAGCTCGATCCTGCGTACCGGCTGGCCATTGACAAAAGTACCGTTCGTCGACCCCAGATCGACCAGGACCACGAGCTGGCCCTCGACGCGTAGCTCCGCGTGGTGCCGCGAAACGCCGGGATCGACCAGACGAAGATCGCAGTCGGTGCCCCTGCCGAGCAAGGTCACCGGAGTGGTCAGCTCGTAAGAGCGGTCACCCTGCGGGTCGTCCTGGGTGGAGACGAGCAGCCGCGGCCGCCCGTTGAACGCGTGCGGTCTCGACGGAGGCAGGTCGCTCGCCGGCTGGCGGATCTCGTCCTGCTCGACCGTCGCGCCGCGGATGACCCCCGACCGGATGCGGAACAAGCCCACAGCCAGATCGCCGGCGGTCTCGAAGCGGACCCGGACCGGTCCCACGAAGGAGTAGCCCTGCTCCTTGGCGTACTCCCTGGCGAGGTTGGCCAGTTCGTGGCTGATGCTGTCGGCGTAGACCTCAAGCCGTTCGCTGTCGGTCGTGGACAGCTCAACCACGAAGTCGTTGGGCACGAGCGTGCGACCTTGAGCGACGATCGCCGCACGCTCATCCATCTCCCGCTGAACCGCGCTGGCGACCTCGACCGGCTGAAGGTCAGATTTGAACGCCCGCGCAAAGGCTCCCTCAACCAAGCCTTCGAGCCTTCGCTCGAAGCGCTGAAGGACTCCCACCGGGTACCTCCCTTCCTCCGTGCATATGATCGCGGCCCCCAGACGCTTCCGGCGCCCGGTTTCCGCCCGTTCCACGGGACGGTGTCCCTGGCGCTCGTCGGCAGTCGCGCCCAGCTCCTCCGCTCCCGTGTCTTATGCGATCGTATCCGGGTTCAGTACCAGTGGCTGTTCCGTGCTAATGTTCTTTCCGCACCCACAAGGGCGGGTGGCGGAACGGCAGACGCGCACGGTTCAGGTCCGTGTGTCCGAAAGGACGTGAGGGTTCAAATCCCTCCTCGCCCACTCGGTGACTGGGGACTCTTGGTCGCAAGCCTTATGGCTTGCTTCCTCGGGTCCCCTCGTCATATCCATCCGGGGGATGACCCCCGGACCCCCAGCGTTTGTCGCTGGCGCTCCTGGGGAGTTTCGCCCCCAGACCCCCCGACACACCCTCGCGGTTGCGTCCTTGGCAGCTTGGCGAAGTGCTGGGCGGATCGCAAGGGTGCGGGTCTTTCTTTTCAAGAACCTGTTGGTAACGGCTGTGGCCGCCCTTCGGACTGTAGGGCCGGGTGGTTGCAAGGTGGTTTCTTGGCACTTGCGTCCTGCCCGGCCCTCTGTGTTTTAGGTCACAGCCGCTCTTGTGTCCAGTAGTTCGCCCACCAGGTCGGTGAGGCTCACCATTCCGATGACTGTCTTCTCCTGATTCGTCACCAAAGCCAGGTGGGATCTCTGCTCCTGCAAGATCGTCACTGCTTCCGGGACCTGGGTGGTGCAGGGGAGCTTCGGCAGGGGCCGCGACAGGTCGCTCGCCTTGCTCGAGGGGTTCAGGAGGGCGTCTCGGGCGTGCAGGGCGCCCTCCACGCCTGTCGGGCCCTCCACCAGGAGCCTCAGGTGGGTGCTGCCCGCTGCGGTGGATCTGATCTGGGCCGCCGTCGCGGTCAGAGGGACCTTCGTCGCCTGGTCTATGGGGACCATCAGGCGTTCTATGCCCTCGTCGTCCAGCCTCAGGGCTCTGGTCAGGAGGTCGTGCTCCTCCCTGTCCAGGAGGCCCATCCGGCCTGATTCGCCCACCAGCATGGCCAGCTGGCGAGGGGTTCTCGTGGTGGCCAGTTCGTCCCTCGGCTGGACGCCGAAGAGGTGGAGGATGAGGTTGGTCAGGGCGTTCAGGGCCGAGAGCAAGGGGCGCATCGCCGTGGTGAAGGCCCTGAACGGGAAGGTCAGCAGCAACGCCGCGCGCTCCGGGTGGGTCAGCGCCCATGACTTGGGGGCCATCTCGCCGATGACCATGTGCAGGAACGTGACCAACGCCAGGGCTATCACCAGGGCGATCGGTACGCGCATGGCCTCCGGGATCCCTATCGCGGCGAAGACCGGCTCCAGGTAGTGCTCGATCGCCGGCTCTGTCACCTGGCCCAGGCCCAGGGTGCACAGGGTGATGCCCAGCTGGGCGCCCGCGAGCATCAGGGAGAGCTGGCGGCTGCCGCCGGCGGCCGATTTCGCGGCCAGCCTGACCAGGCGGTTGCCGCCCACCGCCATCTCCTCCAGGCGGTGGCGCCGTGAGGAGACGAAGGCGAACTCGGCCGCCACGAAGAGGGCGTTGAACGCCAGGAGGGCGAGGCTGAGGATGATCATGGTCATCGGCGGGTCGCCTCCGCGTGCTGGACCGGTGTCAGGCGGACCCACTCGGGGACCCTGCGGTTCAGCGACATCACTGTCAGCTCCGCCAGGTGCTCACCGGTGTCCTGGGTGAACGGATCCGTTTCCGGGGTCACCGGGACCGTGATCGTGTCGCCGGCGTTCGGCATCCTGCCCAGCCTGGCCAGGACCAGGCCGGCGAGGGTGTCGTAGTCGCCGCTCTCCGGGAGCGCGATGCCCGTCGCGCGTTCGACCTCGTCCAGGCGCAGCCGGCCCGGGACCTCCCAGATGCCACCGGGGTGCTCCACCGCGCCGGCCGGCTCCGGGTCGTTCTCGTCCACCAGCTCGCCGACCAGCTCTTCCGCCAGGTCCTCGACGGTGATGACGCCCGCTAGGCCGCCGTACTCGTCCATGACGCAGGCTATGTCGTCCTTCGACGCTCGCATCCGGTCCAGGACCGCCGGCAGCGGGACCGAGTCGGGGACCAGGAGCGCGGGGCGGGTGATGGTGGCGATGCGGCCCTCGTCCAGGCCCGAGGCCAGGAGCTCGCGGACGCCTGTCACGCCCACCACGTCCCCGTCGTCGCCGAGGACCGGGTAGCGGGAGTGGCCGCGGGTGCGCATGGCGTCGAGGAGGTCAGAGATGGGCTGGGAGGCCCGCAGGACCACGACACGGGGGCGCGGGACCATGATCTCCTCCGCCGTGCGGTCGCCGAACTCCAGGGCTCGTTCGAGGAGGTCGGAAAGTCTCGGTGGCAGCTCGCCGGCCTGGGTCGACTCCGCGATGATGCGGGAGAGCTCCTCAGGGGTGGCGCCGTGCTCCACCTCCTCGATGGGCTCGATGCCGACGCGCCTGAGCAGGCCCGTGGCGGCCGAGTCGAACAGCCGCACCACCGGGCCCACGACCGCGAGGTAGACCAGCGTCGAACCGGCCAGGAACTTGGCCACCGGCTCCGGCCTGGCGATGCCCAGGTTCTTCGGGGCCAGCTCGCCGAAGACCATCTGCACGACGGTCGCCACGAAGACGCCCAGCGCCACCGAGATGCCGGTGACCATGGCGTCGGACAAGCCCGCGTCGGTCAGCCACGGCCGTACGAGGGTGGCGATCGCGGGCTCGGCCAGGAAACCGACCAGCAGTGCCGTGACCGTGATGCCCAGCTGGGCGCCGGAGAGCATGAAGGACAGGCGCGAGGTCACCTGGAGCGCCTTCGCGGCGGCGGCGTCACCCGCGGCGGCCTGCTCACGAAGCAGGCCGCGGTCGGCGGCGACGAAGGCGAATTCCTGGGCGACGAAGTAGCCGGTCGCCGCGGTGAGGAGCAGGAGGGCCAGCAGCCCGAGATAGGCGCTCACCGTGGTGAGCCCTCAGAGGAACCCGTGCCAGAGCACGGGCGAAGACTCCAGGGGTCCGGATCGGACACGATCATCCCTTCGATAGAGGTCGTCCATAACCGTAACGATGCTGGTGGCATCTATGTTTCCGCAGTGACTCTCCGCTGGTTCCGCGTACTTTTCCGTGGGAAAACCTTGGCGGAACGTCTTCACTGCTGGGGGGTTGGACGTAGCGTTTATGACAAAGCGAAGGGAAGAAGGCGAAGTGACCGAGGACGACCGGACACGAGCCATGCGCTCGCCAGGCGACGGCCGCCCGCTGCCACCACGGCCTGGTGACGGCCTGCGTTCCGGGGGCGCGCCCGCGCACCGGATGCCCGCCGGAGGGCCGGGAGCACCCACGCACAAGCTTCCCGCCGCCTCCCCGATTCCCGCGGAAGCCCCACCCGGGGCGGAGCCGCCCAGGGGCAGCTCGCGGGTGTACGGCCGGGAACGCGCCGGCAGCAGCCCCGTCAAGCCGTTGAAGTCGCGTGGCGAGCCCACCCCGAAGGGGCCGCGGGGGCCGCGCAAGCGACCGTCGGGGAAGACCATCCTGACGATCGTCGCCGGGTTCCTGGTGGTGGTGCTGGTGGCCGCCGTGGGCCTGGTCTTCTGGATCGACTCCAGGCTGTCGGGCATCGACGGCGTGCTCGACGACTACACGGGCCGGCCCGCCGACACCCCGGGCACCAACTGGCTGCTCGTCGGCTCCGACAGCCGCAAGGGCCTGACCGCCGCCCAGCGCAGGAAGCTGGCCACCGGCCGGGCCGCCGGGCAGCGTACGGACTCGATGATGCTGCTGCACATCCCCGAGGGCAGCGACAAGCCGACCCTGGTCAGCCTGCCGCGCGACTCGGCGGTCACCATCCCGGGCAAGGGGCGCGACAAGCTCAACTCCGCCTACGCCATCGGCGGCCCCAAGCTCCTGGTCCGCACCGTCGAGACGGTCACCGGGGTGCATGTGGACAACTACATGGAGATCGGCTTCGCCGGGTTCGTCGAGATCGTGGACGCCGTCGGCGGGGTCGAGATCAACGTCCGCGCGGCCGTGGACGACCCCAAGGCGGGCCTCAAGCTCAAGAAGGGCACGCAGCTGCTCACCGGCGGCCAGGCCCTCGGATACGTACGCACCCGCAAGGGTGGCGCGCTGCCCGACTTCGAGCGGACCAAGCGGCAGCGGCAGTTCCTCGGCGCGGTCGTGAAGAAGGCGGCCAGCCCGGGAGTGCTGCTCAACCCGTTCACCGCGATCCCGCTGGCGATGAGCGCCACGGACGCGGTCGTGGTCGACTCGGGCACGGGCGTGTTCAACATGCTCTCGCTGGGGCTGGCCATGGGTGACAGCCCGGTGACCACGGTCGTGCCGTTCGGCGGGAACGAGGTCATCCCCGCCGGTGGCACGGCCGTCAAGTGGGACCGGGCGAAGGCCCTGGCGCTGTTCAACGCCCTGAAGGAGGACAAGCCGGTGCCCAAGGAGGTCGTGGACGCCGGCTGAGCCGGTTTCGTCAGCTACTGCCGGCGGCCCCTGCCGTGGCCGCCGCGGTGACGGCGACCATGGCGGCGGCGTTGATGGCGGCGATGGTCTTGGCCACCGCGTCGGCCGCCCAGGCGCCCTCGGCGATCTCCTTGATGCGCGCCTTGTCGGCGCCGGGGAACGCCTTGCGGTCCAGCTTGGCCGCGTGCGTGATCGCGATCAGGACGGCCGTGCGGGCGTCGGGGTCGGCGCCCGCCAGGACGGCGGAGACCCGCTCCCTGACGTTCGCCTCGACCCCGGGGTGGGCCTCCGGCCAGCGCGAGACAGGGAAGATGCCCATCACCTTGACCCGCTCCTCCGTCAGCACGCCGGATGCGGCGAGGCGGGTCAGCAGGCGGTTGCGCAGCTTGCCCGACTGCAGCTTCTGCACCCACCAGGCCGGGTTCCTGGTGCCGCCCTTGGCGGTGATGAGGGCCAGGGCGGCGTCGAGCTCCTCGTCACCCAGCGGGGTCGGGTCCTTGACCGCCAGCTTCTTCTTCGACAGCTCCACCCGGTCGTGGACGGCCAGCTCGGCCAGGATCGCGCCGGCGAGGGCAGGATCGAGCTGGATGGCGCTGATCAGCGGCTTGCCCTGGTCTTCGCTGTGGGCCAGGAGGAGGAGCTCCTCGGCGATCGTCACCGTCATGCTTCGACACTAACCTCCCAGCCATGACCATCTCCGAAAAGTTGCACGCCATCGGGCGCCCGCTGCTCCAGGCCCAGATCGAGCACCCCACGGTGGCCGGGATCGGGCGCGGTGACCTGCCCGAGCCGGTGTTCCGGTCGTGGCTGGAGCAGGACTACCTGTTCCTGCTGGACTACGTGCGGGTGTTCGCCCGGCTGGCCTGGCAGGCGCCCGCGGCGCATCTGGGCGATCTCGTGGATCTGGCGCACACCACGTACCACGACGAGCTGAGGCTGCACCGGACGATGTCGGCGGAGTTCGGGGCCGATCTGGAGGGGGCGGTGAAGGGGCCGGCGTGCGCGGCGTACACGGCGTTCCTGCTGGAGTCGGCGGGGTCGTACGGGGAGGGGTTGGCGGCGCTTTATCCGTGCATGTGGGGATATTCGAGTCTTGGGCGGATTTTGGCGGAGAATCCGCCCGCTGAGCCGAGATATCGGGCCTGGGTGGACACGTACGCCGACCCCGGGTTCGAGGCGCTCACCGTGCGGATCGCGCAGATGATCGACGAGGCCGATCCCGACCCGGCGCGTGCCGAGGCCCTGTTCGCGGCGGGGATGGCACACGAGCTGGCCTTCTGGGACGTGCCCTAGACAGTACGGCCGGCACCGTACCCGGCACCGTAGTCTGGTGGCATGCCCGAACTTCCCGAAGTGGAGTCTCTCACCCACTTCCTGCGCGAGCGGGCGGTGGGCCGCACGATCCTGGGGGTCGACGTGGTCGCCTTCCAGGCGCTCAAGACGTTCGACCCGCCGGTCACGGCGCTCGGCGGGCTGACCGTCACCGGCGTGACCAGGCACGGCAAGTTCCTCGACCTCGACTGCGACGGCCTGCACCTGGTCATCCACCTGGCCCGCGCGGGGTGGCTGCGCTGGCGCGACGACCTCTCGGGCGCCAAGCCGGTGCGCCCGGGCAAGGGGCCGCTGGCGGTGCGGGTCAGGCTGGCGCCCGACGAGGAGGGCCTGGCGCCCGGGTTCGAGCTGACCGAGGCGGGGACGCAGAAGCGGCTCGCCGTCTACGTCACGAAAAATCCGGACGATGTCCCCGGCATCGCCGCCCTCGGCCCCGACCCCCTGGCCGATACGTTCACCGTCGACGCGCTCAAGCACATCGTGGGCGGCAACCGCACCCAGATCAAGGGGCTGCTGCGCGACCAGAAGATCATCGCGGGCATCGGCAACGCCTATTCGGACGAGGTCCTGCACGCGGCGAAGATGTCCCCGTTCAAGATCGCCGCGACGCTGACCGACGCGCAGGTCGCCGACCTGCACGAGGCCATCGTGACCACGCTGAGAGACGCCGTCGAGCGCGCGCACGGGCTGGCGGCCAAGGACCTCAAGGCGGAGAAGAAGTCGGGGCTGCGCGTCCACAACCGTGCGGGACAGCCCTGCGACGTGTGCGGCGACACGATCCGCGAGGTCTCGTTCGCCGACTCATCGCTGCAGTACTGCCCCACGTGCCAGACAGGCGGCAAGCCGCTGGCCGACCGCCGCCTGTCCAAGCTGCTCAAGTAGCGCTGCCGCTCAGCACCCGGTTCTCGTCGCGGACCCGGGAACGCAGGCCGGCGGCGGCGATGATCGCGGCCAGCAGGGTCGCCGTCACGGGCACCACCAGGGCCGTCCGCATCGCGGCCAGGCCCGCCTCGGCGCCCGTCGCCGTGCCCAGGGCGGCCACGTTGACCGCGGTCACCAGGGACAGGCCCAGGGCCGCCCCGAACTGGAACGAGGAGTTGATCAGCCCGCCGGCCAGGCCCTGCTCGTGCTCGGCGATGCCGTCCGTGGCCACGATCGTCAGCGGGCCGTAGACGAAGGCGAACATCAGGCCGATCAGCAGCATCGACGGCAGCATCGCCGCGTACGCCCAGTCCAGGCCCACCCCGAGGAACAGCGCGTACGCCAGCAGGCCCGACAGCAGGCCACCGAGCACGACCTTGGCGTTGCCGAACCGGTTGACCAGCCACGGCGTGAGCGTGGGCGCGAGCACCACGTCGGCGGCGGCCGCCAGCAGGGCCAGGCCCGTCTGGATGGTGGACCAGCCGCGCAACTCCTGGAGGTAGAGCGTGACCAGGAACTGGAAGCCGAAGAACGAGGCCGTGAGCAGGGCGGCCGTCAGGTTGGCCCGGACGAGCGGGCCCGAGCGCAGGATGCCGAGACGGACCAGCGGGACGGCGGAGCGGCGCTCGACGGCGACGAAGGCCGCGACCAGCGCCAGGCCGGCGGCGAAGACCGCCACGGTCAGGGGCAGGCCGTCGGACGGGTGCTCCAGGCGTACGACACCGTAGACCAGCAGCATCATCGCCCCCGTGATGCTCACCGCGCCCGCCACGTCGAACCCCCGCACCGCGGGGCGGGCCGTGGCCGGCTCCTTGAGCAGGGGGATCGCGGCCAGCAGGATGACCAGCGAGAGCAGAACGGGGGCGAAGAACACCCAGCGCCAGCCGATCGCGGTCAGCAGGCCGCCGATCACCAGCCCGAGCGCGAACCCGCCCGCCGCCGTGCCCGCGTAGATGAGCAGGGCCCGGTTGCGCTGCCTGCCCTCGGGGAAGTTCGTGGTGATCAGAGACAGGCCGGCCGGGGTCATGAACGCGGCGGCCACCCCCGTGACGAACCTGGCCAGCAGCAGCACCCAGCCCTCGGTCGCGAAGCCGCCGAGACCGGAGAAGAGCAGGAACACCACCAGCCAGAGCAGGAACATCCGCCGCCGGCCCAGCAGGTCGGCCGCCCGGCCGCCGAGCAGCATGAAACCGCCGTACCCCAGCACGTACGCGCTGACGACCCCGCTCAGCATGCTGGTGGAAAGCCCGAGGTCGGCCCGGATGGACGGGAGGGCGACGTTCAGCATGGCCACGTCGATGCCCTCCAGGAAGATGGCACCGCACAAAACGATCAGTACGCCCCAGGAACGGGCGGGCACAGACACAACAAACCCCCGGTTACTTCTCGGCATGTCGGTTCTCTCTTGTAACCGTCCACATCATGGGCCAGGATGAAATGTCGTGGAAGACGGCACTTTGAGATCACTCAGTTACTGCGAAGGCACCGTGGACGACGACTACGACGTACGCCAGTGGGACACCCGCGAGGACTGCGAGGTCCGGCAGATCCTCGACCGCATCGCGGACAAGTGGTCGCTGCTGGTGATCGCCCTGCTCGACTGCCAGAGCCTGCGCTTCACCCAGCTCCGCCGCGAGATCGACGGCGTCAGCCAGCGCATGCTCAGCGTCACCCTGCGCCAGCTCGAACGCGACGGCCTGGTCACCCGCACGGTTCACCCCGTGGTGCCGCCCCGGGTGGACTACGCGCTGACGCCGCTCGGCCGTACGCTGCACCAGACCATCAAGTCCCTGGTCACGTGGACCGAGGAGCATCAGGCGGAGATCGCGGAGGCGCGTGCGGCCTACGACTCGCGGCGCGAGATGATGGAGCCATGACCGTTCCTGAGATCGAGGCCAACGCCGTTCCCGCCGACGCTTACCTGCTCGACGTCCGCGAGCAGGACGAATGGCTGGCCGGGCACGCGCCCGAAGCCGTGCACATCCCCATGACGCAGATCCAGGGCCGGGTCGACGAGGTGCCCGGCGACCGGACGGTCTACGTCGTGTGCCGGGTGGGCGGCCGTTCGCTGCAGGTCGCGGCCTGGCTCAACCAGCTCGGGCGCGACGCGGTCAACGTCGGGGGCGGCATGCAGTCGTGGGAGTCCGCGCGCCGGCCGATGGTCAGCGAGACGGGCCAGGAGCCCTTCGTGGCATGAGGCGGCGTTACCGCGATGCGGCACCGGGCCCGGTCGATGGAGATCGCCTTCGAGTAGTTGCAGCGCGAGATTCACCATCCACGCCGCCTTCTTCACCGACGGCGAGGCCGAGCTCGGCAGGCCGGCGGCGTACGTTCAAGCTTCGCTTCCGGTTACGGCGAACTCGCCCTGCTCGCCGACGCCTTCGGTTACCGCCTACGCCGACCAGCTGAGAGCCTGAGCGTCAGCGGCTCAGGTGTACTGGTTGTCTCGGGACAGGCTGTAGTCGCAAGCCAGGTGCTGGCCTGATCGCTTGTAGATGCACACCCTCACGCGGACCAGCCGGATGGGCTTGGGGCCGGTGCGGACGAAGTTTCCGAAGTTGGTGCCGTGGGAGCCGCAGCTGGTGTCCACCTTCCAGGCGCTGTACCCGGTGGTCAGGTCGGTGTGCGTCCACTCCATCTGGGCCCGCACCCCATGGTTGTCAGCGGGGCAGATGTCGCGCACCGTGAAGTTCCGAAAGACGACCCTCGTCCGGCTGACGAAGTCGACGGTCGTCCGGACGTACCCGGCGCCGGCTCTGTCCGGGTTTTCCACGCGGGCGGAGGACACTCCGTCGGCCGCCTGCGCCGGGCTTGCCACCAGCAGCCCGCTCAACGCTGCGATTCCCAGCACGGCGCCCAGAATGCGTGTCTTCAACAGTCCTCCAGCAAGAGATGTCTCGGTTGGTTCGGTTGGCCGTGGAACGTGAACTTCAGCCCTCCCGCGTGGCCGGCGGGGGAGACGTGCGAGGTGACGTCTTCGAAGGCGGTGAGCATCGCACAGGTGGCGCCGGGGTGCCGGATGTCGTCGTCTCTGATGACGTGGGCTTTCCGACCACACCCGGGCGGGTCAGGGTCGCCTCGCCTGGTGCCAGGGGGGTGGAATACGGCCCGAGGTTCACCGGAGCGATCGTTGCACTCCTCGGCAGCACCGTGGAATATGCCGGGAATATGCCTGGTCGCTCGGCAGTGATGTACAGCGTGGCTTGGAGAATGCGTGCGTGGGCAGCCCGCCGACGCGGTGCGAGAGGCCTCTCCAGCTGTTCGTCCTGCGGACCTGCACGGACTCTCCCCAGGGCGCGATGGCAGCTACCCGGTGGTGGCCGATCTAGGACGAATGGTGCATCATGGGGGCGCGAGCTGGGATGATCCCGGCTTCGTGTACCAACCCCCGCGGGAGCTTGGGGCAACCAGGCTGAGAGGGTAGCTACTGCTGCTGCCGACCGCATGAACCTGTCCGGGTAATGCCGGCGTAGGGAGTGTGCGATGACGCATGGCGTCGAAGAAGTTCCGCTGACCCTCGAAGGCCGCCCGCCGAAGACCCTCGGCGTGCTCGACCAGGGCGCTCTCTGGGCGAACCTCGGGGTCAGCCTCCTCGGCTTCTCCGGAGCCCTGCTCCTGCTCAACCCGCTCGGCGACGCCCCGCTCAGCCTGGCCGCGGTGCTGGTGGCCACGGTGGTGGGCAGCCTGATCGGCACCGCCATGGTGGGCCTGTCCGCCATCCCCGGCACGCAGACCGGGCAGCCGGCGATGGTGCTGTTGCGCGGGCTGTTCGGGGCCAGGATCTCCTACGTGCCCACGGTGCTGAACATCGTGCAGATGATCGGCTGGGGGGCCTTCGAGCTCTGGGTGATCGCGAAGGGTGCCACCGCGATCTTCGGCTCGGTGCCGTACCAGGTGTGGGTGGTCGTGGCGGGGGTGCTGACCACCGCGCTGACGATCTGGCCGCTCGGGTCGATCCGGCTGCTGCGCCGGTACGTCACCGTCGGCGTGATCATCGCGATGATCTGGTTCACGGTGTTCTTCCTGCGCGACGCCCCCTCCCCGGAGGGCGGGAGCTGGACGGCCTTCCCCGCCGCGGTCGACTACGTGATCGCGCTCTCGGTGTCCTGGGTGCCGATGGCCGCCGACTTCGCCCGCCACTCGCGCTCCAGCAGGGCCGCCTTCACCGGCGTGGTCGGCGGATACACCCTGGCCCAGGTGGCGTGTCTGGGGCTGGGCGTGTACGCGGTGGCCCTCGCGGGCGCCGCCGGGGTGCAGGCCGACCAGACGTCGGTGTTCGGGCCGTTCGTGGCGGTGCCGCTGGGCGCGCTGTTCTTCGGCATCCTGGTCCTGCGCGAGACCGACCAGTCCTTCGCCAACGTCTACTCCACCACGGTCTCGCTGCAGAACCTGATGCCGCGGATGGACCGGCGCGTCTTCTCCGTCGGCATCGGCGTGCTCACCGTGGTGATCGCCCTGCTGGTGGACGTCACCTCGTACGGGGTGTTCCTCGGCCTGATCGGGGCGGTGTTCGTGCCGATGTTCGCGGTGCTCGCCGTGGACTACTTCCTGCTGCGCCGCGGCACGGGCTGGAACACCGCGGAGGACGCGCCCTCGCGCTGGTCGATGCTGGTGCCGTGGGCGCTGGGCTTCGCCGCCTACTGGCTGACGACCTCGACGCCGACGATCCCCCAGTGGGACGCGTGGTGGGCGGGCGTGCGCGAGGTCCTCGGCTTCGTCCGGCAGCCGTGGATGAACGGCGCCCTGGGCGGTGCCTTGGTGGCCGCGCTGGTGACGCTGCTCATCGGGCTGCTGGCCCGGCGGTCCGCCGCTCGACGTTGAGCAGGTGCTGCTTGGCGGCCGCGCCCCCCGCGTAGTCGCCGAGCGCGCCGTCCTCGCGCACCACCCGGTGGCAGGGCACGATCACGCAGATGGGGTTGGAGGCCAGCGCGTTGCCGATCGCCCGCAGCGCGCGCGGCCGGCCGATGCTCTCGCCGATCTGCTCCAGCGTGGTGGTGGTGCCATAGGGGACCGCCATGGTCTTCTGCAGCACCGTGCGCGCGAAAGTCGTGGCCAGCGTCAGGTCCACCGGCGTGGCGAACGCGCGCAGCCGCCCCGAGAAGTAGGCGTCGAGCTCCCTGCGCACCGGGTCGAGGCGTCGCGCGTCGGGCCCGATGAACCGGCCCACATGCCTGCTGACCAGCTCGAAGACGTCGTTTTCCGGCTCGAAGCTGCAGGCGGCGATGCCCTTGCCGGTCACCGCCAGCACCATCCTGCCCACGGCCCCGTCGTAGGTGCCGAAGGCGATGTCCGGTGGTGTGTCACCCCGATAGGTGCTGGAGGTCACCCGCAGCAGGGCATCGAGATCGTTGCTCGACATACCCCTCACCCTCCCACCCGCCAGGAATTACCGTGACCGCAGCGTATCGGACGGATCGCCCGACGCACCCACCGCGCCACGTGCACTATGGAGGTGTGGGGGACGAATGGGCCGGTAGTGACGATGAGATCGCTCGCGCGGCGCTCGCCAGCTCGCCCAACGCCGTCGTGGCGCTCGATCGGGACCAGAGCGTGCTGGTGTGGAACGCCGCGGCCGAGCGCGTGTTCGGGTGGCCGGCGGAGGAGCTGCTCGGGCGCAGGGCGCCGATCGTGCCTGACGAGCTGACCGCCGAGCACAACGCCGTGCTGGAACGCGTACGCACGGGGGAGCCCGTGTCGCTGCGCACCAAGCGCGTGCGCAGCGACGGCACGGTGCTCGACCTGCGGGTGGACATCAGCGCCCTGCGGCTGGGCAACGCCGTGGGCGGTTACGTGTGCGTCTACCACCCCGCCCGGGCCGACGAGGTGGCCAGGAACCGGATGGCGCGCCGGGCCAGGCTCGTGCGCCGGCTGACCGACGTGGTCGGCGACATCAACTCCGAGCTGGAGCTGTCGGCCGTGCTCGACCGGATCTCCGCCAACCTCACCGAGCTCACCGGGGCGGACGCGGGCGGGTTCGTGCTGATCGAGGGTGACAGGTTGCGGGTGGTCAGCACGTACCAGTTGCCGGACACGATCAGGGGCGCCACCAGCGACCTGCGTACGAGCCTGGTGGACAAGCTTTTACGCACCGGCAAGACCGTGATGCTGGAGTCCGACGGGCTCGACGACCTGGTGTGGGCGCGGCTCAACGGCCTGCACACGATCGCGCTCGGCCTGGCGGCGGTCGGCGGGCGCCCGTACGGCGCGCTCTACTCGCTGTTCGCCCGGCGCAGGCCGGGGCACCTGGAGCTGGAGCTGCTGGAGCTGCTGGCCGGGCATGCGGGGATCGCCGTCGGCAACGCGGTGGCCTACCAGGAGGCGGTGCGGCAGCGGGCGCACGAGCGGGCCGTGTTCGACGCCAGCGCCGACGGCATCGCCGTGCTCGACCAGGCCGGCCACGTGGTGCGGTGGAACCCGGCCGCCGCCGAGCTGACCGCGTTGCCCGCCGCGTCCGTGATCGGCGGGCCGCCGCCGTTCCCGCTGCCCAAGCCGGGCGAGAAGGTCACCTCCCAGATGGACAACGGGCGGTGGCTGGACGTGGTGAGCGCGCAGATCGAGGAGACCGGCGAGGTGGTCGTCGACTTCCGCGACGTGACCGCGGCCAAGGAGCTGGAGGAGGCCAAGGACCTGTTCCTGGCCACGACCAGCCACGAGCTGCGTACGCCGATCACGATCGTGCGGGGGTTCGCCAGCACGCTGGACTCGCGCTGGGACAAGATGGGCGACCCCGAGCGCCGCTCCGCCGTGCACACGATCGCCGAGCGGGCCAGGTCCCTGGGCGAGCTCATGGACCACCTGCTGCTGGGTGCCAGGGCCGGGGCCGACGAGCTCAAGGTGCGGATCGAGGAGTTCGACCTGGCCGAGCGGATCGACGCGGCCACGCTGGGGCTGCCCGCCCTGTCTGACCGGCACCGGGTCGAGGTGGTCATGCCGGACGGGCTGCCGTACGTGCTGGGCGACGCGCTGGCCACGGACATCGTCCTGGGGCAGTTGCTGGAGAACGCGTTCAAGTACTCGCCGAAGGGCGGGCTGATCAGCGTCGAGGCGTGGCCGGAGGACGACAACGTCGTCGTGGTGGTCGACGACGAGGGGGTCGGCATCGCCCCGGCCGACAGGGAGCGGATCTTCGAGCGCTTCGTCCAGGTGGACAGCGGCGACCGAAGACGGTTTGGTGGAGTGGGGCTCGGTCTCTACATCGTCCGCAGTCTCGCCAGGGCGCAGGGCGGAGATGTCAGCGCTCATCCGAGGCCTGGAGGAGGCACCAGAATGCGGCTCGTACTGAGATGCGTTTCCACTATCGGATCCGACACACCGATGCGGTAACGAGGTGGTCACGGTTGAGCTGATCTATCGTCCAATGTGTACAAGCTGTGATCGAGATGCGGTTTCTGGGATTGAGTAACGGGGCATTTCGGTCGTACCGGGGAGTGTTCCCGCGGGGGGCACAGGTAACGGGGAGGTGGGTGTGTCAAGCGTGGTGCTGCTGCCGTACGCGCCGTCCAGCGTTGCCGTCGCCCGCCAGCGTCTGAGCACTGACCTGCAGGACAGTGGGGTCTTTTCCGCCGCGATCGACGATGCCGTGCTGGTGGTGAGCGAGTTGCTGAGCAACGCGCTGCGGCACGCGCATCCGCTGCCGTCGGGCATGGTGAGGGTTGCCTGGCTACGCAGTGACGATCACATCGAAGTGGCGGTGAGCGATGGGGGTGCGGCCACCGAGCCGCGGGCGGGCCGCCCGACCCTGTCCTCGCTCGGGGGCCGGGGGCTCGGCATCGTGGAATACGTGGCCGAGAGCTGGGGGGTCAGGCACGACGGGGACACGACGACCGTATGGGCCATCCTGCCCGCCCCCAGTCAATCGATGAACGGGCAGGTGGCGGCACTCAGAGAGGCCGGCTAGCGAGCACGGCCCGCTCGCTGACGGTCCAGGCCGTGGAGACGAGCAGATAGAGGCCGGCCGCCAGGGGGAGCACCAGAGCGGCCAGCACGGAGCCGTACGGCAGCAGCCGCATGATCTTCTTCATCAGCTCCGGCTGCTCTTCCTGAACCTTGATCTGCCGGGCGGAGAACCACGCCACCGCCACGATCAGCAGAATGACCAATACAAAGACCAAAACCGGCATGCTGACCAGACCGTAATTGGCTACCAACCCCGCCACCTGCTGCCCCAGCGGAGCCCCGAAAAGGTCGTGCCCGGCGAGCGCGGTCGGATGCGTGGCCACCCGGTACATCAGCCACATGAACGGCAACTGCGCCAGCATCGGCATGAACCCCGCGAACGGCGACGTGCCTTCCTTGGCGTAGAGCGCGGACAGTTCCTTCGACAGGCGCTCCGGGTTGCGCCCGTGCCGCTGCTGCAGCTCGCGCAGCTTGGGGGCGAGCCGCTCGCGGATCTTCATCGTACGGGCCTGGCGCACGTTGAGCGGCAGCAGCAGAAGGCGTACGGCCAGCGTGAACAGCACGATCCCGAGCGCGGCGCTGCCGCCGGACATGCCGATGACAAAGGTGACGAGAGAATCGATCATGAGCCCTTGTTCCCTAGGAGAGGCGGACGAGGGGCTCACTCGTCTCACAGAGGGAGCCCCGCCTTACTGGAAAGCGGGGCATGCCTAGGGGGCTCGCGGGCGCGAACGACCGGCCGCGTCCGGATCGCGCTGCCGCTGGAAGGCCGTGCGGCGCGCATAGGTCAGCGGGAAGCTCGGCGGCTCTCCGCTGAGCGTGGGCAGCAGCGTGGCCGCCCACGTGGCCAGCAGCAGGATCGCCACCATGGTGATCCCCACCAGCCACGGATCGAACAGGATCTGCGTCACTGCGAGCGCGACTTGCCCACCACGGTGACCGCGACGAAGACGAGCAGAGCGACCACACCGACGATCAAAGCGAGCTTGACCAGGCCGACCAGCATCGGCAGCAAGAAGTTGAACAGCACGAAGAGACCCAGCAAGGTCCCTATGACGAGCATCACGACTCTACCCATGAGGCAACCGTACGTCCTGGGGACATGATCCGCGAGCCTTACGAACCAATGACGTACATGTCACTTACGTGCACCACGGCCGTACCGTGAAGTCGTGAACACGCGCATCCTGGTGGTGGACGACGATCCCACGGTCTCCGAGGTCGTGGCGCGCTATCTGGAGCGCGACGGGCACGAGGTCGAGTGCGTCGGCGACGGCGTCGAGGCGCTGCGCAGGGCGCTGGCGAACCCGCCCGACCTCATGGTGCTCGACCTGATGCTGCCCAAGATCGACGGGCTGCAGGTGTGCAGAAAGCTCAGGGAGCGCTGGCCGGTCCCGGTGATCATGCTGACCGCGCTCGGCGAGGAGATCGACCGGGTGGTCGGGCTGGAGACCGGGGCCGACGACTACGTCACCAAGCCGTTCAGCCCGCGCGAGCTGGCGCTGCGCGTGCAGTCGGTGCTGCGGCGGGCGCGCGGGGCCTCCGTCACCGGGGGCACGGGGGTGCTCCGCGACGGCGACCTGGTGGTGGACGTGGGGGCCCACGAGGTACGGCGGCGCGACGCCGAGGTGATGCTGACGGCCCGGGAGTTCGACCTGCTGGCCTACCTCATGCGTAACCCGCGGCAGGCGTTCAGCCGGTCGGCGCTGCTCAACCAGGTGTGGGGGTGGTCGTTCGGCGACTCGTCAACCGTGACCGTGCACGTGCGGCGGCTGCGGGAGAAGATCGAGCCCGACCCGACCGAGCCGCGCAGGATCGTCACGGTGTGGGGGGTCGGCTACCGGTACGAGCCGCTGGAGGGCCCATGATGCCCAAGCCGGGGGACCTGCCCATGGTCGTGGGCGTCACGGCCGGGCTCGGGCTGCTGGTCGCGCTGGCGGGCATCTGGGTGATGTGGCGGCTGCGTACCAGGTCCATCGGGGTGATGCTGGCCGTGGTCGTGGTGGTCGCGGTGGCGGCCACGCTGGCGGGCGTCGTGGCGATCATCACCAAGATGATCATCGAGGGGCCGACCAAGGACTTCGTGCTGAGCGTGGTGGCCGTGGGCGGGCTGGTGGGGCTGGGGGTGGCGTTCGTGCTGGCCAAGCGGGTGGTCGGGGAGAGCAGGCGGCTGGTGGCGGCCGTACGCGACCTGCCGTTCGTCGCGCCCCAGGGGCTGCCGGCCGAGCTGCAGACGATCGCGAACACCCTTGAGGAGGCGTACGCGCGGGAGCGGGCCCTGGAGGGGGCGCGGCGGGAGCTGGTGGCGTGGGTGAGCCACGACCTGCGTACGCCGCTGGCCGGGATGCGCGCCATGGCCGAGGCGCTGGAGGACGGGGTGGTGTCCGACTCCGGGACGGTCGCGCGCTACCACAGGCAGATCAGGCTCGAGGTGGAGCGGCTGTCGGGGATGGTGGACGACCTGTTCGAGCTGTCGCGGATCCACGCCGGGTCGCTGCGGCTGTCGCGGGCCAGGATCGGGCTGGCCGACCTCGTCGCCGACACGCTGGCCGGGGCGGAGCCGCTCGCCCGGGCCAAAGGGGTGCTGCTCACGGCCGAGGCGGCGGCCGCGGTGCCGGTGGAGGCCGACGCGGGGGCCCTCGGCCGGGCCCTGGGCAACCTGGTGGTCAACGCCATCCGGCACACGCCGTCCGACCGGGCCGTGGTGCTCAGGGCCGGGGTGGATGCGGAGGGGATGGCCTGTTTGTCGGTCACGGACTGTTGCGGGGGGATACCCGAGGAGGATCTGCCTCGGGTGTTCGAAGTGGCCTTCCGGGGGGAGGCTGCTCGTACTCCTACCGCCGATGGAGGGGCCGGGCTGGGGCTGGCCATCGCGCAAGGGATCGTGGAGGCGCACGACGGGGTGATCGGGGTGGTCAACGACGGGCCGGGGTGCCGGTTCGAGATCCGGCTTCCCCTGGTCAGCGGCTGACGGCCGGTCTTGCCCCTCAGGCGCTCTCCGGCAGATCCCGCGATGCACCGAAGGACTCCGACATTGCCCGAAATGTCGGGCAAGGCCAGCGCCACATGCAGCTCCGGCACCGCAGGATCGGGTGGGCGGTGTCGCTCGTGATGCCCCCCGCGTCCCGCGGCTGGTGGAGATCGAGCAACCTGAGCCCCAGCTCCGTGAACCTGAGCAGCTCGGTGCGCGCCCCGGCGAGGAACTCCAGGTCCTCGATGGCGAGCCGGGTGCGGATGGGGACGTAGCCTTCGTGGTTCACCAGGCCGCGCAGGCGCCCCGCTTGGTCATGCCATGACGTCGCCTTCTCTGTGCTGATGAGGATGGTCTCCAGGCGTTCTCGGAGCCCCTGACGCTGTGGATCTTCGGGTTTGTCGGCCTTCATCGATGCGGGGCCCGTCGCGCGTGCCCCAGCCCCTCCCTCTCCGTGAAGCGTTGCCGGTTCCGGTGTCACGCTGTCAAGCTTCGCGTACTCTCCGTTTTCATGGAGCCCAAACGCAGGACAAAAACCTGTCGTTCCCCTATCGGCGTGACAACGTGACCGGAAGCCTTCGCGCCGCTAGCCTGCCCATGTGGAGCTCAAGGTCTCGACTCGATCACATGCCGGGTGCGCGCTAGTCGCGGTCACCGGAGAAATCGACCTCTACACGGCGCCTCACCTGCAGTCCGAGTTCACTCGGCTGCTGCAGGAGGGGCCCAGCCGGGTGGTCATCGACATGTCCGCCGTGGATTTCTGCGACTCCACGGGGATGAACGTGCTGCTCTCGGCGCTCAAGCGCATGAAAGAGCAGGGAGGGTCGCTCGAGGTGGCTTCCCCGCGTCCCGCCGTACGCAAGATTCTGCAGGTCACCGGGCTCGACTCGGTGTTCACCGTGCACGATGAGGTGCCGCAGGAGTTCCTCATAACAGAGGGATCATGACGGAACCTCTGAGTGCGGATCGGAGCGGCGGCGACACGGCGGTCATCATCCCGGCCGCCAATGAGGCCGACCGCATCGCGGCCACCGTCAAGGCCGCCGCGGCGCTGCCCGGGGTCGATCTCGTCGTGGTCGTGGACGACGGCTCGGCGGACCAGACCGGCAGGGTGGCCCGCGCGGCCGGGGCCCGGGTGGTGCGGCACAGCCGCAACCGGGGCAAGGCCGCCGCGATGGAGACGGGGGCCGAGGCGGTGCGCCTCCTCGACGAGGACGCCACCCCCCGCCACCTGCTCTTCCTCGACGCCGACCTGGGCGGGACGGCCCAGGCCGCGGCGCCGCTGATCGAGCCCGTACGCCAGGGCACGGCCGACATGACGATCGCGGTGTTCACGACGAGGGTGAAGCTCGGCGGGCACGGCTTAGTCGTCCGCCTCTCGAAAGAGGGCATCCGCCGGGCCACCGGCTTCGACCCGGCCCAGCCGCTCAACGGGCAACGCTGCCTCACCAGAGCGGCCTTCGAGGCGGCCCGGCCGCTGGCGCACGGGTTCGGGGTGGAGACGGCGCTGACGATCGACCTGCTGCGCAAGGGCTACCGGGTGACCGAGGTCGAGGTGGACATGTCGCACCGGGCCACGGGCACGGACCTGCGGGCCCAGCTCCACCGGGCGCGGCAGTTGCGGGACGTGGCGCGGGCGCTGGCCGTACGCGAGCCTCTGGTCGTCCAGAACCTCGACCGGCTCCGTCCGAAACGCTGACCCGATTTGGCCGCGGGGCTCTGTTCGCCCTGGACCCTAAACTCACCGCCCATGACCGATATTGACGAGCAGGGCCGTCCCGAGCCTCCCCTCGCGGCCGACGAGACCGACACTCTCGTGGGCTACCTGGACTATCAGCGCGCCACCCTGGCGTGGAAATGCTCCGGGCTGGACGCGGCCGGGCTGAGGGCGACCGTCGGGGTGTCGTCGATGACGCTGGGCGGGATCCTCAAGCACATGGCCTTCGTCGAGAACCACTGGTTCGCCCACTACCTGCACGGGCGCGAGGGGCAGCCGCTCTGGACCACGGTGGACTGGGAGGCCGACCGTGACTGGGAGTGGAACTCGGCCGCCCAGGACTCGCCCGAGGAGCTGCACGCGCTCTGGGAGGACGCGGTTTCGCGGTCGCGGGCGCTGGTCGAGGAGGCGCTGGCGGGCGGCGGTCTTGGACAGCCGGCCCGGCGAACGTGGCCCGACGGCCGGGCGCCGAGCCTGCGGTGGATCCTCGTCCACATGATCGAGGAGTACGCCCGGCACAACGGACACGCCGACCTCATCCGGGAGTCGGTGGACGGGCTCACCGGGGAGTAGCGGGGGCGCTCGCCGCCACCGGGCGGCCCAGCCGTTTGCCGAGCCGCCCGTCCAGCCCTTTTGCCGGCCCGCTCGCTCAGCCGCCCGTCGGGACCTTTGCCGGCCCGCTCGCTCAGCCGCCCGTCCGGACCTTTGTCCACAGGTATCCACAGGCCAGATACCAGGGAGGACGGGGGTTGGGGACCTGGTTATCCACAGGAAGTCACAGCTCGGCCCCGTTATCCACAGGCAGGACCGGATCGGGCGAAGGTGTCTTGCGGGTGTGCTGGAATTTCCCGGTGACTTCGGAGACGCGGCACGGACAGGCACGAGGCCGGCTGGCCGGGGCGGCCATGGCGGCGATCGGCGCCTCGATCCTGCTGACGGTCACCATCGGGCTGCTGGGCCCGTCACCACTGGTCCCAACCCTGAGCGGCCCCGCCTGGCACCCGCCCTATTCCCTCGACCTCAACCCAGAGCCTCATCTGACGGTCGCCCTGGCGGCAGCCGCCCTCATCCTCGGCGGCCTCGGCCTCCTGACCACCCTGCTGCTTCTCCGCCGCCCTGGCGGGCGAGACCCCATCACCTCACACCCGCCTGCCGCAGAGCCGGGAGACCCCTCCGCGCCCACCCGAGGTGCCGCCCCCGCCACACCGGCCCAGGGCGGTTCGTCCGGGCAAGAGCCGGACGGTGGATTCCCGGGACGACGGGGGCCGGATACCGGCTCGGTCGGGCAAGGCCCCGGCGATGGAGTCGAGCGAGGCCCGGGCGCTGGATCCGCTGAGCCACCCCTGACCGGCGAACCGTCCCATATGCCCTCCGGGTGGCCGTGGCGCCTGCCGGCCGGTGCTCGGTGGCTGCCCAGCGCCCGGTTGCTGATCCTCATCGGCTGCGTGGCCGCCGGCGTGCTGGCGTTCCTTCCCCCGTCGGGCTCCGGCGACCACCTCAACTACGCCGCGTACGGCCGCATGGTGACGCTGGGCCTCAGCCCGTACACGCATGGCGCGGCGGACCTGCCGGGCGATCCCGTCGCCGACGCGGTGGAGGAGCCGTGGCGTGAGGAGCCGAGCGTCTACGGGCCCGTGGCCACGGCCGTGCAGGCGGTGGCGAGCTGGGTGGGCGGCGACTCGCTCCGCCTGACGATATTCGTGCTGGCCCTGTTCAACTCCGTCGCGTTCATCGTGACGGGCCTGCTCATAGACCGTTTCACCAGGGACGACCCGGCCAGACGCCTCAGGGCGGCCCTGCTGTGGACGGCCAACCCCCTTCTGCTCTACCAGCTGGTCGCGGGCCTGCACGTCGACACGCTGGCCATCGCCTGCATGGTGGCCGCGCTCCTGGCCAGGAGCCGGCCTGTCGGCTCGGGCGTCCTGCTCGGGCTGGGGGTGGCGATCAAGGTCAACGCCGGCCTCGTGGCCCTCGGTCCGGCCTGGGAGCTACGGCGTCGGCCTGCCCGCCTGGCGCTCATGGCGGGCTGCGCCGTCGTGGTGGTCGCGGTCGGGTACGCGATCGTCGGCCCGGACGCGATCGCGCCGATGACCCGGACGAGCAAGTCGATCTCCCATGCCTCGTTCTGGAAGCTCGTCCAGGGCTGGCTCCAGTCGATCGTGGGCACCGGGAGCGCGTACCGGGGGGAGATCCAGATCGGCTCGCTCCTGGTGCTCGGGCTCATCGCCTGGTCCCTGCTGCGCTGGGCCGCCCGCCGAAGGTCGTCGACCGGCGACCCGGTGCGTGGCGCGTCGGTGGGCGGCGGTTCATTGGGCGGCGGCTCATTGGGCGGTCGGCCCTCGGGCGGGGGGTTGGGCGCGCCGGTCGTGGCAGCGGGGCTGGTGGTGGCGTACGTGTTCGCGACGCCGTACATCCTGCCCTGGTACGACGGGCTGGCGCTCGGGCTGCTGGCGCTCGTGGGGGCCTCCGCGCTGGACGGGTTCGTGGTCGCGCACCTGCTGGTGCTGTCGCTCGCGTACCTGCCGGCCAGGGTGGAGGGTCAGCCCGCCGACCTGGAGTGGCTCAGAACCGTGCTCAGGCCTCAGCTCGCCTGGGTGCTGCTCGCCCTGGCTGCGGCGCTGGTGGTGTGGGCTTGGCGAGCTGCAGGGCCCGAACGCAGGCCGCGAGCGTCAGCGGCACCGCCACCGTCAGGGCCATAGCGGGGATGGCGATGCCGGAGTCGTTCATGAGGAAACCGATGAAGGCGCACGTGAGGGCGCCGAAGAGGCCGGCCCTGAGCGTCGGGGCCAGCCTGTAGGCCTGGCCGAGGGCGGAGGCGCCCCAGCGGGAAGGACGGGCCAGCACCAGGAACAGGAAGGCCAGCGCGACCAGCGAGAGGAGGGTCAGTGACCAGTTGCCGACGGTTACGCCGATCATGGCGCCGAACTTGCGCCCGATGACGGTCCAGGCCTGGCCGTCGATGATCTGCTGGACGAAGTTGCCCAGGTGGGTTCGCTGGGCGTCGGGACGCAACCAGTCGAACACCGAGAGGGCACCCACGAGCACGGCCCCGATCAGGCCCACGATCAGGAGCCTCAGCAGGGACACCCGTTTGCCGGAGAGCAGGATCAGGAAAACGGCCAGGCCGACCACGAACGCCGGGACACCACCGAAGTCCGCGCCCCAGGAAGGCCACCCGTCCGCGAAGACCGCGAATCCCCCGTACAACCCGCACAACGTCACCACCACAGCCCTCGACATCCCCCTGCCCAGCAGCCACTGAGCCACCCCGGCCAGGCCGAGGACGGTGCCCGTGGCGTAGACGGCGAAGGCGATGTTGCTGAAGCCGTAGAAGCGGCCGCCGGTCACGGGCTCGTAGCCGGTGACGGCGTTCACCTGGAGGCTGGAGCCCGTCATGACGTCGAGGAGGAGGGCCAGCGAGGTGATGGCGGCGACGGTGGCGAGGGGGCCGAGCACGTGCGCCCGCCAGGGGCCGCCGAAGGCGACGGCGGTGATGAGACCGGCGATGGCCAGGATCGTCAGGATCACGGAGAGCATGGGCACCGGCAGGGTCCACCAGGGCACCAGCTGGGCCAGGAACGTGGAGACGGCGATGGCACCGCTGACCACGGCGACGACCTGGATGGAGATGAGGAGCTTGGAGGTGCTCGCGTCTTCCATGGGGGTGGTGGAGGGCGTTGCCGTGGTGGCCGACTTTTCGTGGCGTTTTTCGGCCTTGGCGCTGTCTCCAGGGTGTTCCGCCGTGGCGGTGTCTTCGGGGTGTTCTGCGGTGGGGGTGTCTTCAGGGTGTTCCGCGGTGAGGGCGGCGGGTGCCGTGGTGGCGGCGTTCCGCTCGCTCTTCGTGGCGGTGGCGGTGGCGGCGGGATGCCTTGAGGGGTTTGGGCGGGTGGTTGAGCGGCGGCGGAGGGCGAGGGCGGCGAGGGCGTAGAAGAGGAGCTGGAGCGTGACCAGGACGGTGAAGAACGGGCCGCGTACCTCTCGCAGGACCTGGCTGGCCAGGTCTCCGTCCGCCAGTTCGGTCACCGTGCCGGACGCGGTGGCGGGGGCGGAGCCGCCGGGTTGCCAGGGGCGGCCGACGACCTGGCGCGGGGCGGGCAGGCCCAGGAGCTGGATGGTCGTCGCGGTGAGGTCGGTGATCGTGACCAGGGCGTCCTGGCGGGTGGAGGTGGCGGTGAGATAGCCGTGTGGGTACGGCGATCCGTCCGGGCCGGGGCCGGCGGCGATCGCCACGTGGAGGTGGGCGTTTGGGGTCACGTCCGAGACGCCTGCCAGCAGGACCGTGGTGTCGGCGGGGAGCCGCTCGACCAGGGTGCCGATCTGCCGGTCCGCCAAGGTGACGGCGGCCTGGCGGGCTGCCGGGGTGAGGGAGGTGGGGACGCCGTACTCGTCGGGGGGCTGTTGCAGCCAGGCGTTCGCGAGGTCGGCGGCTTCGAGGACGATCAGGTTGTAGGGGGTTGGATCGCCCAGGGCATCGGGAGTGGGGGCGTATTTGGCGATATTTCCGGACTTGTCGGCGGCGGCCAGCGCGGCGCCCGGGCCGATCGCGGCGACCTTCCCGCCGTTGTCGGTGACGAGCTGGCCCAGCGTGCCCAGTTGGGCGTCGTAGCCGGTCTCCGACTGGTGCGCGGCCAGGGCCTTCCAGCCCGGGATCGTGGCGCCTTGACCTGTTTGCCCGTCCTGCCCGGTTTGCTGATCGGGCTGGGGGGTGGGTGGAGGCGGGCAGCCCTTGCCCGGCGTGCCTGCTCGCTGGCCCGCTGAGACGGTGAGCCATCCGGCGGTGGGGCAGGTGGTGCCGCGGTCCGGGGGTGGTACGGCTCGGGTCGAGAGTGAGGCGGAGGCGCCTTCGCCCACGAGGCGCCACAGGTTGGGAGTCCTGGTCCGGTCCAGGTCGCTCCACTCCAGGCCGGGAACGCCGATCAGGGCCACTCGTCCCCGGGGCGCGGCGGGGGCGTTTGCCGCATGCGTGCCGCCGGTGATGGCCGATCTGAGGTGCGGGGTGGTGGCGATGCTGGTGTGAGTGCCGTCGGAGGCCGGATGAGCGGTCGTGATGGGGGCGGTCGCTGCGTGGAGGGAGGCTTGAGGGGCTGCGGTGGGCGCGTAGGTGGCTTGGGCGGGGGTGGTGGTGAGGAGGGCGGTCAGGGGCACGGTGAGGAGGGCGGAGGTGAGGGTGCCGGCGATGCGGCGGCCGAGGCGGTGGCGCTCCGCGTACCGGCCCTGAGGCGGGTACGGCGTGGCGTTCGGCATGTACGGACCCCCAGTGTGTGCCCCTCGATCAACAACAGCCACGGTAACGTGCCACACCGTGACAAGTGGCGAGGTGCGGGTGATGCGGCGGCAGTGGTGGGCATGGGTGCTCGCGGCGCTCGTCGTCGTGGCGGCCGTGGCGCCGCTGGTGTACGGGTGGCTCACCAACCCCGACGACCAACGGCTCGTCGACCTGGACGTTTACCGTACCGGGGGGCAGATGCTCCTCGAAGGACGGCCGGTGTACGACTACGTCACGCCAGCGCCGCAGTTGTTGCCGTTCACCTACCCGCCCATCGCCGCGATGCTGGCCGTGGTGCTGGCGAAGATGTCCTGGCTCACGGCGCAGTGGGTGTGGACGGCCGGGATTTTCGTGGCGCTGGCCGTGACGGTGTGGTTCTCGTTCCGTCAGGTGCTGGAGGGGGAGACGCTCAGGAAGTACGCGCCCTGGGTGTTCGCGCTGCTCATGGTGCTGTGCACGTACCTGATGCCGATCAGGGACCAGGTGCGGTTCGGGCAGGTGGACATCCTGCTGGTCGCCCTGTGCGTGGCCGACTGCGTGGCCCGGCGGCCCTGGTGGCCTCGCGGGTTCCTGATCGGGCTGGCCACGGCGGTCAAGCTGACTCCGGGTGTCTTCCTGATCTATCTGCTGGTCACCAGGCAGTGGCGGACGTTCTTCATGGCGGCGTTCGCGGCGGCGGTGCTCACGCTGCTGCCGTTCGGGGTGATCCCGCAGGACGCGTCCGACTTCTGGTTCTCGGCGCTGCTCGATCCCGAACGCCTCGGCGCGAACGCGGCCACCACCAACCAGTCGATCCGCGGCATGCTGATCCGGCTGTACATGCCCGACCTGCTCACCTCCGCGATCTGGGTGGTGATCGTGGCCGTGGTCGGGTGGTACGGGTTCCGGGGGGCGCGGGACGCGTACAAGGCGAATGATCCACTCACCGCGGTCGCGCTCGTCGGGCTGATGGCCGTGCTGCTCTCGCCGGTCGCCTGGATCCATCACCTGGCCTGGGTGGTCGTGGTGCTCGCGGCGATCGTGGGCGACGGGCGCGACACGGTCAGGCTGCGGGTGGCGGCGGTCGTGTGGCTGTATTACGTGATGACGATCCCGTGGTGGGGCGTTTCGCTCAAGCAGGCCGACATCCCGGGGGTGAGCCTGGTGCTGGGGAAGATCGTTCAGAACGGGTTCGGGCTGGGGGCGCTGGCTCTGGTGTGGATGTTGGTGTCCTGGCTGCCGAAACGGCGCGAGCCGGCTTGACCGAACCATTACTCTCAGTGCCGTGCTCGTTACCACATGGGTGATCGTGGGCGTCGTCGCCGGGGTCAGTGGCGTATTGATCGGTTATCTGGCGCTGCGGCAGGCCAGAGCGACGGTGGAGGACTGCCAGCGCATGCTCTCCCGGCAGATCAGCGAGGGCCGTGGCGATCTCAAGGCCATCAGGGACGTCGCCGTGTGCCGTTATGACGCGCTCTCGGAGATGACCGGGCGGTTGTCGTTCTCGGTGGCGATGATCAACGGGCTGGGTGACGGGATCGTGCTGACGTCCATCAACGGGCGTAGCGAGACGCGTACGTACGTGCGGCCCGTGGTGGGCGGGAAGGGCCAGCAGCAGCTGTCGCCGGAGGAGGAAGAGGCGGTACGCGCGGCCAGGCTCGGCCTCGGGCCCCTCATCGCCTCCCGGGCCTCCGACTCGTTGTGAGGGGTTTCCCAGGGAAGGTCCCGAGCTGTCCGAGGAGCTTCCAAGAGGTGCGGCGAGTCGTTTGCGAGGAGGTCAGGAGGCGGCCCGCGCCCCGGATCGGCCGCGGATACGCCGTCGGGTGAAAGGGCCGCGTGCCCCGTTCACCTGCGGATACTCTGTATGCATGCCCAGACTCGCCTATCTCGGACCCGAAGGGACCTTCACCGAAGAGGCCCTGCGGCTCCTCGACCCCACCGCCGAGCGGTTGCCCTGCGCCAACGTGCCCGCCGCGCTCAACGCCGTCCGCACCGGTGACGCCGACGGCGCGGTGGTGCCGCTGGAGAACTCGATCGAGGGTGCGATCACCACGACGCTCGACGAGTTCGCCTGGGGCGACCCCCTGCTGATCAACGCCGAGTTGCTGCTCCCGGTGCAGTTCTCGCTGCTGGCCCGGCCGGACACCGAGATTCGCCACATCAAGCGGGTCTACACGCATCCCGCGGCCACCACCCAGTGCCGCGCCTTCCTCTCCCGCGAGCTGCCCGACGCCGTCGTGGTGGCCGCGCCCTCGACGGCGGCCGCGGCGCAGGAGGTCTCGCTGCCCGGCTCGCCGTACGACGCCGCCATCGCCGCCCGCATCGCCGGCGAGCACTACGGGCTGGTGGAGCTGGCGGCCGACGTCGGTGACAGGTCCGACACCGTGACCAGGTTCGTCAAGGTCGGCCGTGCCGGGCCGCTGCCGGAGGCGACCGGCTCCGACCGCACGACGCTCGTGGTGTTCCTGGCCGACGACCACCCGGGCGCGCTGCTGGAGATGCTGACCGAGTTCTCCGTGCGCGGGGTCAACCTGACGCGCATCGAGTCGCGGCCGACCGGTGACGGCATCGGGCGCTACTTCTTCCACTTCGACTTCGAGGGGCACATCGCCGACGCCCGGGTCGGGGAGGCCATCGCCGGGCTGCACCGCATTTGTGGCGAGGTGCGCTTCCTCGGCAGCTATCCGCGGGCCGACGGCATCGCGCCGCAGATCAAGCGCGGCACGTCGGACCCGGACTTCGCGGAGGCGGGCGACTGGCTGGCGAGGATTCGGGCCGGGCGGGTCTGACGGTTCCGAGGCGGGTTCGGGCGGGGCGGGTTCGGGCTGGACGGTCTGACGGTTCCGGGGCGGGTTCGGGCTGGCGGGGCCTGGGGTGTGGTGCCGGGCGCAGGGGCTTCGGGACGGGTCCTGGAGCGAGGGCCGAGAATCCAGGGGCGGGGCGCACCCGTACGCCGGTAGCCTTTTCCTTGTGATTGACCTGCGTACCCTTCGTGAGGACCCCGACCGGCTACGGGCGTCGCAGCGTGCCCGCGGTGAGGACGACGCCGTCGTCGACACGCTGCTCGACCTCGACGAGCGTCGCCGATCGGCGCTGACCTCGTTCGAGTCTCTGCGCGCGGAGCAGAAGAGCATGGGCAAGTCGGTCTCCAAGGCGCAGGGCGAGGAGAAGGCCGCGCTGCTCCAGCGGGCCAAGGACCTCTCGGGCCAGGTCAAGGCGGCCGAGGCCGAGGCGGAGAAGCTGGCGGCCGAGCTGGACGAGGTGCTCCAGACGGTGCCCAACATCGTCGAGGAGGGCGCGCCGGCCGGCGGCGAGGACGACTACGTGGTGCTCGAGACGTACGGCGAGCCCCGCACGTTCGACTTCGAGCCCAAGGACCACCTGGAGCTGGGCGAAGGGCTCGACTGCATCGACATGGAGCGCGGCGCCAAGGTGTCGGGCTCGCGGTTCTTCTTCCTCAAGGGCGTCGGCGCGCGGCTGCAGCTCGGCCTGCTCAACATGGCCATCCAGCAGGCGATTGAGGCCGGGTTCATCCCGATGATCACTCCGGTGCTCGTCAAGCCGGAGACCATGCAGGGCACCGGCTTCCACGTGGCCCACGACAAGGAGATCTACCGGCTGCCCGAGGACGACCTCTACCTGGTCGGCACCTCGGAGGTGTCGCTGGCGGGCTACCACGCCCAGGAGATCCTCAACGCCGACGACCTGCCGCTGCGTTACGCGGGCTGGTCGTCGTGCTTCCGTCGCGAGGCGGGCTCGTACGGCAAGGACACCAGGGGCATCATCCGGGTCCACCAGTTCGACAAGGTCGAGATGTTCTCCTACGTGCGTCCCGAAGACGCTCACGAGGAGCACCTGCGCCTGCTCGCCTGGGAGAAGGAGATGCTGGCCAAGATCGAGGTCCCCTACCGGATCATCGACACCGCGGCCGGCGACCTCGGCATGTCGGCCGCCCGCAAGTTCGACTGCGAGGCGTGGATCCCCACCCAGGGCCGCTACCGCGAGCTGACCTCGACCTCCAACTGCACCGAGTTCCAGGCGCGCAGGCTCGCCGTCCGCTTCCGCGACAAGGACGGCAAGCCCCAGCACCTGGCCACGCTCAACGGCACGCTCGCCACGACCCGCTGGATCGTGGCGATCCTGGAGAACCACCAGCAGGCCGACGGCTCCGTGGTGGTTCCCGAGGCGCTGCGCCCCTACGTGGGGCTCGACGTGCTGGTGCCGTCGAAGAAATAGACGTTCGCGCGGCGGGCGTCGTTCCTGATGAGGACGGCGCCCGCCACCACGACGAGGGCGGTCAGCAGCACGGCGAGCGCGGCCGCCACGAAGTACGACTCCGGCGTGCCCTGCGCCCAGCCCGAGAAGGGCAGGTAGACGCTCGCGTAGACCAGCGGCGCCCCCAGCAGGCCGACCGCCGCCGGCACGGGCCGTGCCCGGCCCGCGATCGCCAGCACGAAGCACACCACGGTGCCGATCAGCAGCGCCGTCAGGCCGACGAGGGGGAGCGGGAACGCGCCCGTGTCGACGTACGGGAAGTCGGTGTCCGTCCCGACCAGGGCCAGGAGGCCGAGGCAGGCGGCCGTCGCGAAGCCCGTGTACACCCCGGTGAACTGACGCAGGCCCGCCCCGGCGCCGCCGAACAGCATGCAGGCGGCCAGGAAGAGCGCCACGCTCCACTCGGGGTCCAGGTCCACCGCGGTGGCCTCGGCCCCGGGCCAGCCCACGCGCCGCCACGTGCCGGACGGGTCGCGGACCACGATGCCGTCCACGCCGTTCGCCACGACGACGACGTGGCCGCCCGGTCGCGCCTGTACTCCCAGGGCCATGGCACGCAGGTCGCCCGGCTGTTCGTGCTGCCTGGTCAGCCGCTTCAGGTCGTCGCCCGACAGCGCCCAGGACGGCTGCCACGTGCTGCCGCCGTCGTCCGACTGCTCCACGGCCATCCGGTCCTGGGCCACCCGGTAGCACCGCGTGGCCTGGCCCGGCGTGCACTGGGCGCTCTGGCCCGGTCCGGTACGGTCCGCGGTCGTCTCGTCCCAGGTGCGGCCGCCGTCGTGGGAGACCCACGACGTCGTGGTGTTGGTGTGGACGACGATCCGGCCGCCTCTGTCCACCTCCACGGCCTCCGCCGAGGCCGGCGGCACGGCAGCCGCCGTGGCGGTGACCGCGAGCACGGCCAGCGGCATCGTCACGATGATCCGCAACCGGGCGAGCCTCGACCGCAGTACGCGGGGGCGGTCGGGCGTGCGCCGGCGGGACCACAGGGTCGTGGCGGGGCGGTGGAGGGTGCGGCGGCGTACCCACCAGGCCAGGGCGAGGGCAGGTAGGGCCAGGAGATCCGTAGGATCGGCCAGGACGCGCGACGGACCCGCCACGAGGGTCCAGGCCTGGGTGGCGACCTCAGCGCCCGTCTCCGTGCATTTCACGACCGCGAAGAGCGCTCCCGTCAGTACGGTCGCCGCCAGGTCGGCCCGCCGCCAGAACACCAGCGCCACCAGAGCGGGCGCCACCAGGAGCCCCGCGACGTCACTGAGCTTGCCCGTGACGAACCCGGGCCAGGCCTGCTTGAGCAGGTGGTCGTTGACCAAAAGCACCAGTACCCCGGCAACGGTCACGGGGTGACATAGCCACGCGTACCTCATACACAGGTCGATGGCTGGACGGGCGCGACGGTTCAAGGGGTGTGTGAGTCGAGTCACACCCGTGACCATCCCGACACACGCAAAAGACCGGAGCCCGCTGGAAGCGAACTCCGGTCTGTCTCGCTGCTACAGGTCAGATGGCTCGGACCTGAGAGGCCTGCGGCCCCTTCTGGCCCTGCGTGATCTCGAACTCGACCCGCTGGCCGTCTTCAAGGCTGCGGTAGCCGTTGCCGACGATCTCGGAGAAGTGCACGAACACGTCCGGCGCACCGCCGTCCGGGGCGATGAAGCCGAAGCCCTTCTCGGCGTTGAACCACTTGACGGTTCCCTGAGCCATAAAAGCTCTCCCTCAGGATGTGAATCTATGGGACCCACACCTCGTGGGTCCCGGTGTGTCGTACAGCAAGCACCCGGGGTGGCTCAGACAAAGTCATGCTGGTTTTCACTACGGGATCAGCTAATACAACGCCATCACATCTAACACCATTCTGGCGCGTTGGTGTTCCCGTCCCTAGGAAGATTTCTGTCAGGCGGCATCACCGGGCAAACTGGAACCTGTTATGCAGAGCCTTCCCGCGCCCCGTCTTGTGGCCACCGACCTGGACGGAACCGCGTTGCGCACCGACGGAACCGTGTCTCCCCGCACGGTTGCCGCCTTCGGCAAAGTCGAGGAATCCGGGGCTGTCCTGGCGTTCGTGACCGGACGTCCGCCCCGGTGGATGGGTGGGGTGGCGGGTGCCGTGCGTCACCGTGGGCTGGCGATCTGTGCAAACGGAGCGCTGATCTACGATCTCCATACCGAACGGATAGTGGAATCTCACCTGATCACCACGGACGTACTCGAGGAAGTCGTCGCTCAGCTAAGAGCGAACGTGGCCGATCTCGTATTTTCGGTCGAGTATGAAGCCGGTTTTGCGCATGAGTCAGATTTCCTGCTCGGCGGCTTGGACCGAGGGGCCGGAGCAGCCCGGGTCGCCTCGGTGACCTCGCAGCCGTGCGCCAAGTTGCTGGCCCTCCACCCGGCCATGGGCGCGGACGAGCTCCAGGCGACCGTGCACGAGCTGGTGGGGCATCTGGTGACGGCCACGCACTCCAGCAGCAGGGGCCTGATCGAGATGAGCGCACAGGGCGTGACGAAGGCGACGGCCCTGGCGGCGCTCGCGGCACAGCACGAGATCAAGCCCGCCCAGGCGGTGGCGTTCGGTGACATGCCGAACGACCTGCCCATGCTGAGCTGGGCAGGCACGTCGTACGCGGTCGCGAACGCCCACCCCGACGTGCTGGCGGCGGTCGATCACGTGACCGCGACCAACGACGACGACGGCGTCGCCCGAGTGATCGAGAAGCTCTACGGGTAGCCGCCGCGTCCAGCGGCTGTCCACAGCGGGCGCGCAGACCTCCTGTGGATGGCCACGCCCAGCGGCTGTCCACAAGCGGGTGCACAACCCGTGCCACGTCCAGCCACTGTCTGCAACAGCCGCTGGACCCGCTCAGATGGCCGCGTTCAGTGGCTGTCTGCAGCAGGCGCTGCACCCCGCTCCAGATGGCCGCGTTCAGCGGCTGTCCGCAGCAGGCGCTCCGCGCCGCTCCAGATGGCCCCGACTACAGATAGGGCCCCGACCCGCCGTGCGGTCGCTGGCCGGGCTCGTCGCCCTGCGGCACGCCCGGCAGCGCTCTGCGCATCTGCTCGAGCTGCGCCCGGGCCGCCATCTGCTGCGCGAACAGCGTGGTCTGGATGCCGTGGAACAACCCTTCGAGCCATCCGACCAGCTGGGCGTGCGCGATGCGCAGCTCGGCCTCGCTCGGCGGCGTGCCGTTCTCGTCGGTGAACGGGAGCGAGAGCCGCTCCAGCTCGTCGACCAGCTCCGGCGCCAACCCGTCCTCGAGCTCCTTGATGGAGGACTCGTGGATCTCCTTCAACCGCTTGCGGCTGGCCTCGTCGAGAGGAGCCGCCCGGACCTCCTCGAGGAGCTGGCGGATCATGCTGCCGATACGCATCACCTTGGCGGGCTGCTCGACCAGGTTGGTGACCGACCGATCGTCCTCGCCGTTATCGCCCTGACCGCCTTGGAAGTCGGGGCCCACCACCACGATGTGGGGGGTGTTGTTGTCCTCAGCATTCATAACACTCACCGTACTAGCAGGATCTTGCCGACGTGCTCTCCTGAATCCAACATTCGGTGAGCTTCGGCGGCCTCGGACATGGGGACCTCCGCGTACACGACGGGCCGCACCGCACCCGCCCCGACCAGGGGCCAGACGTTGTCGACGACACTTCTTACGATGACGCCCTTCTCGTCCACGGGACGCGAGCGGAGGGCCGTGGCGTGCACGGAGGCGCGCTTGGCGAGCATGGCCCCGAGGTCGAGCTCGGCCTTGCGGCCGCCCTGCAGCCCGATGATCACCAGCCGGCCGCCGGTCTTGAGCGCCTGGACGTTGCCCGCGAGGTATTTGGCGCCCATGATGTCGAGGATCACGTCGGCGCGTACTTTGTCGGCGAAGTCCTCTTCGCGGTAGTTGATGATCTCGTCGGCGCCCAGCTCCTTGACCCGCTCGCCCTTGGCGGCCGAGCCGACGGTCGTGATGACGTGCGCGCCGAGCGCCTTGGCGAGCTGCACCGCGAACGTGCCGATCCCGCTGGCCCCGCCGTGCACCAGCAGCGTCTCGCCCTTGCGCAGCCGCCCGACCATGAACACGTTGGACCAGACCGTGCACGCCACCTCCGGCAGCCCGGCGGCCTCCCGCAGGGACACCCGCTCCGGTACGGGCATGACCTGCTGCCAGGGCACGGATACGCGCTCGGCGTAACCGCCGCCCCCGAGCAGCGCGCAGACCTCGTCCCCGGGTGTGAACTGCTCCACGTCCTCCCCGACCTCGACCACCACGCCCGAGACCTCGAGGCCCGGGTACGGTGACGATCCTGGAGGCGGGTCGTAAAATCCTTGCCGTTGCAGGACATCGGCACGATTCACCGCCGAGGCGACCACGTCGATGAGCACGTCTCCGCGCTCGACGTGCGGCTCCGGCACTTCGTGCCACTCCAGCACCTCTGGTCCGCCCGGCCTGGCGATCTCAATGGCTCGCATGCGAACCACGGTAGCCGGGCAAAGAAGTTGTGGGTTGCCGGGCTGCGCGGTAACCGGTCACGTTAACCTGCAATGTATTTGCTGCCCCTTTAGACCCACCCGAGGGGGAACACGGTGGCAAGACACGATCGAGAGGAATCTCTCGAGGAACAGTTGGCCTGGCTGGATGCGATCAAGGAGACGGAGGAGGCGCCCGTTTCGGTGACCGCCTCGGCCGCTCCGGTCGAGGAGCCGGTCGCTTCGCCGTACCCCCCGGACCCGTGGCGACTGGTGCCGCAGCAGCACGAAACGCCGACGCCGCCGCTGTTCCGCGCGGCCGTCGACTCCGTGTACGGCGCCGCGGCGGCCGAGGATGTCCCCGAGGCGGAGAGCGAGGCCGGGGAGTGGCTCGGCCGGGCCGGCGTCAAGGAGGAGCCCCAGGCTCCCGAGCAGCAGCTTGACGACCCCTTCCTCGCCCCGCTGAAGCCGCTCCCGCGCCCCGACGACACCGACACCTATGCCGTCCTGCCGTTCCCTCCGCCGGAGCAGGTCACGGACAAGCCGGAGCAGGCCGAGGAGCAGGAGGAGACGTCCTGGGCGACGTCCGACTGGTCGCAGCGGCTCCCCATCGAGACGGAGGAGGCGCAGGGGCCCGGGCCCGCCGAGGAGCCCGCCGTCGCGGAGCACCCGACTCAGCAGCCCGGGACGCAGCAGCCCGGGACTCAGCTGCCCGTGACGGAGCAGGCGGCGAAGGAACGGACGCTCAAGGAGGAGCCGGCGAAGGAAGGGCCGGCGAGGGAGGAGCGGGTCGCCTGGGCGGACACCCAGCCGCGCGCCGAGCGCCCGAAGTGGGGGGATCAGCCGCCCGAGGACGACTCCTCGCTCACGCGGCCGCACACCGATCGTCCGCTGTGGTCCGAGTCGTCGCACACGCTGCCGCGGAACGAGCGCCCGCAGTGGACCGATCCGGAGGTCCGTCCCCAGGAGCCCGAGCGTCCGCAGAGGTCGGAGCAGCAGCCCGAGCAGCGTCCGCAGTGGTCGGGCCAGCAGCCCGAACAGGGCCCGCAGTGGACGGACGAGCCGGAGCACCGTCCCCAGTGGACGGAGGAGCCGGATCAGCGCCCGCAGTGGACGGACGAGCCGGAGCACCGCCCCCAGTGGGCCGAGGAGCCGGAGCACCGCCCGCAGTGGACCGAGCAGCAGCCTGAGCAGCGCCCGCAGTGGAGTGAGCAGCAGCCCGAGTGGCGGCCCGCCGAGCGGGAGATCCCGCCGGAGCCGCGCCCGCGCCGCCGCCCGGCCCCCATCCCCGTGTTCACCGCCCCGCCCAGGCCCCCGGTCACCGGCCGCCCGACCGCCGAGAGCCTCGACCCGGAGTCCCTGCTACGCGGACGGCGTAACGCCCCCTCCAAGGGCTGGCGCCGCCTGATCTACAAGGCGTCCGGCGGCTGGATCAAGCCGGGCGAGCCGCCGGAGGTGCGCCGCCGCCGCGAGCTCGTCTCCAGGGCCCGCACCCCGGTCACCGCGGGACACCACCGCGTGGCCGTGCTGAGCCTGAAGGGCGGCGTGGGCAAGACCACGACCACGGTCGGCCTCGGCGCCACCCTGGCCCAGATGCGCGGCGACCGCGTCATCGCCGTGGACGCCAACCCCGACCGCGGCACCCTGTCCGACAAACTCGTCCTGGAGACCTCGGCCACCGTTCGCGACCTGCTCAACGAGCGTGACCAGGTCAAGCGCTACGTGGACATCAGGGCGTTCACCTCGCAGGCTCCCTCGCGGCTGGAGATCCTGGCCTCCGACCGCGACCCCTCGGTGTCGGAGGCGTTCAGCGGCGCCGACTACCAGTCCGTCTCGCAGGTGCTGGAGAACTTCTACTCGATCTGCATCACCGACTGCGGCACCGGGCTGCTGCACTCCGCGATGGGCGGCGTGCTCGGGCTGGCGGACCAGATCGTGCTGGTCAGCTCCCCGTCCGTGGACGGCGCCCGAGCGGCCTCCGCGACGCTCGACTGGCTGGAGGCGCACCACTACGGCGACCTGGTGAAGAACGCGACCGTGGTGCTGTGCAGCGTCCGGCCGCGGTCGAAGTCGGCGGTGGACATCAAGAAGCTGGAGGCCCACTTCGCCGCCAGGTGCCGCGCGGTGGTCCGGGTGCCATATGACCCGCATCTGGAGGAGGGGGCGGAGATCGACCTCGACCGGCTCCAGGAGCCGACCAGGGAGGCCTATCTGCAGCTCGCCGCCTCCGTGGGCGACGGCTTCGCGGGCCTCCGCGAATGAGCGGAGGGTGTGGGATTCGAACCCACGAGGCCATCGCTGACCTGGCCGCTTTCAAGGCGGCTGCACTCGTCCACTATGCGAACCCTCCTGTGCGGAAACCACGATAGCGGCTGTGGTGGCAGGGGTGTACGTTCAGGAGGTGGCGGATCTCAGCGTCGAGGTGCAGCGCGGTGGCTGCGGTGCGCTCGTGCGCGTCATCGGTGACCTCGACAAACTCACGGCGCCACTGCTGAAGGACGCTCTGGTGCAGCTGTTCACCGAGGGGCGCATCGAGATCGTGATCGACGCCGGGGAGCTGGAGTTCTGTGACTCCAGCGGCCTGTGGGTGCTGGTGGAGCACCAGCGCCGGGTCGCCTCGCAGGCCGGTTCGTTAGGCATCGTGGGGGTGCACGGCGTGCTGCAGCGCGTGCTCGACGTGACAGGGCTCAAGGCCGCCTTCGACCGCGTGGTCCCCGCCGAGTTCTGACCCCCGCCGACCCGCCGAGTTCCGACCTCCGCCAACCAGCCGAGTTCTGACGCCCGCCGACCCCGGCGGCTTCTGGCGCCCGCTCACCCGCCGAGCTGTGACAGCAGCCATTTCGGGCCCATGGTTTCGGCCCCCAGCTCGCCGACCCGCTCCTTCAGCGCCCGGTCCGCGGTGACGACGACCACGCGCTCCCACGGCCTGGCCTGGCGTACGACGTCCACGATGGCGTCGTCACCGCTGCCGGTGGCCGCCACCACCTGGATCCCGGGCACGGCCGGTGCGCTCCTCGCCGCGCCTTCCACGACCGCCACCATCCGCGGATACCACTGCGCCAGCATCGGATGCGCCAGCCGCAGCCCCGAGATGTCATACAGCAACCGGGTGGCCGCTCCCAGCCGGTCGCGCCACCAGCCGTGCTCGGCCCGCGCGCCCACGATGTTGGCCACGTCGAGCACGATCGTCTCCGGCCTGATCGCACCCTGGAGGTCGCTCCACGTCGCGGCGAAGCCGGGGTGCAGCTTCCGCGTGGTGACCTCGGGCAGCGGCAGCCAGCGCAGCTCGGTGCTCTCGCGGTTGGCCGGGGCGGCGGCCAGCAGCTCGGCCGACTCCGCGATCACCGTCTCGAACGCCCACCCGCCGTGGTCGTCGAGGTAGACGCCCTGCACCCGCAGGCTGTCACCGCCGAGCGCCGCCTCCTCGTGGGCCTCGCGCAGCGCGCCGGTGACGGCGTCCTCGTGGCTGTCGCGCGCCCCGCCGGGCAGCCCCCACGTGCCGCCGTGGTGGCTCCACCAGGAGCGCTTCTGCATGAGCACGTACGGGATGCCGAGCTCGTCATGGTGCACGACGAGGAGTCCTGAGGCACCGTGGATCCCCCAGTGCCTGTGGCCTTGGGAGCACTCGGTCCAGCCGTCGCCGTCCTTAGCCGCCATGAGGGGATTCTCTCAGCCTCCGCCCTTGGTGAGATGCCGCTGCTGCCGCCCGGGGCGCCGCGGCGTGTCCGAAACTCAGGATATCCGCGTTGACCTGCGTAAACGCCCTCGGCGCGCGCATGGAGAAGGCCGGTCCCCAAACGCGGGACCGGCCTTTCGCCCAGGCGCGGCTACAGCCCGCCGCGCCTGCGCTGCTCGATCTCGGCCTCCAGCGCCCGCTCGTCCAGCGTCGGCACGAACACGCCGGCCGCCCACGCCACGAGCAGCCGGACGAACTCCTCGTCCCCGTCGTCCGCCTGGCCGTTGACGTGGAACCACGTGATCAGCGGTGCCGCGTGCGGCTTGTCAGCGTCGCATTCCGGGCACAGCACGACCCCGCCGTAGCCCCGCACCCGCCGGCCCGCCGCGTTGGTCCAGGTGTGCGGCACCCGCGAGTGGAGCAGCCCCGGACCGCCGCAGCGGGGGCAGTCGGGCGCGGCCTCCGCGGTGAGGACCTCGATGCGGCGGTTCACAGGGAGATCGATTCGGGCCCGAGCAGGGCCTTGATGTCGGCGGCGAAGCTCGGGGCGGCGTTGACCGGCCACTCCGGCAACGACATCACCATGATCTTGCCTGCCGGCCGGCGTACGTTGATGTGCAGCGGGACCTGGCCCTGGTGGATCTTCAGCACTTGCCGCAGCTCCTCCAGCAGGGTCGGGGTGATGCGCTCCTCCCGCAGCTGCAGGGTGACCGGGGCGCCGGACTCGCTGTTGACGCCGGACACGTCGATGAGGGTCATCTCCTGGGCGAAGATCGAGATGGCGCCGTCGCGGTTGTTGATCTGGCCGCGTACGGACACCACGATGTCCGGCCGCAGCTCGGGCCCGTACAGCTCGTAGTTGCGCGGGAAGAACAGGCATTCGACGGCGGCGTCCATGTCCTCGACGGTGAGGATGGCCCACGTGTTGCCCGCCTTGTTCACCCGCCGGTCCACCTTCGTGACCAGGCCGGAGACCTGGACGTCGCCACGGTCGTCGCGGCCGCTGTCCAGCAGGTCGGCGATCGTGGTGTCGCGGTTCCTGGCCAGCAGCCGCTCGGCGCCGGCCAGCGGGTGGTCGGAGACGTACAGGCCGAGCATCTCCCGCTCGAAGTCGAGCTTGGTCTTCTTGTCCCACTCGCCGTCCGGGACGGCGATGGAGAACACCTCGTCCTCGCCGTCGTCGGCGGGCCCGCCGAACAGGGAGTCCTGGCCGTGCGCCTCGTTCTTCTTGATGTCGATGACGGACTCGACGGCCTGCTCGTGGATCATCAGCAGGCCCTTGCGCGGGTGCTCCATGGAGTCGTACGCGCCCGCCTTGATCAGCGATTCGATGACGCGCTTGTTGCAGGCGGTGAGCGGCACCTTCGCGAGGAAGTCGTTGAAGTCGGTGAAGCGGCCCTTCTCGGTGCGCGACTTGACGATCCCCTCGACGACGTTCTCGCCGACGTTGCGGACCGCGCCCATGCCGAACCGGACCTGGGTGTCCCCGACCGCGACGAAGTCGAGCTGGGAGTCGTTGACGTCGGGCGGGAGCACCTGGATGCCCATCTTGCGGCACTCGGCCAGGTAGATGGCCGCCTTGTCCTTGTCGTCACCGACCGAGGTGAGCAGGGCGGCCATGTATTCGGCGGGGTAGTTGGCCTTCAGGTACGCGGTCCAGTAAGCGACCAGTCCGTAGCCGGCGGTGTGGGACTTGTTGAACGCGTAGCCGGAGAAGGGCAGCATGACGTCCCACAGCGCCTGGATGGCCCCGTCGCTGTAGCCGTTGCCGCGCATGCCGGCCTGGAAGTTGGCGAACTCCTTGGCCAGGATCTCGGGCTTCTTCTTGCCCATGGCCCGGCGCAGCAGGTCGGCGCCGCCGAGGGAGTAGCCGGCCAGCTCCCGGGCCACGGCCATGATCTGCTCCTGGTAGACGAGCAGGTGGAAGGTGGGGCCGAGGATGGGGTCGAGCGCGTCCTTGAGCTCGGGGTGGATCGGCTCGATGTCCTGGCGGCCGTTCTTGCGGTGGGCGTAGTTGGTGTGCGCGTTGGCCGCCATCGGGCCGGGCCGGTAGAGGGCGAGCACGGCGGCGATGTCCTCGAACCGGGTCGGCTCCATCAGCTTCAGCAGCGAGCGCATGGGGCCGCCGTCGAGCTGGAACACGCCGAGGGTGTCGCCCCGGGCCAGGAGCTGGTAGGTCGTGGTGTCGTCGAGCGGCATCGTCAGGGTGTCGAGCTCGATGCCCCGGTTCTGCTTGATGATCTTGATGGCGTGGTCGATGATGCCCAGGTTCCGCAGGCCCAGGAAGTCCATCTTGACCAGGCCCATGTCCTCGCAGGACGGGTAGTCGAACCCGGTGATGACGACGCCGTCCTTGTCCCGCATGTGCATCGGGATCAGGTCCAGCAGCGGCGTCGACGACAGGATGACGGCGGCGGCGTGCACGCCGGTGCCGCGGATCAGGCCCTCGATGCCGCGGCCGGTGTCGATGACCTTCCGCACGTCGGGGTCGTTGTCGTACAGGGCGCGCAGCTCGGTGCCCTCGTTGTAGCGGGGGTGGCCCTCGTTGAAGATGTCCGCGAGGGGGACGCCCTTGCCCATGACGTCCGGCGGCATCGCCTTGGTGATCTTGTCGCCCATGGCGAACGGGTAGCCGAGGATCCGGCTGGCGTCCTTGACGGCGGCCTTGGCCTTGATCGTGCCGAACGTGTTGACCTGAGCGGTGTATTCGCTGCCGTACTTCTGGGTGACGTAGGCCACCATGCGGTCGCGCTGGCGGTCGTCGAAGTCGAGGTCGACGTCCGGGGGGTTGATGCGCTCGGGGTTGAGGAACCGCTCGAACAGCAGGCCGTGCTCCAGCGGGTCGAGCTCGGTGATGCGGGTGGCGTACGCCACGATCGAGCCGGTGGCCGAGCCACGGCCGGGGCCGACCGGGATGCCGTTGTCGCGGGCGTATTTGCAGATGTCGGCGACGACGAGGAAGTAGGAGGAGAACCCCATCGGGCCGATGACCTTCATCTCGGTCTCGTACCGCTCGATCACCTCGTCGGGGACGGGGTTGCCGTAGCGCATGACCAGGCCGCGCTCGACCTCCTTGCGCAGCCACGACTCCTGCGTCTCCCCCTCGGGCACGTCGGGGTAGTCGGGCATCCGGTCCACCTGGGCGAACACGTCGCCGTAGTCGCCGATCATCTCGGCCACCAGCAGCGTGTTGTCGCAGCCCTCGGGCAGCTCGGGGAACAGGGCGTACATCTCTTCGGCCGGCTTGAGGTAGTAGCCCGAGCCGTTGAAGCGGAACCTGTTGGGGTCGTCCTTGTTCTTGCCCACGCCGACGCACAGGAGGCTGTCGTGCGCGTCGGCCTGGTCCTCGGTCACGTAGTGGGAGTCGTTGGTGACCAGCAGGGGGATGTTGAGCTGCTTGGACAGGCGCAGCAGGTCCTCGCGCACCTCGCGCTCGATGCTGATGCCGTGGTCCATCAGCTCCAGGAAGTAGTTTTCCTTCCCGAAGATCTCCTGGTATTCGCCGGCGACCCTGACCGCCTCGTCGTACTGGCCGAGCCGGATCCGGGTCTGCACCGCGCCGGACGGGCAGCCGGTCGTGGCGATGATCCCGCTCGCGTACTGCGAGATCAGGTCCTGGTCCATGCGCGGCTTGGAGTAGTAGCCCTCGAAGCTGGCCAGGGACGACAGCCGGAACAGGTTGCGCAGGCCGTCGGCGTCCTTGGCCCACATGGTCATGTGGGTGAACCGGCCGCCGCCGGAGACGTCCTTGCCGCCCTCGCCGTCGGCCACGCCGGTCTCGGCCCGCTGGCCCCAGAAGACCGGCTTCTTCACGAACCGGTTCTCCGGCGCGACGTACGCCTCGATCCCGATGATCGGTTTGACCGGGGAGCCCGACGCCACCTTCTGGAACTCGTACGCACCGAACATGTTGCCGTGGTCGCTCATCGCGATGGCCGGCATCTCCAGCCGCTCGGCCTCCTTGAACAGGGGTTTCAGCTTCGCCGCCCCGTCCAGCATGCTGTATTCGGTGTGTACGTGCAGGTGCACGAAGGACTTGCTCACCCGGTCCCCTAACGCTCGCCCCGCCAGACTTACCGCAAGAGCCTATTCCGTCTTATGGGGCTGTTGGGGCATCACGCGTGAGGCATGCGCGGGATCACCGGAGAGCCGTGCTCAGCCTCCGCCCCTGGAGAAGTGCTGGTAGTCCTTGGTCCCCGACCAGTAGCCGCCCCACTCCCAGCCGACCTGCGCGAACGCCTTGACGACCTTGTCGCCGGGGTTGATCACACCCCTGCCCTTGAGCGGGCGTTCGGTGAACTTCTTGGCGTTCTGGTGGGCGGTGCCGCCGTCTGCGGTGACATATGGGTTTTCGCGGGGATTGATGTCTACTGCTTCCCCGTAGGCGTGGTTCGACCAGTTGCTGGACCCGGTCGCCGGGCGGCAGTTGAAGGCCGAGGTGTTGTTGGCGTCGATCGAGTCGAAGTCGTCGCCCTTGAACACGTCCACCAGCTTCATCTGCTTGATGGGCCAGCGCCAGTCGTACAGCTTCCTGAAGACCGTCTCGATGTCGTCGGTGACCGTCTTGCGCACGACCATCTCGCCGGTGTGCGGCTTGTTGTCGAAGCCCCAGTACGTCATCGTGATCAGCCGGAGATCCCGGTAGTGGACCGGGCAGCCGGGGCGCCACGAGTAGGGCAGGCGGTCACGGGAGACCCGCGAGACCTTCGAGCTGAACGCGGGCGGTCCTGTCGGGGTCGGCGTGACCGAGGTGGGCGTGGACGTGGGTGATTCCAGCGTTGCGTGGTCGGGAGCCGGCGGCGCGGGCGCGGCGGCCGGCTCCCCCGCGCCGCACGAAACGGACGCGAGCACCACGAACGCCATGGCGGCAGCACGTTTCATCTAGCCACCATATGCGACGTCAGCCCTGGTCAGGGGACTATCAGCAGGGTACGGCGAGCCCGTTTCGCCAGCCGGGCGGAAACCGAGCCACGCCAGAGGGAACGACGCGAGCGCCCCACCACGATGGCGTCGGCCATGTACGCGCTGGCCAGCGTCTCCAGCTCGCGTGCGGTGTCCCCGCGCACGCTGACGAACTGCCACGGCACCCCGGCGCCGCGCAACTCGTCCCTGAGGTCCTCCGTCAGGTCGGCCGCCGAGTCGGGGATGATCGGCGACCCGGCGTAGAACCACGTCGGGGTGGTGTTGAGGGCCTCGACGAAGGCGATGAGCAGGGCGGCGCAGTCCCTCCGGGCGAGCCCGGCCGCGTACGCGAGTGCGTTGCGGCTCGGGCCCGATCCGTCGAAACCCACCACCAGCAGGCCGGCGCCGTCCTTGCCGATCTCGAACTGCCCTGCGGGAAGCCTGCCTGCCAGCGGCTCCCACTGGGGGTCGGTACCACTGCCGAACACGGCATGACTCGCGTCAGGCGTCGGCGTGCTTGCCGCGGCGGGCCAGCTCGCGCAGGGCGTCCGCCGCGTAGATCACGAGAGCCACGAACGAGAGCCCGGCGAGCCCGCCGCCGACCCACAGGTCGTTGACCGTCGCGTCCACGTACGCCCCGCCGCGCGGCTGGTAGCCGACCGCGAACGGCGCGGCGACCAGCCAGAGGCCGCCGAGGAACAACAGAACGAGGGCCGAGACGCCCACCTTGGCCCTCATCGGGTCTCCTCCATGCCAACCAGGGAAGGCTTGCCGTTCTGGCGGTGCTCGCCGGAGCGGGGGCCGGTGTTCAGGTCCGCACGCAGCGCCTCGACGAGCGGCGCCAGCAGGCCGGCCAGCTCGGCGGAGGACGCCTGCGGCGCGGCGGCCGGCACGGGCTCGGGCTCCGGCTCGGCCGGGCGCGGCTTCGGGACCACCAGCCCGCGCACCACCAGGTCCTCATGAAGGGCCAGCACAAAGGCGATCGCACCCGCGAGCGCCACGACGGCCACGCCCAGGCCGGTGAAGAACTCGGACTGGGTGGCGTTCGTCCAGTCGGCGCCCTCCGGCTGGGTGCCGAGGGCGAAGGGCGCGATCATCAGCCACAACCCGGCCAGGACGGCCAGGGTCGCCGCGACGACGCCCACAAACTTGCGAATCATTGCGAGATTCCTCCTGTTACGAGGTCTTTCTGTGGTGGCGTGGCCTGCGCGATCAGGGCGCGCGAGGTGGGCCGCAGCACGTCCTGGACGACCGACCGGGCCCGCTCGCGCTCCGGGCGATCGTCGGGCGGCGCCATCCTGGCGACCGCGGTCAGCAGCGCGGAGTGCTCGCCGTTCACCCGCTCGATGCGCTGGGCGATGAGCTCCAGCAGGAGGCCGGCCAGGACGAGGTCGTCCTTGTTGAGCGGCTTGGCCTCGGGGACCGCCGGCACGCTCGCGCCGCGCAGCGGCAGCTCCTTGAGGAAGAGCGTGGCCACGAAGCCGAGCAGCGCGATGGGCACGCCCACGATGAACACGGTCTCCAGACCGCGGGTGAACGCCTCCAGCACGATGTTCTTGATGGGGGTCGGCAGCTGCTGGATGGCGCTGGGGCTGCCGAGCTGGACGCCCGAGCCGCCGGGCACCGAGATGTGCGCGGCGGCGAGCATCGCGGTCATCTCGTCCCTGAGCCGGTTCGTCAGGATCGCGCCGAACGCGGCCACGCCGACGGCGCCGCCCAGGGACCGGAAGAACGACACGCCCGACGTGGTCGAGGCCATGTCGCGCGGCTCGGAGCCGTTCTGGGCGGCCAGGATGAGCATCTGCATGGACAGGCCGAGCCCGACGCCCAGCACCGCCACGTCGAACCCGATGAGCCACTCGCTGGAGTCCACGTGCAGCCTGGACAGCAGGAACAGCCCGACGGCCACGATGAGCAGGCCCGCGACCGGGAAGATCTTCCACTTGCCGGTCTGGGTGACGATCTTGCCGGAGATCACGCCGGCCAGGAACAGCGCGACCACCATGGGCAGCGTCATCAGGCCGGAGTTCGTCGGGCTGAGCCCCTTGACGATCTGCAGGTACTGCGGCAGGTAGATCATCGCGCCGAACATCGCCATGCCGACGAACAGCGAGGCGAGGCTGGTGAGCACGAACGTTGGGTTGCGGAACAGCCGCGGCGGCAGGATCGGGTTACGCGCGGTCCGCTCCGACAGCACCGCCAGCGCCAGCGCCAGCAGGGCGATCGCGACCAGGAAGTAGGTCCAGAACGAGTTCCACTCGAACTCGGTGCCGCCCAGCGTCAGCAGCAGCATGAGCGCGCTCGCGCTGGCCGTGATCGTCGTGGCGCCCCAGATGTCGATCGAGGTGCTCCGCTTGATCCGCGGCAGCTTCAGCACCTTCTGGATCACCACGAAGGACACCAGCGCGAACGGCACGACCACGTAGAAGCACCAGCGCCAGCCCAGCCAGTCGGCGTCCACGATGAACCCGCCCAGCAACGGCCCCGCGACCGTGGAGATCCCGAAGACGGCGCCCATGTAGCCGGAGTAGCGGCCGCGCTCCCTGGGCGACACGATGTCACCCAGGATCACCTGCGACAGAGCCGACAAACCACCGACACCCAGGCCCTGTACGGCACGCGCGGCGATGAGCTGTCCCATGTCCTGGGACAGTCCGGCCACCAGTGAGGCCGCGACGAACAACCCCAGAGCGGTCTGGAAGAGCAGCTTGCGCCCGAACAGGTCGGACAGCTTCCCCCACAACGGCGTGGACACCGTCATCGTCAGCATGGTCGCGCTCGCGACCCACGAGTACTGGTCCTGACCGCCTAGTTCCCCCACGATCGTCGGCAGCGCGGTGCCCACCACGGAAGTCGAGATCATCGACGTGAGCATCGCGAGCATGAGCCCGGACATGACCTCGAGGATCTCGCGGTGGGAGTAGTGCCGCTTCGTGGGAGACGCGGCCTGCGCCTGGGCTACCAAGACACCACATCCCCTTCTTACAGTTTTATCCGAGTTGAGTATACGCATGTTTACTAGCCGCGCGGCAAGTGGGTGTTCGTTGAGTAGAGTGCGGGCATGAGTCCCCAGGTGACTGAGGCCAGGCCACGCGACCGTGAGGCCACCCGGGAGCGGATCCTGCACGCGGCTCGCACGCTTTTCGGCGAGCAGGGCTACGAGCAGGTGACCGTACGCATGATCGCGTCGGCGGCGGAGGCCAACATCGCCCTGGTGGGCCGCTATTTCGGGTCGAAGGCGGGGCTGTTCGGCGCGGTCCTGCAAGGCGAGCCCACCTTCAGCGCGCTCTTCGAGGGCGACCCCGACGCCCTGCCCCGCCGGCTGGCCGAATACGCGGCCGAGCGCATGTTGCACCCGCCCGACAGCGCCATCCTGCGCACCCTCGAACGCTCGGCCGCCCACCCCGAGGTGCAGGCGGTGGCCAGGGAGCGGCTGATCTCGGCGGTGCTCAAGCCGCTGGAGGCCCAGCTCTCGGGGCCGGACGCGCACGCGCGGGCCCGCATGGCCACGGCGGTCTTCCTCGGAATCAGCGCCACCCGCCGCCGGATCGGCCCCGAGCAGCCCACGCCCGCCGACGTCGATCGCCTCACCGCGGTCTTCGAGGCCTGCCTGCGCTGAAAGTTTCACCGCTTAAGGCGACTCCGACCTGCGATGACACCCTAAAGATCGATCCGATGTCTTTGAGCGGGCGGCGCGGCTCCCTACGATCCGGGGGAGCCGGTGGGAGCGCTCCCACATGACGGACGGAGTAAATTCCATGTCTCGCAGAAGGCCCATGTTGGCGGTGCTCCTCGCGGCGGCCGCCACGGCCGCGGCGGGGGCGGTCGTCCTCTCCTCGTCCACCGCCCAGGCCGCCGACTCCGCTTTCTACGTGGATCCCCAGACCAACGCGGCCAAGTGGGTGGCCGCCAACCCGAACGACAGCCGTACCGCCGTGATCAGGGACCGCATCGCGGCCGTGCCGCAGGGGCGGTGGTTCGCCACGTACAACCCCACGACCGTGCGGAGCCAGGTGGACGCGTACGTGGGCGCGGCCGCGGCGGCCGGCAAGATCCCGATCATGGCCGTGTACGCCATGCCGAACCGCGACTGCGGCGGCCCCAGCGCGGGCGGCGCGCCCGACCACGCCGCCTACCGGGCCTGGATCGACCAGATCGCGGCCGGTCTCGGCGGCCGGCCCGCCTCCATCGTGCTCGAACCCGACGCGCTGGCGATCATGACCAACTGCATGAACTCCGCCGAGCAGGCCGAGGTCAAGGCGTCCATGGCCTACGCCGGCAAGAAGTTCAGGGGCACGTCGTCGCAGGTCAAGGTGTACTTTGACATCGGGCACGACGCCTGGCTGTCCGCCTCGGAGGCGGCCTCCAGGCTGACCGGCGCGGACGTGGCCAACAGCGCCGACGGCATCGCGGTCAACACCTCGAACTACCGCTCCTCGGCGGGGCTGGTGTCGTACGCGAAGAGCATCATCTCGGCGACCGGCGTTTCCCGGCTCAAGGCGGTCATCGACACCAGCCGCAACGGCAACGGCCCCGCCGGCAGCGAGTGGTGCGACCCCGCCGGCCGCGCCACCGGCACGTGGAGCACCACGAACACGGGTGACTCCGCGATCGACGCCTACCTCTGGGTCAAGCCGCCGGGCGAGGCGGACGGGTGCATCGCGGGGGCCGGCCAGTTCGTGCCGCAGCGCGCCTACGACCTCGCCATCGCCGCCCCGCCGCCCACCGGCACGCCGACCGTAACTCCCACCGTGACCCCGACCGTAACCCCCACCGTGACCCCGACCGTGACCCCGACCGGGGGGCCGGGCGGCTGCACCGCCACGTACGCGGTGACCCGCCAGTGGACGGACGGCTTCCAGGCCGAGGTCACCGTGCGGAACACGGGCACGTCCGCGATGAGCGGCTGGAGGGTCGGCTGGACGTTCCCGAACGGGCAGACGATCTCCCAGCTCTGGAACGGCACCCTGTCCGGCAGCGGCGGCACCGTCAGCGTCACGAACCTCAACTGGAACGGCGCCGTGGCCGCGGGCGCGACGGCCACGTTCGGCTTCCTGGCCGGCCACACCGGCCAGAACGGCACTCCGTCCACGGTCAGCTGCACCGCCTCCTGAGGCCCCGCGACACCATGGAGCCCCCGCGGCGCGGGGGCTCCATGCGGTCATGAAATAACGGCGCATTCGCGGCTGTTGCACACAGCCAGGTCACACCGCACTGCGAAAGGCGCGTACTCATGGCTCTGCCGCTGTCCATCCTTGATCTGGCGCACATCGGCGAGGGCGAGACGGCGGCCGACAGTTTCGCCGCCAGCGTGGCCCTCGCCCAGCGGGCCGAAGAGCTGGGATACCGGCGGATCTGGTACGCCGAGCACCACAACATGGCGAGCATCGCCTCCTCCGCGACCAGCGTGCTCATCGCCCACGTGGCCGCACACACCCGGACGATCCGCCTCGGAGCGGGCGGCGTCATGCTGCCCAACCACTCCCCGCTGACCATCGCCGAGCAGTTCGGCACGCTGGAGACGCTTCACCCCGGGCGTATCGACCTCGGCCTCGGCCGCGCCCCGGGCAGCGACCAGCAGACCATGCGGGCCCTGCGCCGCACCCACTCCGCCGCGGACACGTTCCCGCAGGACGTGCTGGAGCTGCAGGGCTACCTGACCGGCGAGTCCCGCATCCCGGGTGTGGACGCCACGCCCGGCAAGGGGACGAACGTGCCGCTGTACATCCTCGGCTCCTCCCTGTTCGGGGCCCAGCTCGCGGCCGCGCTGGGGCTCCCGTACGCGTTCGCCTCCCACTTCGCGCCCGCCGCGCTGGAGGAGGCCGTCGAGGTCTACCGGCAGGAGTTCAAGCCGTCCGCGCAGCTCGACCGGCCGTACGTGATCGCCGCGCTCAACGTGATCGCGGCGGAGACCACGGAAGAGGCGGAGGAGCAGTTCCTGGCCTCGAAGCGGCTCAGGGTGAGCAGGTTCCTCGGGCGGGGGCGCACGTTCACCACCGAGGAGGCCGACATGATCCTCGAATCGCCGGCCGGACAGCAGATCGTGCAGATGGCCAGGTATTCGGCCGTGGGGAACCCGGCCGAGGTGAAGGCGTACGTGGACCGGTTCGCCGAGCACGCGCGGGCCGACGAGCTGATCGTGGCCTTCTCCGCGACCGACCGGAAGGCGTGGATGCGCTCGGCCGAGCTGCTGGCCGAGGTGCACGGGGCCGGACAGCTCGCCTAGTCGGCGACGAGCCGGGCGCGGTGGCCTTCGTGCTCGCGCTGGCGGCGGACCACGTACGTGCCAGGTGCGCATCCCGAGCCCCCGTGCTCGGGATGAAGCAGATGGACGACGGCCGTGGCGGTGAACATGCCGATCGCCAGCCTGTCGCTGTCCGTGACCTGCGTGGTCCAGCGGCAGGTGCCCGGTTCGGCGACGAGCGTGTGCGGGTTGCCGCCGGCCGCGCCGCGCAGCAGCTCGACGCCCTCGGGGGGAACGTGCTGCCAGCGGGCCTCGGGCCGGGCCTGCACGGAGCCGGCGACGACGGGGAGCGGGATGACGATGAGGTCGCCCTGGGCCTGGAGGCCGTCGACGACGGGGATGCGTACCGACTGCTCGAGGTGGTCGAGCACGGCGAGTCCGGTCTGCCGGGAGAGGGAAGCGAGCGTAACAGTCATGGAATCACCTCAGGTTCTGCGTAGGAGTCTGGAGTACTGCTCGCCGGACAGCCCGTAGGTCCAGCCGGCGGCGGAGATCGGATCGTCGAAGTAGGCGGGGACGGTCAGCCCGTACTTCCGCCGGCGGCCGTCGCGCTCGACCGATCCGTTGACCGCGAGGAGCACCCTCAGGTCCCGGCGCATGTCGTAGAGCCGCAGCTCGGAGCCCGGGTTGCCGGGGTCGGGCGCCGTGGCGAGCAGCCGCAGCCCGGCCTGCTCGATGTACGCGCCCCAGCCCAGCTTCTCGATCGCGCACCGCCTGACCTCGACGTTGCGCTCGCCCGCGATCCGCTCGACGGTCGGGTCCTCGATCACCCAGGACGGCACCACGGTGCCGTGCCAGGCGTGCACGGACCACCCGTCCCCGTACCGCACGGCGGGGCCGCCAGCGTGGTGCAGCCAGGCCCCGCCGTCGCCGGTCTCGGTGTGCAGGGCCACCGGCCGCTCGGACACGACGCACACGTGCTCGCCGGGCCACCACCAGTGGCACGACCGGGCCACGGCCGTCCACAGGTCGAACTGCCGCCGCTGGTCGTCGGTGAACGCCACGCCGGCGACCCGGTGGAGGGCGTCGTAGTAGGCGACCCAGTTGACGTACTGGACGTTGTACCAGGTGGTGTGGTGTTCCCCGCTGTGCGCCCGCTGCAGGGACGGGAGGAGGCAGCGGCTGACGGAGCCGAGGAGCGAGAACTGCACCTCTTGACGGAGGGTCCGGTCGATCGGGAGCTGCGCCGGTCGCACGAGGGCGTCGATGCTCCCGCAGAGCCTGGCCTTGACCTCGGAGAAGCGGGCCCGCAACGGCCACTCGTGCACGCGCTCGGTGCTCTCGGAGGGCCGGAGCCCGACGGGGGCGGTCGCCAGGGCGGCGAGGGGCGAGGCGACCCAGTGGAATCGGGGCGGGGGTCGCCCGATCAGCCGGTAAAGGGCGGAGATGGCGGCCTCTGCGGCCGGACGGTCGGCGGGCAGCGTCGAGAGCGCTCGGCCCAGCCATTGTGCGCGGATCGCGGCAGCTTCCAGCTGCACGAGATCAGTCACCGGACGAGGGCGGTGGCGCCCTCCCTTCGCATGATCATGTCAACGATGGTGACAGAAGGGAGCGGCGCTTGTCCACCGTCATTCGTCTCGCCGTGTTCATTCCGCCGGCGGGTGCCGGCGTTGGTAGGGGCCCGTGGTCTCGGAGGAGGGCGCTGGGGCCAGGCCCGCCGCGAGGAGCTGGGCGCGCAACGTCAGCACCGTACGTTCGAGCGCTCTGATCTGCGCCTGGAGCCGGCGGATCTGGTCGCGCATCGAGGTGGAGGCGTCCTGCTCGGTGGCCAGGTCGGCGCCCACCTGAGCGGCCTGGCTCTGCATCCGGGCGAGCTGCTTCTCCAACTGGCTCAGGGCGTCCTCGTAGATCGTCTTCGCCCGCAGGAAGGCGTCGGCGTCGACTTTGGAGCGCTCCAGCTCGGCCTGGCGCTCCACCTGGAGCAGCGCGGTCTGGTGCGTCTTCCGGTTCGCGTCGGTGGCGGAGCGGAAGGCGAGGTACGCCACGCCGAGCGGGACGATTCCGATGGCGATCTGGATGAGCACGTCAGTCAGCATCGCCGCCTCCTATGGGCCGGATGACCCCGGTGTAGGCGATGCCGTCGTCGCTCTGCCAGGCGTTGACGCTCAGCGCGATGCCGAACTCGCTGCCGTCGCGCCGCACGCCGACCAGCGGGATGACGCGCCCGGCCAGGTCGGAGCGGCCGGTGGCGAGCACCCGGCTCAGCCCGGCCACGTGCTGCTCGCGGAAGCGCGGTGGCATCAGGATCGTCAGGGGTCTCCCGACCGCCTCCTCGGTGCTCCACCCGAACAGCGCGGCGGCCTGGGGGTTCCACGACTGGATGATCCCTCCGGCGTCGGCCACGACGACGGCCGCCGCCCCGGCCGGCGTGGACCCGGGGAACCGCCCCGGCGGCGGGGTGGCCTCAGGCCAGGTGGCGATCAGCGCGATCCAGCCGCCGAACGCCAGCCACACCGCCCCGGCGACCCAGCCGCGCGGGTTGGCCCCGGTGAAGGTGGAGATCAGATTGATCAGGCCGTAGAGCAGTACCAGCGCCGTGGCGGCGGCGAAGGCGATCCGGTCGGACCGCCCGAACATCTGCACCAGGCACAGCACGCCGGTGACGCACCAGGCCAGCGCCCATAAGTTCAGCGGCGCGACGGAGGCGAGCACGGCGTAGCCCGGGGTGGCGCGCTGGCCGGCGGGCGCGAACGCGAGAGAGGCGGCGATGGCCAGGCACAGCAGGCCCACGAAGGCCAGCGACGCGCCACGCCGTCCGATGCGGTGCAGGATGCGGGAGGTGGTACGGCGGAGGAGGGCCGAACCGGCAGCGTCACCGTTACTCACGGTCGCAAGACTAATGCATATAGTTAGCCTTAGCTGGGAATATCGGGGGCTCCATCAAGACGCGCGGCCCGAGATTCCAGGCGTCGAGCAGCACGCGGCGGTCCTCGGGCGGCACGCCGTCCCACTCGCCGCGCAGGACGCGCTCCTCGCCGGGCAGCAGATCGATGGCGTTGTCGTCCCAGCGCACCCAGCCGGGCTCGGTGGCCGGGCGGGCGTCGAGCAGGCGCAGGAACGGGACCGCCGGCCCCTCCTCGTGCCTCAGCCGCAGCGTCCACGCCGTCCCGTGGGGCTCCACGTGCGCGCTGACGCGGGCCTCGGGCAGGGCGAGCAGGTCGCGGAAGTCGGTGCCGGCCGTGAGCAGGTACCGGTTCGTCGCCGTACGGTCGCCCGCCCGTACGGACAGGTCGAGCAGGAAGGTCTGATCGACCGCGCACCTGAGCTCGCCGACCTGGCCGGGAGCGGCAGGCGTCCAGCGCTCCTCCGCGACCCGGCTTCCGTCGAGGCGGAGGACCCGCGCGGTGACGGCGGCCGGCCCGCCGTCCCACCAGGCCCAGACCGCCGCGCTCAACTCCCCGCCCGTCACGCGCGGCGCCGGGAGCCGCGCGCTCACATGGACCTGCCGGTACGCGCGGCGCACGTAGTGGTAGGCCGCCTTCGGCTCGCCGAAATAGTCGACGGCCGCGGTGCACCACCCGTTGGGGAAGGACTCGTTGAGCTGCCAGGGCAGCACGCCGCAGCACGAGGGCCGGCGCCGGTTGGCCTCGATCGCGTACCGCAGGCCGTCGGCCTGGAGGAACTGGCCGGCCCTGGACATCGTCGCCAGATCCCCGATGGCGCCGCCGAACGCCTCCTGCACCAGGGGCTCGTTGTTCCACCAGCGGCCGAGATGGTCCCAGACGGGGTTGCGGGTGGTCGGGAGCCGTCGTTCGGGGGCGGGCACGACGGACTCGATCGCCCGCAGGTTGCTCATCCCCTCCACGCCGAACTCGCTCAGCAGCAGGCCGCGGCCCTCGTCGTAGAGCCGGTAGTGGTCGGAGAGCCCCTGGTGCTCCCAGGGCCCGTGCACGTCGTGCTGCTCCGGGCTCGTGCGCACGCTCTCCAAGGTGTTGCCGAACACCGGCCCCGACGGTGAGGTCGGCAACCAGTGCCGGTCCGGGTCGAGCCGCGCCACCACCTCGTGCAGGGCCGCCAGCACCGGGGAGTCCTCGTCCTTCAGCGGCACGCCGTCGGCCCGCTGCAACTCGTTGCCGCCGCACCAGACGGCCAGGCTGGGATGGTTGCGGCGGGTGGGGACGATCCGCTCGGCCTCGGCCGCCATCCGGGCCACGAACACCTCGTCGTCGCTGGGCAGGCTGCGCATGCCGGAGCTGGACTGGGCGAACTCCTGCCAGACGAGGATCCCGTACTCGTCGCACAGGTCGTAGAAGGTCTCGCTCTCGATGAGCCCGCCGCCCCAGACCCGCAGCATGGTCACGCCGGCGTCGCGGGCGAGGGTGAGGAGGTGGCGCAGCTTGGCCGGATCGGTGGCGCCGTAGAGGGCGTCGGCCGGGACCCAGTTCCAGCCCTTGATGGTGGTGGGATGGCCGTCGACGGTCAGGCGGTAGGGCAGGGCCGTGGGCGGGGCTTCGGGGTCGCGGGTGAAGCGGAGGTCGCGGAAGCCGAGGCGGAGGCGGTGCTCGTCGCTCCCGTGCCTCCCCTGCCTCCCGTGCCTCCCCTGCCTCTCATGGACGGTGGTGGTGAGCGTGTAGAGGTGCGACTGCTCGCCGGTGCCGTTGAGGTGCCAGCGGCGGGGGGACTCGACCTGGAGGGTGATCTCGGCGGCCGGGTCGCGGCCGTCGAGGGGGACGGTGGCCTCGGCCACGATCTCGCCGTCGGCCGTACGCAGGGTGCACGTGGCGGTGCCCTCGCCCTTTCCCTCCGTCGCCAGGCTCACCCGGACCTGGCCGGTCCCGCCGGTGATCACGGGCCTGGCCCACACGTCGGTCACCCGCAGCGGCCCGGTCGTGCGCAGGCGTACCGGGGCCCACAGGCCCTGGTGGACGAGGCGGGGGCAGAAGTCCCAGCCGTAGCCCATGCGGCCCTTGTGCACGTCGACCTTGGCGGTGTAACCGACCTGGGGTTCGCTGACGGGCGCGGGATCGATGACGACCGCCAGCGTGTGCTCGCCGGGGCCGAGGAGGTCGGTCACCTCCACGACGAGCGGGACGTACGTGCCCTCGTGGGTCGCGATCCGGTGCCCGTCGAGGTAGACGGCGGCCGCGTAGTCGATGCCGTCGAACTCCAGGAACGCGCGCTCCGCGGGGGCGAGGGCGGGGGTGCGCAGGCGGGTGCGGTACACCCAGGTGCGCTGCGGCACCCATTCGGAGAGCAGGCTCTGCCGGCCCACGTACGGGTCGGGCACCTGGCCCGCGGCCAGCAGGTCGGCCAGGACGCTCCCGGGGACCCGGGCGGGCACCCACCCTCCGGTGTCCCGGCCGTCGCGGGCGTGCAGCTGGGCGCGGTGCAACTGCCAGTCGTCGCCGAGGTAACCCCGCAACTCCCAGCCCTCGTCGAGAACGGAGACGGACGTCATGCTCCGTACGATATGGCATCGTTCCCACACGATCCAGGGGCTCTCGTTCCGGCCTCTGGACCGGCTCCCGGCCCGGCCGCTAGAGTAACGACATGACTACAGTGGGTCACGATGTCGATGCACTACGGACCGCGTTCCCCGATTGGTCGTTCTTCTACAGTGACGAGGGCGTCCTCTACGCGACCCGGCGCGGTGTCCGGCTCGCGGACGACGAGATCCACAAGGGCCTCCACCAGACGGTCAGCGCCGACGACGTCGCCACGGTCCTGAGCCTCCTCGAGGACCAGGAGCGGGTGGCATCGATGTCATAAGCATTTCGGAATTTCGGTCAAGCCATTATCGATATTCCAAATTCCGGCCGCTGTAACGCGTGTGACCTGAAGAGTAGTTTGCTCGCATGCTTGAATCACGTGAGCCGGGCAGGGCGGCTGTCCTGCGGCGCAAGGCCATTTGCTTAGCCGTCGCGGGAGTCGTCGCCGCGGGGACGCCGATCGGACTCGGCTCGTCGTCGGCGCACGCGTCGGATTCTCCCGCGCCGGAGAATGCCGTCATCGTCTGGGACAGAAACGCCGAGACGGCGATCTGGGACATCGCCCGTCAGCAGCCGCAGGTCCAGGCACGCAGCTTCGCCATGGTCCACGGCGCCGTCTACGACGCGGTGAACGCGATCGCCGGCACCCCCTACCGGCCGTACCTGGTCGCCCCGCCCGCCGGCGGCACCGCGTCGACGCCCGCGGCCGTCGCGACCGCCGGCTTCGGCGTGCTCAGCGCGCTGTTCCCGGCCCAGGAGGCGAGGCTGCGGACGCAGTACGACGAGTCGCTGGCCGCCATCCCCGACGGCGCCGCCAAGCAACGCGGGATCGCCGTGGGCAACCAGGCGGCCGCCGCGATGATCGCCGCCCGGGCGAACGACGGGGCCTTCGGCAACCAGACCTGGACCGTCGGCACCCAGCCGGGCCAGTGGCGGCCGGCGCCTCCCACGAACGCCTCCGACGGGGCCTGGGTCGCCCACCTCAAGCCGTTCCTCCTGCCCAGCGCGTCCATGTTCCGCACCTCCGGCCCGCCGTCGCTCACCAGCGAGCGCTACACCCGCGACTTCAACGAGGTCAAGGCGATCGGCTCGGCGACCAGCACGGTCAGGACGGCCGACCAGACGCAGGCCGCGATCTGGTGGCACGACCGGCACCTGGCCGAATGGGAGATCAAGCGCCAGCTCGCCACGAAACAGCGGCTGAGCACGCTCCAGACGGCGCGGATGTTCGCGATGGTCGACATGGCCGAGGCCGACGCCACGATCGCCTGCTACAACGAGAAGGCGGCGTGGAACTTCTGGCGGCCGGTCACCGCGATCCAGCTCGCCGACGACGACGGCAACCCGGACACGGCGGGCGATCCCGGCTGGATGCCGTTGCTCGTCACGCCGCCGCACCCCGACTTCACGTCAGGACACACCTGCTTCACCGGGGCGAGCATGTCGGCGCTGGCGCACTTCTTCGGCCGGGACAACATCCCCTTCAGCGGCTACAGCGCCGACTCGGGCACCACCCGGCACTTCCGTAGCTTCTCGCAGGCGCTCGCCGAGGTCGTCAACGCCCGCGTCTGGGGCGGCATCCACACGCGTACGGCCGACGTGGCAGGCGCGAAGATCGGCAAGCAGGTCACCGCGTACATGGTGAGGCACTACTTCCGGCCCCACGGGCACTGACCGCCGTCATCTCAGGTCCTGGGCGGCTTCGGACGATGCACAGCTGGTGGCGTGGACGGCCGGATCACGAAGCCTCCGACGCGAACTCCGGACACATGCGCGTCATGAGATCCCAGAACGATCGGTATTCGAGCACTCCCGGATGCCAGGTGGCGAAGTCCCACGCCTGCCATTCCCCGTCGGGCGCCACCACGCCCGGAAAGAGAAGACAGACCTGGCCGTCGATGTACTCCGAGAGGTAGAGGGTGTCGCCCATGGGGTCGCCCCATGTCTCAGCGAGGTGAGGGTCAACGTCACGGGTCCAGCCGACCTCGGCCAGAGGCAGCAGATGCAGACACGAATAGCTCTCCACGTCCCAGCCGTTGGAGATCTGGAGGAATTCCCGATAGCTCGGTGGCAGGCGGATGCCGAGCCGTTCTTCGTGCCGCGCCAGCTCTTCTTCGCCGACACCCGTCGTCCCCAGCCATTCCGGAGGACGATGTGCTTCCACGAGGTGCCGGGACCGCGGCGGCGCGGAAGCCACGCTTCGTTCATGCCGCTCGTGAATCCTGCGGTTCACGGTACGGAGAAGGCCGGCCCAGGGGTAACGCGGACCGTCGGGGGTGATCATGGCGTACACCGTACGGCACCCCGACGACATGAACGTGCGGCGTTTTCCATCGCTGAAGATGGAAGTCGGCGGTGGCTGGAGGGAGCCGAAGACCGGGTGCCGCAGGCCGTCTTGGGTCACCATTGGGATCATGTCCGGCGGACCTGACCAACGATGGGTGATCTGATGAACGAGTCCGAGGGTGTCCCCCTGGCCGACTACATCCGCGTGCTCCGCGACCAGCTGGAGACGGCGCAGGAGGATGGGCAGGGGCGTGGGGTGAGGTTCGGTGTCGGGGCCGTGGAGCTGGAGTTCGAGGTCGCTGTGACGCGGGAAGCGGGCGGGAAGGGCGGGCTGAAGCTGTGGGTGGCCGAACTGGGTGCTGAGGGCAAGCGGAGCGGCGTCCGGACCCAGCGGGTCCGGATGACCCTCACGCCTACCGACGAGGACGGCCGTCCGCTCTCGGTGACCGACCGGTTGCCCGAGTTGCCGCGTTGAGACGGTGTCCCGCATGGTCGGCTCGCTCGTCGGACGGTGCGTCGAGGTCCTGGTCGAGCGGCCGGGCGCGACGGGGTACGGCTCAGGGCTGCGGCTGGCCACGTCCCTGGTGGTGACGGCCGGGCACGTCGTCGAGGGTGGGACCGCGGTCAGCGTACGGCTGTTCGGAGGCGGCCCGGAGGAGATCACGGTGGCCGGCCGGACCGTCTGGAAGGGCGTCCGGGCGGACATCGCGCTGGTCGAACTCGCCCCGGACGTCCGCCTCGGCGAGCTCGCTCCCGTGGCCGTCGGGGTCGTCCCGGAGGGCTCCCACGGGCGGCTGCCGTTCACCGCGGTCGGGTTTCCCCGCCACCGGACCTGGAGAGACGGCGACAGGGCCACCTGGCGTGACAGCGACCAGATCGACGGGTTCATCCCGCTGGGTTCGAGCGTGAAGCGGGGGCGCCTGGCCCTGCATCGGGCGGACGGGCGCCTCCTGGAGGCGCGTGACTGGAGCGGTTTCTCGGGTGCCGCCGTCGTCTGCCAGGGTTCGGCCGTCGGCGTGGTCGTGGAGTCGGCGCGCTCCGGCGGTCTCGAAGCGGTACGCCTGGCCGCCGCGATCGGCATGTACGAACCGCGTGCGGAATCCGAGCGGGAGCCCGATCCGAGCACCGCGGCCGCACGCGCGCTCCTGGCCGGCCACGGCGTCGTACCGGAGCGGATCAGCGTCCCCCAACCGGCGGAGGAGCGGCGTCGCCCGGCCTACGAGGCGCTCCTGCGCCAGTACGCGGCCCGCTGCCCGGAGCTGACCGGGCGGGAGGAGGAGCTCGCGGAGCTCACCGCGTTCGCGACCGGGCCGGAGCCGTACCTGTTGCTCGTCGCCGGGCCCTGGGCGGGAAAGACGTCACTGGTCACGCATTTCGCCACGGGTGCCCATCCCGAGATGGACATGGTGTCGTTCGTCATCTCCCGGCGTGACGGGCAGATGCGGGTCCAGCAGTTCCACCGCGCGGTGTGCGAGCAACTGGCGGCCCTGCTGGGTGAGTTCCCGCCCGCCGAACCGGACGCGGCCGCCTTCCTCAGCCTCTGGGAACGCGCGGTGCGGGACCACGAGCGGCGCGGACGTCCCCTGGTGCTGATGGTCGACGGCCTGGACGAGAACGACTTCCGGGAGCTTGCCGAGCCCAGCATCGCCTCGCAGCTGCCGACCGGCCTGGGGACGACGGCGCACGTCCTGGTGACGAGCCGCCACCCCCACGTTCCCCTGGACGTGGACGGGAGCCACCCGCTGCGCGGCTGCCGCCGCCGGGTCCTGGAGCCCTTCCCCCTGGCGACCAGCCTGCTCCTGCGCGCCCGCCAGGAGCTGGATCACGTGCTCACCGAGCCGCTGCCGCGCCGGGTCCTGACCGCGACGGCGGTCGCCGGCGGCGCGCTGAGCAGCAGGGACATCGCCTCGCTGACCCACGACGCCCCGCTGGCGATCCGCCGGACCCTGGAACGGGAGCTCTCCCGCGTGGTGGAGCCGCGGCCCGGCCGGACGACCAGGTACACGCTCGCGCACGACACCCTGGTGGCCACCGTACGGGAGGATCTGGACCAGGAGGAGGTCGCGCACACCCGCGCCGCCATCGACGCGTGGGCGCTCGGCTTCGCCGAGGCCGGGTGGCCCGACGAGACGCCGGACTACCTGACCGACGCCTACCCGACCCTCCTGCTCGCCGAGGGCGCCGGCCACACCCTGGCCAGGCTGGCTTCGCCCGAGCGGCGTGCCCTGCTCCGCCGCCGGACCGGTGGCGATCTGGCCGCGTTGTCCGAGGTGTCGCACGCGTCCAGGCTGCTCGCGGCGGACCCGGGCTGCGACCTCACCATGCTGGCCCGGGTCTCCCTGCTGAGGATGCGCATCGAGGACGACAGCCGCCGGGTGCCCTCCTCGTATCCGCTGCTCCTGGTACGGCTCGGCCGGACCGAGGAAGGGGTCCAGCTGGCCCGTACGCTCCAGAACGCCTATTCGCGCGCGGACGCCCTGCTGGCGGTCGGGGAGTCCCTGTTCGGCTCCCGGCCGGTCGAGGCCCGGAGTCTCGTCCTGGAGGCGATGGCCGTACCGGGAAGGCTGGAGCTGGAGCGAGTGGAGCATGCGATGCACGCGGCCCTCGCCCTGGCACGACAGGGCGAGCCCGATGCCGCCGGCATCGCCCGTCGAATCGTCACCGATCATCTGCACGGCCTGTCCGGTCATCAGCGGGCCTGGTCGATCGTCACGGTCGCCGGTCCCCTGGCCGAGATCGACCCGGAGCTGACGCGGGACCTGGTCGAGGAGGCCGTCGTCCATGCCGATGACGAGGACCGGCCGGACATATACGGCTATCTCGCCCAAGCGTGCGGTGCCCTCGGCGAGATCGACCGCCTGCTCCGCCTCCTCTCGGCCCTGGACCGAGATGACCGAAGAATCGCCCTGCTGCGCGCCTGCGAAGACCATTTCGCCAAGGGAGGACGCCGGAACGTACCGGAGGTGCTTCTCGCCGCGCTGAACCGTGAGTTCTCCGCGGCCGAACTCGTGGAGTCGGCGGCCTACCAGGACGAGGAACGGGCTCGGCACCTGCTCGGCCTGCTGCCCTCGGACGCGGCGGCCCTCCAGTTCCACGATCCCGGCAGGCTCGTCCACACCACTCTCGCCGCCCATGGTCACGATCCCCGGCAGAGCGCGGCCGCGACGCCCGGAGAGCGCGACGACCTGCTGGCTCAGGCCGCGGCGTCCGCCCGGAACAACGGGCACCTGCTTCTGGCGACCTCCCTCGGACGGGACATCGCCGACCCCGTCATCCGGGCGGAGTCCCTCTCCGAAACCGCGCTGGCCATCCTCGACAGCGGCACACCCCAGGACGCCGACCCCGTGGTGGGAGAGATCGGCGCGGCACTCGAGGAGAGCGTGAGCGCGGCGTCTCCTGCCGTCCTGGCGGCATTCGCACGCGCCGCCGATGGCGCCGGGAGGACGGAGCTGGCTGAGGCGGCCATGGACCTGGCGCTGCGCACGGTGCTGAGTGACGTCAATGACCACAAGGCCAGGTGGGAGGCGACCCCGGTGGCGACGGCGGCCGCGTCCCTCGGCCGTCTGGAGCACACTCTCGCGATCGCCGCGGCGTTCCAGGCGGAGGAAATGGACCGGATCGACATCCTCCTGGGCACCGCCGAGGCCCTCGGCGACCGCCCGTCAGCCGACCTCGACCTGCTCATCGACCTGGTGCTCGAAGGCGTCGAGAACGTCGACGAGCCGGGCACGGGCGGATGGCGATCCCGCGTCCGCGGCGATCTCGTCGAACTGCTCCTGCGCACCGGGCGCATCGACCAGGCGATGAACCTGGCCGCGAACGCGGGCGACCCCCGGGCCCTTGCCCTCAGGGTGCGTGGGCATCTGTTGTCGAATGACATCGCCGGAGCGATCTCGCTGCTGCGCGAGTCAGGCGCCGGTTCCCCTGTTGACGTCGCGCGCCGGCAGGAGCGGGTGGCCGCGATGGTCGTCGAACTGTGCGACTCCGGTCACCAGGCCCTGTGCCGCGACTTCACGGCCGAGCTCACCCGAATCGCGGACCTGACCCTGACCTTCGATGACGGCATCTGGGCCCGTCCATGGCTGGCCGCCGCCTGCCGGGCCACCGGGCTCGCCGAGGAGCACCGGACGCTCCTGGACCTGGCGCAGCACGCCGTTCTGGTGACGGGAAGCGTCGCGACGACCGTGACCGTACCGGTGGAGGCGGTCGTCCGCCTGCGTCTGTGGGACCGTTACCGCGTCGAAGCCGGCCGGCTGGCCGAGGTGCCGGCCGGGAGCGTGCTCACCGGGCTGGTCGAGGCGATGCTCGAAGCAGGGCTCCAGCGCGAGGCGGTCGCCGTCATCGACGACCTCGACGAGGACGCGGCCTACTGCCTGGCACTCGCCGCGGCCACCGGTGGCCGGCCGTCCCCCGACCTGGTCAGACGTTCACTCGCCCGCGGCTTCGTCAGCGAGATCATCACCCCGCTGGCCGGGCTGGAGCCCCGGTGCCTGGACGAGATCGCGGCACAACTCGGGGTCGGTCCGTAGAACCGGTGAAACCTGGCCGAGGGTGCCGTGAAACCGGGGCCGCCGAGAGTGAAGCCATGAGCACCACAGAACTCGAACGTACCGGGGACACCGACCTGGCCGTACGTGCGGAGGGGCTGGCCAAGACGTTCGGCGAGCACCGAGCCGTCGACGGGATCGACCTCGAGGTACGCCCCGGAGAGATCTTCGGCGTCCTCGGCCCGAACGGCGCCGGCAAGACCACGACACTACGCATGCTGGCCACCCTGTTGAAGATCGACGCGGGCCGGGCCGAGATCTTCGGGGTCGACGTGGCCGGCAACCCGCACGTGATTCGCCAGCTGGTCGGCGTCACCGGACAGTACGCGTCGGTCGACGAGAACCTGACCGCCCGCGAGAACCTCTGGCTCTTCAGCCGCCTGCAGGGCATCGCCGCGCCGCGCGCCCGGCGCATCGCCACCGACCTGCTGGGCCAGTTCGGCCTGGAGGAGGCCGCCGACAAGCCGATCGCGCATTTCTCCGGCGGCATGCGCCGGCGCCTCGACCTGGCGGCCAGCCTCATCACCAAGCCACCGCTGATCTTCCTCGACGAGCCGACCACCGGGCTCGATCCGCGCACGCGCGGCCAGATGTGGGACACCATCCGCGGCCTGGTCGCCGACGGCTGCACGGTGCTGCTGACCACCCAGTACCTGGACGAGGCCGACCAGCTCGCCGATCGCATCGCCGTCATCGACCACGGCCGCAAGGTCGCCGAGGGCACCCCCGACGAGTTGAAGACCGCGGTCGGCAACTCCGCCCTCCAGCTGCTGCTCGCCGATCCGGACGAGGTGCCCACCGCCGTGCGGGTCGTACGGCGCGTCCTCGGCTCCGACCCGGTGCTCAGCCCGGAGCAGGGCCGCCTCAACGTCGCACTCGACCAGGCCGACCTGGCCGCGGACGTACTGATCGCGCTGCGCACCGCCGGGGTGTCGATCTCCTCGGTCAGCGTGGCCAAGCCCAGCCTGGACGAGGTGTTCCTCGTCCTCACCGGCCACGAGACGGACGGCGACGGCCGGACCGGCACGGAGGAGAACCGATGAGCACCACGATCGCACCCGCCCGCGAGGCCGTCCGGGCCGCCGACCGCGTGGCGTCCGCCCACCGGCGCGTCTCCCTGGGGGAGACGGTCGGCCAGACCCTGACGATGGCGTGGCGGGCGCTCAAGAAGATGCGCCGGAACCCGGAGCAGTTCTTCGACGTGGCGCTGCAGCCCATCCTGTTCACCGCGATGTTCGCCTTCATCTTCGGCGGCGCCATCGCCGGCGACGTGGAGAGCTACCTCCCGCTGATGATCCCCGGCATCCTCGCCCAGACCGTGCTGACGACGTGCATGGCCACGGGCACGCAACTCCGCGAGGACATGGAGAAGGGCGTCTTCGACCGGTTCAAGTCGTTGCCGATCGCCCGGATCGCGCCGCTCGCCGGCCCGATGGTCGCCGACCTGCTGCGCTACACGATCGCGGCCACGCTGACCTTCGCCATGGGCCTGGTGATGGGCTATCGTCCGGGCGGCGGAGTGGGCGGCGTGCTCGCCGCGATCCTGCTGGCGATCGTCACGGGTTGGTCGCTGGCGTGGGTCTTCACCTGGGTCGGCACGATCGCCCGCAGCGCCCAGGCCGTCCAGGGCATCTCCATGATGATCTTGTTCCCGCTGACGTTCCTGTCGAACGCGTTCGTCCCCGTCGAGACCCTGCCCGGCTGGCTGGCCGCGTTCGTCCGGGTCAACCCGGTCTCACACCTGGTCACGGCCGCCCGCGACCTCGCCAACGGCGCCCTCGTCAGCGGGGAGGTGGCCTGGACGCTCCTGGCGTGCCTGATCGTCATCGCGATCTTCGCGCCCCTGTCGGTACGCAGCTACAAGCGGCACATGTGACCCCCGCCCGCCACGGCCGGAGACCTGCTCGACGAGATCCCGCGCCTCGTCGAGCAGGTCGGAGCCGCGCCGGTCGCCGTACCCGGCTCGCACGGTGGCGATCATCCCCGGCGCTGCCCGCTCGGCGTACGGCTCGATCCGCTCGAAGGTCATGCTCGGCACGATGCCGTTGTACGCGAACCGCTCGGCCAGCACCAGCAACCGGATCGCGTCGCCGGAAGGCATGGCATCCCGCAGCAGCCCCCAGGCGCCGAGCGCGAAGAGCATGGAGCCGCACAACGGGTAGTCGATGACGGGGCTTTCCGCGGACAGCACGTCGTGGCCGCCGACGAGGGAGAACAGCTCCTCGCCGTACCGGACGGCTTCCGGTGGGGCGTGGTACGCGTACGCCGTCAGGGAGACCGACTCCGCGACGATCGTCCACGGCATGGAACCCTCGTGCGGTATCCCCGGCAGGCGCAGGTCACGCGCCCGCTGGACGGCCCGGCGATATTCCGCGAGCGCGGCGGCCGTCTCGCCGCGGGCCAGGGCGAGCTCGGCCGTGCACAACGAGACCATCGCCATCCCGCCGAGCACGGCCTCGTTGTCGTTGATCCGGCTGATCGCGGCGAGCTCGGCCTCCGCGGCGCCGAGGTCGCCGTCGGCCAGCGCGGAGGTCAGCAGCAGCGCGCGGAGCTGGGTCTCGTCGTCGGCGGCGCCGAGCCGGCTCAGCACGGGAATGGCGGTTCGAGCGTGCCCGACCGCCCGTCGCCTGTCGCCGAGATGCATGACCAGGTGGGCCAGCACGGCATGCATGATCGCGGGGAACCACGGCCCGTCGTCCTCGCGGAGCATCGTCAGGGTCCGCTCCGCGGCCTCGATCGCCCCGGCCACGTCTCCCGCGTTCTCCAGGACGTGAACGCTCGCGTGCGTCGCCGCCAGGGCCACGTCATAGTCGGGGCTGCGGCGCAACTCCGACAGCACGCGTCGCAGGTCGGGGCCGTCGGTCGCGAGCGCCACCGTGGCCATCGCCGCCACGCGGGAATCCGTCGCGTCACTGATCGGCAGCGCGCCGAGGAGATCGCGCAGCGGATCGTCCCGGCGGTCGGTGATGATCATGATGTTCATGAGCATGATCAACGTGGCGGCCCTGGTCGCCTCCACGAGGTGTGGTGGGGGCAGCCAACCGGTGATCACCTGGGTGACGGCGTCCCGGTGAGCAAGGATCCGGGGATGGTCGCCGCGGATCGACCACAGCGCGCCGACGCCGGCCAGCAACTGGATCGCCGTGCCGGGATCGGGCTCGCCGAGAGCCTGCCGGAGCAGATCCGCGAGGTTGCTCTCCTCGGCACGCAACGCGTCGGCCGCGGCGAACTGCGCCGGGCCGAACAGCTGGGTGGCGTGACCGAGCGCGTACGCCGTGGCCCACTCCCGCTGCGCCGCCCGAGCGGCCGCCTCCTCGCCGGCCTCCCTCAGCCGCATCCGCCCGAACTCCCTGACGGTCTCCAGCATCCGGTAGCGCAGGCCGTAGGCCGTCTCGCGGACGCTCAGCATCGACTGCTCGGTCAGCGCGTCCACGACGTGCAGGGCGTCCGGGCCGAGTACGTGCTCGGCCGCGGCCAGCGTGAAACCGTCGCCGAACAGCGACAACCACCGCCACGCCCGGCGTTCCGGCTCCTCCAGCAGGTTCCACGACCAGTCGATGACCGCGAGCAGCGTCTGGTGCCGGTCGGGAGCCGTACGGTTCCCGCCGCGCAGCAGGGCGAACCGGTCCGCCAGCCGCCGCGCGATCTCCTCCACCGACATCACCCGCACCTTGGCCGCGGCCAGCTCGATCGCGAGCGGCAGCCCGTCGAGGCGGGCGACGACCTCCTCGACCGCGCCCTCGCCGATCCGCACCCCCGGGCGGGCGGCCGTGGCGCGCTGGCGGAACAACTCCACCGCGTCGTCCGTCGGCAACTCGCCGAGCGGGTAGACGCGTTCGGCGGGGATCGACAGGGGGGCGCGCGAGGTGACGAGCACCCGAAGATCGCGGGTCGTCACCGTCAGGAACGCCACCAGGTCGGCGACGGCCTCGATCACGTGCTCGCAGTTGTCCAGGATCAGCAGCGCCGGAGCCTGGTCGAGATGCTGGGAGATCCGGGCGCGTACGTCGGAGCGCTGCTCGGCGGTCAGGGCATGACGCCCGCTGACCGAGTCGCGGACCCCGAGCGCCGAGCCCACCTCGCCCACCACGCCCTCCGGCGAGGAGACGCCGACGAGCTCGACGAAGTGGGCGATGGGCTGCGTGGCGTTCCTGCCCACGACATGGGCCAGCCGCGTCTTGCCCAGCCCGCCGGGACCGACGATGGAGACCACCCGGTTGGTCTGCAACAGGGCGTGCACCGCGCGGATGTCGCCGGCACGGCCGAGCAGCGAGGAACCGTCGAACAGGATGCCCGCCCGCACCGGCCGGTCCGCGACGAGGAGCTCGGCGTACACGCGGGCCAGCTCGGGCCCCGGTTCGGTGCCGAGCCGCGCGACCAGGCCCGCGCGATAGCGCTCGTAGCGCTCCAGCGCGGCGGCGGCACCGCGTACGGCGGCCTCGCTGCGCAGGAGGCAGGCGAGCAGCTCCTCGTCGTGCGGCCGATCGGCCGCGACCTCCTCCAGCAGCGGCAGCGCGCTCTCGTGGGCACCGCTCCTGCCTTGCGCGATCGCCGCCACCCGCCGTGCCTCGCTCACCCACCTGGCCGCGACGCTCCGCAGCTCAGCGAGCGCACCGGCGGCACCGTCCAGGTTGCCGTCCAGGAGACCCATGGCTTCTTCCGCGCGGTGCCGCGCGAGCGCCATGTCGTCCTCGCCCAGCGCGGCCCGTGCCTGCTCCACCAGCGTGCCGAGCAGCAGCGCGTCCACCTGATCGGCGGGCAGCCCGAGCCGGTAGCCACGGGGGATCCGCACCACGACGTCGGCGCCCGTCGCCGCTCTGGTCCGCGAGACGACCACCTGCAGCGCCTTCGTCGGGTTGGCCGGCGCCTCGTCCGGCCACAACTCCTCGACCAGGCGCTCGTCACTGACCCCCGCCCGCCCGTGCAAGGCCAGCACGGCCAGCAGGGTGTGCGCGCGATCGCCGACCACCCGCCCACCCCGCCAGCGGACGCCGTCGAGCAGTACCAATGCGGGGGACACCCCCTCAGCTTACGGACGTGTCACAGGTGAGGAGCGAGGCCGGACGAGTATCTCGACGAGCGAACCGAGGCCCACACGATCCGAACCCACTCTCCATCCCGCAACCGACCCGACCACGCACCTCGGCTTCCCGCCGTCTCGCGGATCACATCACCAGAGGCCCGCAAGGCCCTCGACCGACCGGAATCAGCTGCTTCGGCCGTACGGAAACCAGAAAGGCCCATTCCCGTTGCCGGGAATGGGCCTTTGAGCTGGAGCGCGGCCGACAGGAGTCGAACCCGTAACCTTCTGATCCGTAGGTGCCCAAATGATCTTCATGAGCGTTCGTAGGCGTCCACCCCCTGGGCCGGCGGCATCCTCGCCGTTCATTCCCGTATGCCGCAGTTCAAGATCGTCCGTTCGGGTGGCTCCCAAAAGTGGCTCCCGGAAGGTGCGCCTAGAGGGACGGACGAACTTAAACGCACACCCCGGGTAGGGCGGTCGATAGCCTTTGAATTCCCCGTGGTCCTGACTGATGCCCACCGAACACGGCCACGTGACGGGCATGCGGAGCGTCAAGCGATCAACCGGACGACGCGGTCGACGGCCACAGGAGGCTTCATATGGACCGGCCGGGAGACCTGGTCGAGCTGGAGGACCGATGGCTGCTGCCGTACCGCGGCATGCAGGTGATCCAGATCCGTGTGAGCTATCAACTGACGCTGCTTTTGGACAGCGGAGCCCAAGTGGACGTGGAAACCGAAGCGGAGCTCAGCACACTGCGTGCGCCCGATCGGGTGAAGGCGCGCCTATTACCTGCACGGCAGGATGTTGCACCGGCCCTGATTCTCTTCGGTGCGACAGTCCTCTCATCGGTCGCTTTCAAGTCCGGATCGCTGCGGCTGGGGTTCGATACCGGAATGCAACTGAAGGTGAAGCCCGACGCCCGCTACGAGGTATGGAGTGCACACGGCCCCGGACGATGGCCTGCGCCTGTTTTGCCAGCCAGGCGGTGGCGTCGCAGTGTGGCAATGAGGAGGGGCGATGGCAATCAGTGGGCATGATCCTCAACGCGCAAGGCGGTTAACCGCGTTGGCGACGGAATGCCGACCACTACTCGGACAGGAAGACGGCATGGAAGCAGTTCAGCGTCTTCTGGCCGAGCGGGACGTGGGGGTAATAGATTCGATCTTGGTAACGAAGCAGCTCATAGGTGAAGGTGCGGGCGCTCTCAGAGAGGCCAAGGCGGCTGTATTGGGCAGTGCGGCACGAACCATCGAACGGGTGCATCATGAGCGCTTGGTGGCCGGCCTCCTTGCCGGGCTCAAGGATGCACCGGATGTCCATGTGCATGGCTCCGGAGATCAGTAAGCAAGCACCGGTCACCCGGCAGCCGGAGACTGGGACTGAGCGGGCGGAATGATCAGGCTTCAACCTCGGCCACCTCCGGCCTTCGGCCGGCCGCGGCGAGCATCCTGGAGCCGGAGCGCCCCCGCCGGAGGCGTATTGCCTGTGAAACCGCCCAACGGCATGATCAGCGCATGCAGGGTGATGGGGCGCTGGTTCGAACACTGGCCGAACTGGTTATGGACCTGGCGTGGTTCCTGGAAGGGAGTGATGACGAGGTCGTTGATCCCGATGACGCGGTGAAGCAACTGGAGTGGATCAGTTACCGGCTCTGTCAGCTGTCGGCTGGTGACCGGTCCAAGTTGATCGCGTTGATCCGCGAGCGGGCCGAGTCGGAGTCTGACCCTGCGTTCCGCGAGTTTCTGCAGGAGTCTCCGGAAGCTCTTGGGCTGCTCGATGAGGACGACTGACCCGGACTGCGGCGGCGTGACGCTGGGATCTGCGGGTTCGTTGGGTACGGCGGGCCGCGTCTACGGCGATGCCCCGCGCGGCGCCCGTGCCGCGACCGGCCCCCAGGCCGCAGTGCGGCACGGGGACGCTGGCGCGGGGCGTACGGCGGCGCGCCGCGCCGCCGCTTGATGCCTACAAGAACAATTCGGCAGCGCGGGGCTGCATGCTCGATGTGGTCATGCAGATGGTTGGCTCAGGCTCCGGTGCGCCGCGTTGATAGCGGCCAGAAGTTCACGGGCCGTGGCGTCGCGCTTGCCGGTGAGTGCGTTCTCTACTCCGGCGAGTTGTTGAAAGGCCCAGCCGGATTCGGTGCGTTGGGCGGTTTCCAGGGCCAGGCGTCCGCCGGCGATGCCTTCGTCGAGGTCGCCAATGCGGAGTTGGGCTGCGGCGATGTCGGCGTGAACGGCGGCGATCTTCTTGTGGTCGGTCTCGTGCGACAGGGCGTTGAGGGCGGCCTGGCCCTCGTCGATGCCCCGTTGTTCGTCGCCGAGGTGTACGTAGGTGGATAGCCGGTAGGCGGCCATGCGGCCGGGGTCCAGGAAGCGGATCCAGGCCCGTTCGCGTTGGGGGCGTGCGTCGCCGTATGCGTCTTTTGCCTGTTCCAGGCGCGGCGCGGCGAGGCTCTCGGGCTCATGTGGAACGCCTTCGATCCCGAAGCGCGTACGCTCCGCATCACGCACGCCGTCAAGCGGATGAAGAACCGTGATCCGGATGCTTCGACGAGGACCAAGCTCGTGATCTCGGAGCTGAAGACGAAGCGGTCACGACGGCTGCTGTGCCTCACTCCTGAGCTGGTCGAAGCCCTCAAGAAGCACAAGGTCGCGCACAACCAAGAGCGGCTCCAAGCGGGCGAGAGCGGGACGGATCACGGGCTGATCTTTCCTACGGTTTCGGCAACCCCTCGGACCCGGACACGTTCTCGCACCTGTTCTCCAAGCTCGCCAAGAAGGCTGGACTCGGGCACTGGCATCCCCACGAGCTGCGGCACTCCGGCGCGTCGCTGATGCTCGCGCAAGGTACGCCGCTCCACGTCGTCTCAGAGGTTCTCAGGCACGCCAGCATCTCGATCACCAAGGATGTCCATGGTCACCTGCTGGAGGGTGACAAGCGTGCGGCGACAGAGGCGATTTCCGGCGCTCTCCTCGGGAAACTTCGGCCGGTGGCTCCCAAAGTGGCTCCCGAAGAGGCGGATGAGACCGGTTGAAGATCGGAAAGCCAAAGGCCCCTGACGGCGTAATGCCTGTTCAGGGGCCTTTCGTGTGGAGCGCGGCCGACAGGAGTCGAACCCGTAACCTTCTGATCCGTAGTCAGATGCTCTATCCATTGAGCTACGGCCGCTCGCTGCTTAAGCAAGCATAGCGGGTTCCGGGCAGTACCTCGAACCGGATACGGCAATCTCGGGGTCGCGGGTTGGATCTTGGGAGGTGGACCCCGGTGGGGTGGGGGCAACCTCGTGACTACGCGTCCAATCTCTTCAGCAGGCGTTCGATCATGAGGCCCAGGTCGGCGAGTCTGTGATGGATGGAGTCGTGCTGGTCCCGGGTCTGCGAACGGAACTTGGCGAAGTGGTCGTTGGTCTGCCTTCTGAAGCCCCCGATCTCGTCGTTCAGGGCGGAGATGTCCTGGGCCAGCTCAGCTTGCAGGTCTTTGATGCGGATCTTCACCTCGGCGACGTCGATCGTCGCCGTCGTGACGTCGGCGTGTAGGTCCTCCATTGATGTGCAGTTCTGTGCCGGGAAGTTCATGCGCCGGCGTCGGGCCCTCGGGCGGCTGGGGGTTGCGCCGGTGGGACGCAGGGTTGCTTCGAGGGCGTCTACACGGAGTTTCAGCTTGCGAATCTCCGCCTCTATATCCACGTACGCCTACCTTCGCGGTAGTTGGAGGGGATCCCGGGCGCGGGGCAGCTGGGGTCCCACGTTCTGTGATCGCATGGTCGCAACCAGTGTGTCGCCGGGTGGGCCCGGGTTGGGTGTGGGTGGAGATTTGTTCGCCGAGGCGTAACAAAGCTGCTGGTGTTGAGGCTGGGCTCCACTTGGTGGGAGCCCTGGTGAGGTGGCCTTGGGTGGCGGTGTTCTGGTGGTTGTTGTGGCATTTCTGAGGGTGTTTCGGGGGCTGGGCGATGGTGCGGGGGTGTGGTTGGTGGGGTGGGGGTGAGCTGTGGTGAGGGAAGCCTGTGGATACATCGAAGGGTGTATCCACAGGCGGACTTCTGGAGGAGGGGGCGGGTGGCGGGAGGTGGTGGGATGGGTGCATGAAGCGGGTGGAGTTGTGGGCTGGGCTTGCCTTCGCGATGGGGGTGATGCTGATCGCGGGCGGGTCCTATATCGATCGCGGCGTGCCCGTGTGGGTGCTGGGCGTGCCGCTGGCTCTCACCTGTGCGGGGGTTCTGGTGCGGCGGCGGGCTCCGCTGGCCTCCTTGGGGCTCGGCGTGGTCGGGATCGTGATGGACGGTTTCGTGGGGCCGTCGTTGGGGACGGTGCTGGTTTTCACCGACAATCTGTACGCTGCGGCGCTATATGGGCCCGCGCGGTTCGCACGGGTGTTGCTCGGCGTCACCGCCGTGCTGGCCGTCGCGGGCGGGGCGGTGGCCGGGTTTCTCGCGGCGGACTGGCGCATGCTGGCCGTCATGGGGGTGCAGGCCGGGCTGGTGCTCATCACGCCTGTCATCACCGCCGCTGTCGTACGCGAGCAGCGGGACCGGGCCGCGGCCGAGCGGCTGCGCGCCGAGCAGGTCGCCCATCTCGCCGAGCTCGACAGGCAGGCTGCGATATCCGCCGAGCGTACGCGGATGGCCCGCGAGCTGCATGACATGATCGCCAACCACTTCAGCGCCATCGCCATACAGTCCACGGCCGCGCTCTCGCGCAAGGACCTTGATCGGGACGCCGTTCGGAAGATCATGGAGTCCGTGCGGGAGAACAGCGTCAAGGGGATGGCCGAGATGCGGGCCATGATCGGGCTGTTGCGGCAGGAGGGGGATGACGGCGAGAACGAGGCCACCCGCCCCCGGCTCGCGGATGCCGAGACCTTGGTCGAGAGGGTGAGACGGGCGGGGATGGTCGCGGACATGCGGGTGGAGGGGGAAGTGAGGGAGCTGCCCGCGGCGGTGGATCTCGCCGGGTACCGGATCGTGCAGGAGGCGCTCACCAACGCGCTCAAGCACGGGGAGTCGCCGGTCTCGGTGGTGGTCGGTTATGAGGACGACCGGGTTCTGGTGAACGTGGAGAACGCCCTTGGCGGACGAGTGCGTACGGAGTTGCCGGGCGCCGGGGCGGGGCTGATCGGGATGCGGGAGCGGGCCTCGTTGGTGGGTGGGATCTTCGACGCCGGAGAGGTTTGGAGAGGGGAGGGCGCCGCGACTGGTGGTGACACGGGTTCCTGGCGGGTGCTGGCGGTTCTTCCCACGGCTGTCGACGTGGCACTGACGCGGGCAGGGGCTGGTTCGGGCGCCGGGGGCGGATCGGGCGGCTCCGGGCGTGGATCCGGGGCCTGAGTTGTTGTCGTGGGCTGGGCTGGAGGTGATGACCGGTGGCCATCAGGGTGCTGGTAGCCGACGATCATGCGGCGGTCAGGGTCGGGATCGTGCTGATTCTGGACGGGGCGGACGACATCGAGGTCGTGGGCGAGGCCGGTGATGGGGAGGAGGCCGTGGCGATGGCTCGGGAACTGCGGCCTGATGTGGTGTTGATGGACGTACGAATGCCTCGGCTCGACGGGATTTCCGCCACTCGGGAATTGGCCGGAGTTTGTGACGTGCTGATACTCACCACGTTCGACGTCGATGAATATGTGTTCGGGGCGTTGCGGGCGGGGGCTGCGGGCTTTTTGTTGAAGAACACCGACGCCGAGTCATTGGTCGAGGCGGTTCGGGTGGTGGCTCGGGGGGATGGGCTCATCTCGCCAGGGGTCACGCGGAGGTTGATCTCGGCATTCGCGGAGCAGGCGTCGCCGGTGCGTCGGGACGCGGTGGGAGATACGGCTGGGGGATCGGCTGGGGGATCGGCGGGGTTGACGCCTCGGGAGCGGGAGGTTCTGGCGTGTATCGGCCGTGGGTTGTCCAATGCTGAAATTGCCAGGGAGCTGGATATGGCCGAGGCGACGACCAAGACGCATGTCAGCCGGGTGCTGAACAAATTGGGGCTGCGGAGCCGGGTGCAGGCGGCGATTTACTATTCGGATTACTACTCGGATTAGGGATGGGGACTGGGGCCTTCGAGGGCTCTTGGGGGTGCAGGGGTACTGGGGATGGAGGGGCTTGGGGGCGTAAGGTTCGTGGCGTGAGCAGTTCGCCGCCTTCGCCTCCGTTGCAGCCCTCGCCGGGGTCTTCTGAGCCGCCTCGGCGGCCGGGAGTGGTCGTCGCGTTGGCGGTTGCGGGGGTCTTCGCGTACCTGGTCGTGAACGTGGTCGTCGGGCTTGTCGTTCTGAGTTTGGAGTCCAGCGTGGCGATCGGGGTGGGGGCCGGGGTTCTGGCGTTGTTGGGTGTCGGAGGCGGGCTGGTGCTCGTTCGGCTGCGGAAGTCGTGGTCGGTGGGGCTGGGGCTGGGGACGATGATCGGGTGGGGGCTCGCGTCGATCGTGTCGGCGGGCTATTGCACCGGGCTCAATCCCGGGATGTATACGTAGGTCTACTCGTACGACTTTGTGATGAAGGCGTTGATCGGATGGCAATTGCGGCGCCTAGTCTGATCATGACCAGGGGGTAGACCAAGCCGATGACCACACCACCACCGACGCCGCCCTCGTCGTCGTCGCCGTCCGAAGAGCCTGACGAGTCGGGGCAAGGGGCGGTGCCGGCCGGGGAGCCGGAGTTCCTGCCGCCTCCGGGTGGGGAGTCGGTGCCCAAGCCACCGCCTCCGACCGGGGGCTCCGTGGCCATGCCGCCTCCCGCTGGGGGGTCGGGTCCCATGGCGCCGCCTCCCACGGGGGAGCCGGTGCTCATGCCGCCGCCATCCGGGGTGCCGGGGCCTTTGTCGTCGCCGTCCCCGAGGGGAGGGGGTGGGTCGGGGGAGCGGGGTGACCGTCCCGGGCAGCCGGCGCACGTTTCGCCGCCCGGCCCTGGACGTCCGTCCTTCGCGCCGCCGGACCCCGGGCACGCGCCTCGGGGGCAGGTCTCGTCAGGACAGTTCCCGCCAGGGCAGGTGTCGTCAGGGCAGGTCCCGCCAGGGCAGGCCGGTCAAGGACAGGCCGGTCAAGGACAGGCTGGTCAAGGACAGGCCGGTCAAGGGCAGGTCCCGCCATGGCAGGCGGGTCAAGGACAGGCCGGTCAAGGACAGGTCCCGCCAGGGCAGGCGCCCCCAGGACAGCCGCCCTTCCGGCCGTACGGACAGGCGGGGTACGCGCCGCCGCCGCTCCCGCCCACCACCGCCGCCAACTCCACGGGCCTGCTGATCGGGATGCTGTTCGCCGGGCTGGCCATCTACAGCACCCTCAACGTCGTGGTCGGCTTCTTCATCTTCTTCGCCGCCATGGGCGAGGACGGCACCGCCTTCATGATCGTCGGCACGGTCCTGCTGGCCCTGTCCGGGCTCGGCGCGGGGATCGGGCTGTGCTTCGTCCGCAAGCCGTGGGCCAGAGGTCTCGGGCTGGGTCTCATGATCGGATGGGCGCTCTGGTCGATCCTGTCCGCCGGGTTCTGCACCGGCATCAACCCGGGCCTGTACGCCTGACATGCCCTACCACGAGATATTCGTCGGCCTCGGCGTATTCGTGGCCTCCATCGTCTTCGTACGCGAGGCCAGAAGCCGCGGGGCGCTCAACGAGCAGTCGCTGATCGCGGTGGCCGGAGCCCTGGTCGGCGGCGCGATCGGGATGCGGCTGGCGGGCTGGCTGGAGACGCTGGAGATCGAGAACCTCTGGCTGTACGGCTCCCGCAGCATCCTCGGCGGCCTGACCGGCGCGTACGTCGGAGTCCTGGTGGCGAAGAGGATCATCGGCTACAAGGAGCGCACCGGTGACCTGTTCGCCCCGGCGGTGGCGCTGGGCATGGCCGTGGGCCGGATCGGGTGCCATCTGACGGAGGCGCCGGGCCGGCCCACCGACCTGCCGTGGGGCGTGCACGCCCCGGCGACGGTCCCCGAATGCCCAGGCTGTCTCACCGGGCAGGCGATGCATCCGTCGTTCATCTACGAGATCATCTTCCAGCTCGCCGCGTTCGCCGCGCTCCTGTGGGCCCGCAAGCGGCTCACCCGGCCTGGCGAGCTGTTCACGCTCTACCTCGCCGCGTACGCCGCCTTCCGCTTCCTCGTCGAGTTCACCAGGGCCAACGAGACGGTCTGGCTCGACCTGACCAGGCCCCAGTGGTTCCTGATCCCGGGGTTGCTGCTGCTGGCCGTCAGGCTCGGGTACGGCTGGCGGCGCGGCTACTACGATGCCCTTTTCGAGCGGAAGGTCCTGACATGAGTGCAGGGATGGGTCTGCGGGGTGACCGCATCCTCAGGTACGTCAACGCGTTCTGCCCGAGCTGCCACGGCCGCGACCTCGACAAGGTCGAGCGGCTGAGCGGCTATCTGGCCGAGCGCGACGGACGGGTGTGGCTGGAACGCGGATGCCGCGAACACGGACTTATCCGCACGTTGTATGACGAAGACCCAGAAATCCTGAAATACCTGGAGGAGTGGACCGCCCCCACGAAGCAGCACGTACCCGATATTTCAGGGAACTTCGCCCCGATCCCCTCCGCCTACCTCCGCGGTCTCCCCGAACTCCAGACCCAGCACACCTGCATCCTCCTCGAGGACATCGCCGAGGCCTGCAACCTCCGCTGCCCCACCTGCTTCGCCGACAGCTCACCCGACCTGACCGGCATCGTCCCCCTCCCCGACATCCTGGCGAACGTCGACCAGCGCCTCCAGAGGGAGAACGGCAAGCTCGACGTCCTCATGCTGAGCGGCGGCGAGCCCACCCTCCACCCCGAGCTCAAGACCCTCCTCGCCGAGCTGAGCGCGCGCCCGGTCACCCGCATCCTGCTCAACACCAACGGCGTGCTGATCGCCAAGGACGACTCCCTGCTCGACCTCCTCACCGAGCACCGGGAGCGGGTAGAGGTCTACCTCCAGTACGACGGCTCGTCGGCCGAGGCGTCCAGGCACCACCGGGGCGGCGACCTGACCCGGATCAAGGCGCAGGCGGTGCGACGCCTGTCCGAGCGCGAGATCTTCACCACCCTCGTCATGACCGCCGCGCTGGGCGTGAACGACGGCGAGATCGGTGACGTCGTACGCCTCGCCCTCGACACCCCGTACGTCGGAGGCGTGTCCCTGCAACCCCAGTTCGGCTCGGGCAGGTCGGGCACCATCGACCCGATGGACCGCCTCACCCACACCGGCGTGCTCAAGCGCCTGGGCCCGCAGACGGACGGCCTGGTGACCTGGCGCGACCTGACCGCCCTGCCCTGCTCCCACCCCCACTGCTGCTCGGTCGGCTACCTCATCCGCGACGACGCCCGCCAGTGGCGCTCCCTCACCGAGCTGATCGGCCACGACCGGCTCAAGCAGAACCTCGGCCTGGTCTCGAACCGCATCGCCGACTCCGAGATCCCGCGCGAGCTGCGCCTGGCCGTACAAGAGTCCCTGCTCGGCCTGCTCTCCGAGCAGTCGTCGCTGTCGCATCCGCAGATCGGCGACGTGTGGCGGACCATCTGCGAGAACTGCGACCTCGGCGTCTCCACCCTCCTCACCCTCGCCTCGTCGGCCCTGCCCGGCCGGCGGAAGAAGCTGCGCAGGATGCTGGGGGAGCGGGTGGTGCGCATCACGGTCAAACCGTTCATGGACATCTCGACCATGATCGAGGAGCGGCTCACGCAGTGCTGCGTGCACGTGGGCACGCGGGCGGAGCAGGACCAGTGCGCGCCGTTCTGCGCGGTGCAGGCGTGGCCGCAGCTCTCCCGCCAGCGACTCTCGGCGGTGGCGGCGGTGAACCGGTGAGCGGTGACCCCGTGAACGGTGAATCGACGAGCAGTGGCGCGGGGAGGCGCGAGCCGCGCGAGCCGTACGATCCGCTCCGGTTGTGCGTGTACGCGACCGTCGCGCTGCTGGCCTGGCTGCTCGGCCCGTGGGCGGTGCTGGGGTTCGCGGCGCTCGGGTTCGCGGGTTACTGGAAGGCGCGGCGAGCCGGGCTGACCCGGAGCAAGTGCCTGCTCAGGGACACCCGGCTCGTGCTGGCCTACCTCGGACTCATCGGCCTGGCGGCGCTCGCGGCGATCATTCTGTGATGGCCGCCAGGTTCAGGACGGTGTACTCCTTGCCGCCCCCGCGCGCCACGCCACGGCAGGCGCCTCGCTCGCACTGCTCGGAGTACTGCTGGTCGGCGTCCCAGTAGACCGTGGTGGGCGGCGCGGACGAGGACGCGCCCATCGCCACGAAGCCGCCGCGCGCGCCGGCCGGTTTCTCGTGGATCCCGGCCGTCGCCCCGGTGGCCAGGTCGTACACGACTGAAATGGGCGAACGTTCCTGGGAGTAGACGTTGAACAGGGCGTACCGGTCACCGAGCAGCCAGCGGGCACCGAAGGGCCGGAACATGGCCGGCAGCGTCCGGCGTCCGGACCCGTCCAGCCGCTGCACGACCAGGCGGCCGCGCTGGATCGCCGCGCACCACTGCGCGTTGCACTGCGTCATCGACGCGCCCTCCGGGATCGCGACGTCCTGTGAGCGGCCGGTCTCGAGGTTGACGACCCGGGTCACGTTCGCGCCCGGCTCGTCACCGGCGCGGGCGACGGCCCAGGGCCAGGACGTGAGGTGGAGCCCGTCCGTGCCGGCCAGCCGCTCGGGGGTGCCGCCGCTCAGGGGTACGCGGTGGACGCCGCCCTTGCGCAGCGACCACACCAGGGAGTCGCCCGTGAGCCCGATCGCGTCGACGTCCGCCTTGACCTCGGCCACGCGCTCGGCCTCGCCGCCCGCCCTGGGCATGATCCAGAAGTCCGTCAGCCCGGCCGGGTCGCGGACGGTCTCGCCGTACCAGGCGATGTACCCGGCGTTCGCCGCGAAGAGCTGCGGATAGTAGCGCTTGCCCCCGGACGGGATCTCGCCGAGCACGCGCCTCCTGCCGGTCGCCGAGTCGTACACCTCCAGCCGCCCCGCCCGCTCGAACGCGCTGTTCGCCGCGAGCAGCACCTCGGTCGGGCCCAGCCCGATCACCGGGTACATCCGCCGGCCTTTGGAGTCCCTGGCCGGCATCTTCAGGATCGCCCGCGGCCACAGGTCGGTGACCGACTCGATCGTCACGGGAGCGGACGGCGTGACGGTCACCGCGGGCTCGGCCCGCCGCTCCTCGCCCGACAGCACCGCCGCCGTGCCGCCCACGACGGCCACCACCGCCGCGGCGGCCAGCAGGACCCGCACCCGCTGCCTGGTACGCCGGGCGCGCCGCCGCCGCGCCACGCCGCCCGCCAGGTCCAGGGGCCGGGCCTGACCGGCGGCCGCCCGCAGGGTGCGTACGAGGTCGTCTTCGTTTCTCATCGCGCCTCCCGCAGCACAGGTGCCTGTCGCTTGATCCGGAGCTTGTCCAGGGCACGGGCCGCCTGGCTGCGCACCGTTCCGCGGGTGACGCCGAGGATGTCGGCGATCTCCTGGTCCGGCAGGTCCTCGTAGTAGCGCAGCACGAGCACGGCCCGCTGCTTGCGGGGCAACTCCTGGAGCTCGGCCCAGAGGTCGGCGTCGCCGTACCGGTCGTGCTCGCCGCGCTCGGGTACGGCGGCGACCAGGTCCTCCCGCCGGCGCCGGCGCCATGCCTTGATGTGCAGCCTGACCATGGTCGTGCGGACGTACCCCTCGGGGTCGTGCTTCTTGCGCACGCGGGGCCAGGCGTCACCCAGACGGGCCAGAGCTTCCTGTACGAGGTCGGCCGCGTCCTCGGAATTGCCGGACAGCACGTAGCCGTACCGGAGAAGCGCGTCGCCCCGGGTCCGGACGAGCTCGTCGAAATCCTCCACGAACCCAGGGATCGCGTAACGGGGGTATCTGTTGCACGCCTATTCGGCGGGGACGTACAGGCTGAGCGTCTCGGCGATGCAGGCCGGCCGCTTCTCGCCCTCGATCTCGATCGTCATCTTCAGGCTGGACAGGTAGCCGGCGGGGGTGCCCTTGACGTCGGTGAGCTCGCCCAGGGCCCTGATCCGCGCGCCGACGGGGACCGGCCTGGGGAAGCGGACCTTGTTGAGCCCGTAGTTGACGCCCATCGCGATGTTCTCCACCTTGACCAGGGAGAACATGAACGCCGGCAGCAACGACAGGGTCAGGTATCCGTGGGCGATCGTGCCGCCGAACGGCCCGTCCTTGGCCCGCTCCACGTCCACGTGGATCCACTGATGGTCATCGGTGGCGTCGGCGAAGAGGTTGACCTGGTCCTGAGTGACCGTGCGCCACTCGGTCGGCCCGAACTTCTCGCCGACGGCCGCCTTGAGCTCCTGAACATTCTCGAACGTCCGCATGGGCGAACGCTATTGCCCGGCCCGGACGGCTGCCAAGTTCGGGGTGCCCCGCAGGGTGCCAACGGGCCCGCGTCCTCTGTTGCGAAGATCTTTACTCGAAACCATCGCATAGGTGTTCGAGTCCGCGCTACAGTTCTAGGTACCGCAATCGAACAGAGGTTCGGCCTGGTGAGAGGGGGTGTGTCCGATGACGGTGCTCGCGCCCGCCCCTGCTCGGACACGCCGTAGCACTTTCTTCCCAAATCTAAGACGGCCGCTATATCCGGCAATAAAGTCCGAGAGCGTGGACCCTGTGCGAAACCCCTACGCTCCCGGCGCCGGACAGCGCCCGCCGGAGCTCGCCGGGCGTGATCGCGAGCTGCAGCAGTTCGAGGTCGTGCTGGAGCGGGTCGCCCGCGGCCGTCCCGAGCGCAGCATGGTCGTGACCGGCCTGCGGGGCGTCGGCAAGACCGTTCTGCTCAACACGTTCAAGTCCATGGCCATGCAGCGGCTGTGGGGCACGGGCAAGATCGAGGCCCGGCCCGACCAGTCGATCAGGCGGCCCGTGGCGGCGGCCCTGCACATGGCGATCCGCGAGCTGGCCCCGCGGCACCGCGCGCCCGAGCGCATCGAGGAGTTCCTCGGGGTGCTCAAGGCGTTCGCGATGCGCGATCCGGCCGCGGCCAAGGGCACCTCGCACTGGTCGCCCGGGATCGAGGTGCCGGCCAGCCGCGGGCGCGCCGACTCGGGCGACCTCGAGATCGACCTCACCGAGCTGTTCGTCGACGCGGCGAGCGTGGCCACCGACCTGGCGGTGGGCATCGCCCTGTTCATCGACGAGATGCAGGACGTGCAGGCCGCCGACGTCTCCGCGCTCTGCGCCGCCTGCCACGAGCTGTCGCAGTCGGGCGGGCCGCTGATCGTGGTGGGTGCCGGGCTGCCGCACCTGCCGAGCGTGCTGTCGGCCAGCAAGAGCTATTCCGAGCGGCTCTTCCGCTACGCGCGCATCGACAAGCTCGACCGGGAGGCGGCCGACCTGGCGCTGATCCTGCCGGCGCGCGAGGAAGAGGTGGAGTTCACCCAGGAGGCGCTCGACGCCCTCTACGAGGCGGCCGACGGCTACCCCTACTTCGTGCAGGCGTACGGCAAGGTCGCCTGGGACCTGGCCCCGCGCAGCCCGATCACCATCGAAGACGTCAAGGTCTCCGCCCCGGAGGCCGAGGAGGAGCTCGCGGTCGGGTTCTTCGGCAGCCGCTACGAGCGGGCAACCCCGGCCGAGCGCGACTACATGCACGCCATGGCGCAGATCGGCGACGAGCCGGTCGCGACCGCCGAGGTGGCCGACGCCCTCGGGCGAAAGCCGTCCAGCCTCTCGCCCGCCCGCGACAGCCTCATCAAGAAAGGGCTCATCTACAGCGCCGAGCGCGGCCTGATCGCGTTCACGGTGCCGCACTTCGGGAAGTTCCTGCGCGCTCAACCGATCTGAGCGGCGCCCCTAGACCTCTATTGGGCTGTCTAGTGGGGAAGCTAGACAGCCCAATAGAGCTATATCGTCATGCCTGTCGAGGGAAATCTAGGGCTCTCTAGCGTCAGGCCGATACTGGCGTATATTCCGGCAGAGAGCCGCTGTCCGCCGCGCTGACCACGGCCACCCGCACCGCCGGGCGCCGGCCGCTCAGATAGACGGCGAAGACCACGTCGTCATCGTCGTGGTTGCGGAAGGCGAAGAAGCGCCAGCACAGCTCGCGCCAGGTGTCGTACGGCTCGGCCGAGACGAGCTCGCCCCGGTGCGCCCGCCAGATGCCGCTCGACCTGAGCCGGGCGAGGGTGACGGACTCGGCGGGGCCGCGGCGCTGCTCGCAGGGGGCGCGGTAGCGTACGCGGTCGATCAGCTCCTCGATCTCCGGCGACAACATCGCGAGCACGACCACCCCGGCGGCCGTGAACCACGACGGCCGGGTCGCGGCCACCCAGCCCGCCACCGGCGTCCACACCGCCATCCCGGCCATCCCGGTCAGCGCCACCGTCCGGCCGATCGAGCGCAGCCCGACCGGCGCCGAGCTCACCTCGCCGAAGCAGCCGCACCCCGCGTCGGGCCGCCGCCTGCGCAGCTCCAGCAGCACGTACGTGGACAGCGCGAAGAACGCGACCGTGCCCCACCGGAAGAGCGGATGCGTCGTGAGCAGCAGCCCCGAGGCCAGCACCAGCTCGCCGGCCGCGCAGACCAGCAGCGCGGGGACCTGCATGCGCCCGGGCACCAGCACCGCGGGCCCCAGCCTGGACAGCGACCCTGGCTCGCGCCCCGAGCCGACGGCGAGCACCTTCGCCGCCGTGCCGAGGAGGAGCATCATGACCAGGAGCGGGAGCTGCGATTCCAGCACGGGCCTACCCCAATCCGATCTGCGCGTTGAAGCAGCCTTTGACGAGGTCACCGCCGAGCTCGACGTACGAGGGCGGCGACAGCTCCGCGATCCGCCCGCGCGGCGAGGTGTCGCACTCGACGCAGCGGTCGCAGAAGCGCCCGGCCATGCAGCCGCACGCCACCACCGGGACGTTGGCGGAGCGGTTCGTGCACACGTTCCTGACCTGGAGCAACGACCCGACCGCGAGGTACGGCAGGCCCGCGCACGACACGCCCGTCCGGGGGCAGCCGGTGTCAGAGCGTTCCAGCATGGGGTAGGCCGCGCCCCGCTCTTCCTCGTCGAACATGTCCGACCAGGTGGCCGTGCCGGAGATGCGCGATTGCATGCCCGTGTACACCGGGGGCGGTGGCGGCACGGAGCGCGCCGGGTAAGGGGGCTGGGAGGTGGCGGGCAGCAGGGCCAGGCTCGCGCCGTCCTGCCTGAGGCCGATGGCGTCGAAGAGGTAGCCGGGTTCGAACTTGGGATGGCGTACCTGGAGCCGTCCCGACGCCCGGTAGGGGATGACGACCGTACGGTGGCCGCGGTGGGGACCGCAGTCGAGCTCGACCGTCAGGTCCTTGCGGCCCGCTACGGAGAGGATCGTCCCGGTGATGCGGGTGGTGTCGGCCCAGATCCGTTCGACCACGCGGCCCTCGCGCAGGGCACGCATCAGCACCATGGAGCCCACGGGCAGGTCGGCGGGGGCGGCCTCGGCGCCGTGCCAGGCGGTGGCCCAGGGCGCGATCACGAGGCGCTCCTCGACGCCGTCGGGGGTCTCGATGATGATCAGGTGCGGGCTGACGTCCAGAACCTCGCCGACGACCGCGCGTAAGGGGTCGCCGTTGGCGGGGTCGGGGCCGGGAACGCCGCCCTCGCGGCCGAGCGCGGCCGCGGCGAGCACCCGGCGGCGCTCAACGCTCGGATACCCCATCCGCCCTCCCTCGCCCTTATCGGGTACTAGATTCACACGACTTGGGGGCGGCTCACACCGTAGTGGCCCAGATGGGAGCAAAATACGCATCCCCGGGGAGGGAGTTCATCTCCGGCGGCGTACAAACCGCCACCGACCTTGACGGACCTTTATCCACGGCGGGCCGAAACCTGAATTGTGGTTCCGGCCTAAACGGGCATCAGGCTGCGATTCTGGCCACGATGCAGACCACCAGTTGGGAAGACGAGTTCCGCGAGTACGTCATGGCGCGCGGCCCCGCCCTGCTGCGCGCGGCCCACCAGCTCACCGGGCATCCGCTGGATGCGGAGGACCTGCTGCAGAACGCGCTGACCAAGACGTACCTGGCCTGGGACCGGATCGAGGACCGGGGCGCGCTGGACGGGTACGTCCGCCGCGCCATGGTCAACATCAACATCTCGCAGTGGCGGCGGCGCAAGCTGGAGGAGTACCCGTCGGACGAGTTGCCGGAGCCGGTCGCCCACGAAGCGGTGGCGGTCTCGGAGGTCCACGAGGCGCTCGAACAGGCCCTGCGGGAACTGCCCGAACGCATGCGGGCCGCGATCGTCCTGCGCTATTACGAGGACATGACCGAGCCGGAGATCGCCAAGACGCTGGGGATCAGCGTGGGGACGGTCAAGAGCACGGTCTCGCGCGGGATGGCCAAGCTCAGGACCGCACTGGGGCTTCCGACGACTCGCTGACCGCGCCGGCCTCGGTGGCCCCGGCCGTGGCGCAGGGGCGTACGACGTCTCTGATCTTGCGCAGGGTCTTCAGGAACGCCTCCAGCTCGGCCGCCTCCAGCAGGCCGGTGAGGCACTCGTCGATGTCCCGCAGGTGCTGCGGCAGCACGGACTCCAGCCGCTCGCGCCCGGGGTCGGTGAGTGCCGCGTACGACGCCCGCCGGTCGCTCGCACACGCCTCCCTCTTCACCAGCCCCTCACGTTCGAGCCGATCGACGACCCTGGTCATCCCGCTCGTGGACAGCCCGGTCTGCGCGGCCAGGTCGCTCATGCGCAACCGCTGCCCGGGGGAACGTGCCAATCGGATGACCGTCTCGAAGTCGATCTCGGACAACCCCGCCGCCGTCAGCACCGGCGCGAACCGGCCCATCAATCCGGCGTGCACCTCGCTCAGCAGCCCGACGGCCGTCAGGCGGGAGTCGTCAAAGTTCATCACGCTCACACCCTAGCGGACGATAGTTGACGTGCGGAATATTCCTCGTGTAGAAATTTGTTGCCGCAGACATCCGCACCGCAAGCTTTCTGAGGAGAACCCCGATGAGCACCCGTACCTGGGAGTCCCTGACCATCCCGGCCGCCGGCACGTACAACCTGGACGTAGCGCACACCCGCATCGGCTTCGTCGTCAAGCACATGATGGTCAGCAAGGTCCGCGGCCACTTCGACAGCTTCAACGGCTCCGTCACGATCGCGGAGAACCCGCTCGAGTCCACCGCCGAGCTCACCATCCAGACCGACAGCATCAGCACCGGCATGCCGGACCGCGACGGCCACCTGCGCAGCGACGACTTCCTGTCGACGGAGAAGTTCCCGCAGATCACCTTCAAGAGCACCCGCGTGGTGGGCCACTCCGGCGACGAGTTCACCGTCGTGGGCGACCTGACCATCCGCGACGTCACCAAGCAGGTCGAGCTCACGGTCGAGTACGGCGGCGCCGGCACGAACCCCTGGGGCCAGGCCGTCTGGGGCTTCTCGATCAGCACGGAGTTCGACCGCGAGGAGTTCGGCCTGACCTGGAACCAGGCGCTGGAGGCCGGCGGCGTGCTCGTGGGCAAGAAGATCAAGATCGAGATCGAGGGCGAGGCCAACCCGGCCGCCTGACCCGTCCACCGCTTCACGCCCGGGTTATCCACAGCCCTGAAGCCCGCCCCAACTCTGGGCGGGCTTCATCCACAGGCAGTTACCCACAGGCTGTTGATAACTCTTGGTGAAGGCTGGCGGGGCAATCGCTTTGCCGCCTCGCCAGAAGGCCGGTACGCTGTGCTGAGCCGCGGTGGCTTCCAGGAGGATTCGCCTAGTCAGGTCTATGGCGCCGCACTGCTAATGCGGTTTGGGTTTACCGCCCATCCGGGGTTCAAATCCCCGATCCTCCGCAGGTAGGAGGCCCTCTTCCCTTGGTTGGGGAGAGGGCCTCTTTGGTCTTTGAGGGCTTCATAGCTGCCACGGAGCTACGAGTCACCCCAGAACGCTGGAGGTCCGGCGCTCGCCGTCGTTCCGCATGAGGGTGTGGATACGTGGGTGCAGCGCTCTGTGGTCACTCGGGTATGGCCGAGGGTCTCCTGTACGACGCGGTTGTTCACACCCTGTCGATGAGGAGCGTCGCGGAGGTGTGGCGGGCGTCGTGCACGCGGACGTCCCGGACGTCGGCTTGCTTGGGGATGGCTTTCCACAGCTTCCAGTCCTCGGTGCGCTCGATCGCGTATTGCTCTCATGCTCGGTGTCTGGACATCGACCCGTCCGCCCCTGATCCGTGACAATCACTCTGTGCGTCTCCTATGAAGTCGGCCCTACAGCGATTAAAAGTCTGAGGTAACACGGCGTGGTTGGGGAGTGTGCCGGTGGGATGCGTTATCCGGATGGTGGTGGTCTGACCCCGGCGGCGCGAGCCAAGCGTGAACAAGTCCGCTTGGAGGCCGCCGGACTGTTCGCCGCGGGCATGTCGCCGCCTCAGGTGGCTAGGAAGCTGCGGGTCTCCCGCAAGTCGGCCTATGTCTGGCACCAGGCCTGGCGCACGGCAGGAGCCGAGGCGCTGGTGTCGAAGGGGCCTGGAGGGCAGCAGTGCCGGCTGAACGTCGCGCAGGTGGAGCGGTTGGAGGCCGCGTTGGACGCCGGTCCGGCCGTGTGGGGGTGGAGCGAGGATCAGCGGTGGACCCTGGCGCGGGTCACCGTGCTGGTCGGCAGGTTGTTCCACGTCTCCTACACCCCGCGCGGGATCTCCTATCTGCTGCATCGGCTGGGCTGGAGCCCGCAGGTGCCCCAGCGCCGCGCCATCGAGCGTGACGAAGAGGCGATCGCCACCTGGGTGAAGGAAACCTGGCCGCTGGCGGAACAACGGCGCGGGACCAGGACGCGTGGCTCTGCTTCGCCGACGAAGCAGGGCAATCGCTGAGGCCACCTGCGGCCCGTACCTGGTCCCGCCGTGGACGCACCCCGACCGTCACCGTCTCCGGCAAGGGCTCCGGGCGCATCAACCTGGCCGGGCTGATCTGCCTCAAGCCGGGGCGGCGGACCCGCCTGATCTACCGCATGCGGATCTACCGGCGCCGCAAGAACGAACGCAAAGGGTTCACCGAGACCGACTACGCCCGCCTGCTGGATGCCGCCCACCAGCAACTCGGCGGGCCGATCGTGCTGCTCTGGGACAACGTCAACACCCACGTCGACGCAGCGATGCGCACTCTGATCGACGCGCGCCCGTGGCTGACAGTGTTCTACTTACCGACCTACGCGCCCGAACTCAACCCGGTGGAGATCGTGTGGTCTCACCTCAAACGCGGGCTGGGCAACCTGGCCCCCTGCACCCTCGACGGCCTCTCCCTCTTGATAGCAGCCCCTGCGGTGACCGGCTTCACGTTCACGGCCCTCCTCTGTGCTCTGCTCTTCGGAAAGACCGTGGGCTCGCCACGAATAGACGCAGCGTAGAACACATGGAGAAGGCATGGAAGGCCATGTCTTCGCTGCAACAGTTACGCGCTGTAGAGCCGTAACCTATGGCCCTAGACTCAGCTGCCATGGCGATCAATACGTCAGGCCATCTCTGGCGGGGTGATAACTTCGAGGATCTCGCCGACCTTCTCCGCGAGCACCAACCGGGTGGCTACGCCGTCCAGCGAGTGAGTGAGGCAGTGTGCGCCCGATGCACTGGAAAGCACTTCAACGTCATGGCCGATGACGTTGAAGGTTGTGTACAACGGGTCTGCGTCGCATGCGGGGATGCCTCCTATGTTGCAGACAGCGCCGACTACGTGGATGAGGCCGATCTCGGTGAATGTGCCTGCCCATGTGGGGGCGCGGAGTTCGCTGTGGCAGTCGGGTTCGCCTTCCGCAACGACGGTGAAGTGCGCTGGGTCAGCATTGGCTTGCGCTGCATTAGTGACGGAAGCCTAGGTGTATACGCAGACTGGAAGATAGATTACAGTCCCACCGCTCACCTCCTGAAACTGACCTGATCAATGATGCTCGACTCTCGCACTTGATGAAGTTGAGCATGCGTCGGGCATGCGATCGATGAGGCCATTGCCGCACTCCCGCTCGCCACCGGGAATGGCGGAGTCGAACAGTACGACCGCCTCGCGTACCTCCCAGCCCAGGTCGTCGTCATCGTCCCGATCCGGCCCTGCCTTGATGACCCGCTTGCCCGAGGGCAACTGGATGACACTCGGCCAGTTTCGGTCGGCGACCTGAGCTATGTGGGGGCACTTCCTCTCAGCGGGGCATCGCCCGAGCGTGTCGGGCCGAAAGGGCCGCCCATCGCTCGGCGTCGCGTACGTGGCCGCCGCCTGGTGGCCAGGTTGACTCCTTGCTCGCCTGTATGTCCCGCCGACTGCCGTCGTCCGCGCCGGGTGGGGGAAGTTCCGCTCCGGCGCGCTCCACGAGCACCAGGGCCGTCGCTATGAAGCCGTCCATGAGTGAGTGCAGGATCGGGTGGTTCGTACGCTCGTAGCGGTCGATGAGGGCCCCGACGAAGGCGGTGAAGGCGGTCAGGTCGATCTCGCATTCGTCGCTCTCCATGGGGCCGAGACCCGTCGGCAGTCCCGTTTCGGGGGCGAGTGCCTCCGCTGATCGCATGAACAGGCGGGCGACGCCGTTCGATGGATTCCAGAGGACCTGGTCACCGATTCGGAAATATTGGCTCATCGGACGAAGGCTAGTTTCGTCGGGCGGGGTCGGGGCGATTCGACCTTTCTTGTGGAGGTGTCGCCGATCTAGGCTCCATGGTCATGGTCCGCACCACCTCCAGCCCGCCGGTCGACGTCACCCAGCTGTTCCCCGAACTGGGCGCGTACGCCAGGACGGCCGTACGCCTGCATCCGCGACCGGGGAACCCGAGCATGCACGACAGCCACATCGGAGGGCCGCTGATCTGGCCGGCCGCGGAGCCGTGGCCGGTGTGCGACCGGACAGTCTCCGTGAACATCCCCTACACCGATGAGACCCCGGGAGGTCCCCGGGACCGAACGCCGGAGAGTCCGATACCCATGGTCGGCGTCGCCCAGTTCTACGCGCGCGACATCCCCGAGATCCCCTTTCCCGAGGGCACGGATCTGCTCCAGGTGCTGTGGTGCCCCAATGATCACATCGTGGACGGCAATCCCGTGCCCTTTCCGCTGCTGGTCTGGCGTACCACCTCGGACCTCACCGACGTCCTCGCCGAGCCGCCCATGCGACCCCACGACACGGCGGCCAGCCCTCCTGACGCTCCGGCGGCCGAGCTGAGCAAGGACTATTACCTACCGCGCCCCTGCGTGCTGCACCTCGAACGGGTCACTGAATTTCCCTATCCCGAAGAACTACCCGAGGAGCTCGAAGCGGCTCTCGACAAATGGGATGAGGAGACCGAGGCCGACTACCAGTACCTGCTGTCCATCGCGCCGGGCTGCAAGATCGGTGGCTGGGAGTCCTGGCACCTCACCGACATGTACGAGCTCCCCTGCGAGGTCTGCGGCACCGAGACCGAGCCGCTGCTCCAACTGGACAGCAGCGAATGGGACGGCGGTAGCGAACCCCGATGGCGGCCCCTGGAAGATCGCCACCTCCGATCCGCCACGCCCGAATGCTGGGAGGCGCTCGAACCCACCACGCTCCAACTCGGCCGGTACGCATCCCTGTACATCTTCGTCTGCCCCCGGTTCAGCGAACATGGCTACCGTCTGGCCATCCAATAGCGGGGAGGCGCCCCGCGGCTGGGCCGCCTCCCCTGAGCCGTCAGAGTTCGATGGTGTGGGTGGTCCGGGTACCGAGGAGCCGGTTGTCGCGGTAGAACCAGCACTTGGCCTTGTAGTGGTCGCCGTTGGTGCCGCGGATGCGCGCGGTCAGGAACAGGATCGCGTTGTTCTGGTGCTTGCTGTAGATCCCGTGCTGGTGCCAGCGCGGGAGCGGGAAGCCGTGGCGGTGCAGCGGGCGGCAGGTGATCGCGTAGAGGCCGCGTCCGCAGCCGGACGCGCCGGCGCCGATCTGGTAGCGGGTGTTGCCGCGCCGGTAGATGTTGGCGGCCAGGCGGCAGGCGGAAGCGCCCGCAGTGGCCGCAGCGCCCGCAGCGCCCCCAGTGCCCGCAGCCGCCGAAGTGGCCGCGGTCGCCACAGCCGCTGAAGCGGCCGAAGTGGCCGCGGTCGCCACAGCCGCTGATGCGGCCGAAGCGGCAGGCGCCTGCGTCACCACGGTGGCCGGGGCAGGTGCGGCGGCGTTGGCGGCGGGCGTGGCGAGCAGGGGGCTCAGGGTGGCCGCGGCGGACAGGGCGGCCAGGGTGCCGATGGCGCTGTTCATGGTGCCTCCTCATCGTGGGACGAGACGGGGAGCGGATGCTCCGCCTCCGAGGGTCACGGCGCCCCGATGGCCTTGAACAGGCACGGACGTTGCGCATTAATGGCTGCAACAACCGCAACAATCCCCGACGCCGGCGGAGGATGCTGTGGCACGCGGTGGACGCAGAGATCGCCCGATCGATCGGCGCTCCGGGCCGTCAGCCGGTTTCGTCGACGACCTGCGGCGCCTGCGGGGCGCGATGTCGTTGCAGGAGATCGGCACCCGGATGGGGTACCACTCGAGCACGGTGTCGAGACGGCTGAACCCGGACGAGCCGCCTCCGCTGGACTTCGTCCGGGCCTACGTCACGGCCTGCGGGGCCGATCCCGGTCCGTGGGAGGAGCGGTGGCGGGGGCTCACCGAGGAGATGCCCGAGCGGCAGACTCCGAACGGGCCGGTACGGCGCCCGCGGCGGCGCTGGATCGTCCTCGGCGCGGTGACGGTGGTGATCGTCGTGGCGGGCGTCGTGGTTCTCGCGGTTGTGCTGTTACGGCCGTCCGGTTCCGAGCCGTCCGCCGTCTCCGTCTCGACCACCAGTCCCGAGCCTCCGGAGAGGGGTACGGGGTTCCCCTGGCGGATCGACCGCATGTCCACGCGCCTCACCTCCCGCACCTGGTCCCAGACGGCCGAGGGAAGCATCGAGATCTGGGCCGACCTGGCCTGCCCGCGGAGCGCGGCCCCGTACTGGATCGCCCTGCGGCCGGAGGGCGAGGCGGTGCGGTTCACGTGCGGCTCCTGGCAGCACCACCGGTGGGAGCGGGTCCCGCCGGGAAACCACCACTTCGAGGTGTGGAAGGACGCCGACGGCCAGGCGCTGAGCGGGGTGGGAGCGCTTCGGGCGAGCACGCCGATCGTCGAGCGGCCCAAGGCATCAGATTGAAAAGTCAGGGGGAGGTAGGGGAGGAGCGCGGTGGTGTGCGCCCACTCCCTCACGTCCCCGCGGTCCTGGAGCGCCCTAGAGCTGCAGGATCGACAGGATGTTCCCGGCCGGGTCGGTGAACCAGGCGATCGGTGGGCCCTCGCCGCGGGCCACGCCGCGCTCGTCCTGGCCGAGGCCCTCATAGCGTTCGAACCGCACCCCCCGGGCCGTCAGCTCGTCGACCGCCTTGTCGATGTCCTCGACGGGGAAGTTGAGGATCGTGAAGGTGGCCGGTACGTGGCCGTCCCCCTTCGGGTAGGCCAGCACCTCCGTGCCGCCCCCGAGGTGCAGCGTCAGGAGCCCGTTCTCCTCCGTGACCCGGATCCCCAGGGTCTCGCCGTAGAACTTCTTCGCGGCCCCGGTGTCGTTGACCGAGAATCCGCTGAACGCCTTGGTCGTGCCGAGCATCTCTACATCCCCTTGCGGTGTTCCTCGCTGAGCTGAATGATCTGGACGTAGTTGCCGTCCGGGTCGATCGCCGTGGCGAACAGGCTGCCGTCGCGGTCCTCGAGCTCGGCCAGCCACTGCGCGCCGGCCTGCTCCATGCGTGCCGTGACGGCCCGGGCGTCCTCCACGTCGAAGTTGAGGATCATCCTGCCGGGCTCCGGGTTCTTGTCGGCCACGTCCGCCCGCGAGTCGATGAACAGGAAGAACTCCCCGAACTTCAGCACCCGGTATCCGTTGACGTCGGTGTTCTCCTCCGGGTCGAGCGAGGAGACGTACCAGGAGCGCAGCCGGTCGGGGTCGGTGCTGGACAGCAGCAGGCTGCCCAGAACGGGTCTCTTCATGGCGAGGTCCCTTCTCTTTCTGACGGGTCGATGTACAGACCGGCCGGCCCCCGAGAAGTCATCGGCACAGCTCCCAAAATAGGGAAAGCGCGGCGCGCCCGGGGAAGGGCACGCCGCGCCGTCTTCAGGTGGATCAGCCGGTACGGAGGGTGAGCCCGTACACGCTCAAGGCCTCATTGACCGGCTGGTGGTACGTGGTGCCGCCGATGGAGCAGTTGCCCGAGCCACCGGAGGTCATGCCCTGCGCCTGGCTGCCCGAGATGAACGAGCCGCCGGAGTCGCCGGGCTGTGCGCACGCGCTGGTCCTGGTCAGGCCGCTGACCGTGCCCTGCGGGTAGGTGACGCTGGCGTTGTGCTGCTGGATGGTGCCGCAACGCCAGCCGGTGGTCGAACCGGAGCGGCAGATGGACGAGCCGACCGAGGCCTGGGTGGAGCCGCGGACGGTCACGTTCGCGCCGCCGGAGCCGCGTACGTACGGGGTGGCGGTGTTGCCGGGAGCGGCGACCCAGGCGTAGTCGTTGCCCGGGAAGGACGAGCCCTGGAAGGTGCCCGTCGGGTTGGTGGTCCTGGAGCCGGTCCGGCCGCAGTGGCCCGCGGTGGTGAAGCCGGGGGTGGTGCCGCGGGTGACGGCGAAGCCGACGCTGCAGCGGCTGGAGCCGATGTAGTACGCCGCGCCGCCGATGATGTTGATGAACGTCGTCGGCCGCTCGGCCGTCGCCGACACGGTGACCGCGCTCCTGTCCACGCCCGCGGCGGCGGCGAGGGCCTCGGCGGCCTCGACGGTGGGCGCCTGGACGGAGACGGTGTTGGTCGTCACGTCGACGTACCAGAGGGCGGCCGCGGCCTTGGCCCGCCTCGGGGCCTGGTCGAGCTGCGTCATGACGCCGTTGAGCTGGGCCAGCGAGCGCGCTACGACGACGGGCTGCGCGCCCTGCGCCTCGATGGTGGGGGCGGTCGCCGGGTCCGTGGTGGCGACCATGAGCTTGGAGGCGTCGGCGTTCAGCCAGGCGCCGCCGTACGAACCGCCCAGTGCGGTGGTCAGGTTCGACTCGACGGCCATGGCGCGCTCCTCGTTCGCCAGGCGGGCGACGACCTGTGCCTCGGAGAGGCCGAGGTCGCGTTCGAGCGCGTCGATCATCGCGGGTGGTGCGGGGGAGGCGGATTGAGGTGCCGGGTCAGCTGCTGCTGGGCTGAGGGGGGTGGCCAGGCAGGCGGCGAGGATGATCGCGCCTGTCAGCGCACAGCGTTTACTCAACATGTGCACTCCTCGGGTGGGGGTGCTGTCAAGCTAACGGTTGCTTCGAGTCCTGCTTAGATACCAAACAGGCTCTATTTCGGTGTTATGGGGGCTTTTTGGCCATGGCCCTGAATATGGAATTTGCCGCCTTTAAGGCGAAGGCCCAGATAGGTAGGTAAGGTCCCGTTGCTGGAGGTGTTCTCTGTGCGCAATGGTGTTCGTCATTTGCTCGGCGCCGGCACGGGATTGCTGGCCACGCCGCTGATCGCGGCGGGATTTCTCTACTATGCGAGCCTGGGCGGCGGATGGGTCGCCGTGGGCGTGCTCGCGGCCACCATGGTCGTCGCCGGCCTGCTGGCGGGGTCGCGGATCTCGCCGATCGCGTCGCTGGTGCCGGGCCTGGTCCTCGCGGGGCTGGCCGCGGCGGCGCTGGCGCGGGTGCCGGGGGTGGTGGCGCCCGCCCTGATGCCGGCCGGGTACGCGCGGGCGTACGCGGAGCTGGCCGAGACCTGGGCCCTGGTCGCGGGATGCGTGCTGCTGGCCGCCTCGGCCTTCCCCTCCCGCTGGCGGGGCGCCGTACGGGCGGAGCCGCCGCAGCCACCCGAGGAGGAGGCTCCGGCGGACCCGCCGCCGCCACCGCTGCCCAGGCGGATCCCGTCCCGCTACTGACCCGCGGGCACCCGCGACCGAGCCGTCAGGAGGGCGACGAGCATGTACGGGAGCGTCAGGAGCGCGAACGTCACCCCGTGCGACGCGTACGGCGAAGCCGCCCCGTACGCGGCGTAGACGCCGAGCGTCACCACGTTCGTGCCCAGACCGGCGACCGAGGTCACGGTGGCCCGCGCCGGCCCCGTGATCCGCTCCTGGAGGCGTACGTCGGCCAGCACCCCGGCCAGCTGGAACGCCCCGAAGGCCAGGGCGATCAGCACGAACCCGGCCGGGTGCCCGCCCATCGCCCCCGCGGCCATGGCCAGCGCGGCCAGCGCGAGCATCAGGGCGTACGCGCGGACCGGCATGCGCTCGGCGGGCCCCGCCAGCAGGCCGCCCGCCGTGGCGCCGACCCAGACCAGGAGGACGACCAGCGGGATGGCGGCCTTGGGCACGCCCGTCTCGGTTCCGAGGAACGGCACGTACTCCTCCAGCGCCCCCCAGATCGCCGTCACGAACGACACCAGCAGGACCGCGCGCAGCACGCCCCGATCCGCGCGGGCCAGGGTGATGCCCTCCATCAGCACCGCCAGGTAACGCCGGTCACCGGCGTCGCCGCGGGACCTGTGCTCGGGGAGCGTCAGGGCCGTGGCCGCGCAGAGGACGCAGGCGAGCACGCTGGCCACGCCCACGGCGGGGTAGCCGCCGGCCCCGAAGACGGGTACGGCCACGCCGATCGCCGACGCGGCGCCGGCCAGGCCGAGCGAGGTGGCCCGGCCCATGACGCCCGCGTACCGGCCCGCCTGGCCGCGCCGCTCCAGCTCCTCGTACGCCAGGGCCTCGTACGAGCCCGAGCCGAGCGCCTCCGCCGCGCCCCACAGCACGAACCCGGCCGCGAACGCCCAGTAAGAGGGAAAGAGCACCCACAGGGCGAAGCCCAGCCCGGCCAGCAGCGGGCCGAGGCACAGCAGCAGCCGCCGAGACACGGTGTCGGCCCAGGCGCCGGAGGGCACCTCCAGCACCATTCCCGTGAGGGACCAGATGACGAACAGGGAGGACGTCTGGGCGACGGACATCCCGGTGTCGGCGAACAGCAGGGTGTAGACCGGGTAGATCAGGATGAATTCGCTGAGGAACGCGTAGACGTACAGCGATGCGACGAGCATGAGGCCTTCCAGGGGGACGAGTAGGGACTCCGGGGGCTGTGGTCGCCCCGGAGGCCCGCGCGTCCCGCGCCGGCCCCTGGTTATGGATCAATGTCGCCAGGTCATGTGAGCGATTCTAGACGGAGATGTCCCCGATGCGCTCGCGGAAATCACGGCGCTCCAGCGCGCGCAGCGCGGCCGTCATCACCTGCTCCAGCGGCACCGGCAGCTCGGCGTCCAGCTCCGCCACGGCCCGCTCGGTGGCCGCCCACTCGGCCTCGACCAGGGGGAGCGCGGCGCGGGCCCGGTCGGTGAGGTGCACGATGCGGTGGCGGGCGTCGGCGCCCTTCTCCAGCGTGACGAATCCGGCGGAGCGCATCTGGACCACGGTCTGGCTGGCCGCCGAGTGGGTCACGCCGATCGCCCTGGCCAGGTCGCGGATGGCCATCGGCCCCTCCTCGACCAGCGTCCGCACGACGGGGGAGAAGCGGGGCCGGTATTCGGGCAGGCCGTGCTCGGTGTAGACGCCGGCGACGGCGCCGTCCATCAGCTCGTGGACGTGACGCATCAAAGTCCCCAGTCCGATCACGGAGACCAATGTAACAGCGCTGTCGAATCAGGCGGACTCGGCGTCGGGCAGCGGGATCCACTTGTGCGACCAGGCCATCAGCTCGTCCAGCACCGGGCGCAGCTCCTTGCCCATCTCGGTCAGGTGGTATTCGACGCGCACCGGCGACGTGGGCAGCACCCGCCGCTCGATGAGACCGGCGGACTCCAGCTCGCGCAGGCGCCTGGCCAGCATCGTGTCGTTGATGCCGGGGATGGCCGACTTGAGGTCGGCGTAGCGGTGAGCGCCCGTGAAGATCATCTGGATCACGGCGCCTGACCAGCGGGCGCCGATCAGCTCCAAGGCGGTGTGGAAGCGGGTGCACACCTGGTCCAGGCTCATGAGGACATCCTAGCGTGTGATAAGAAATATTGAGCTACTCAATAAAGTTGAGTTGCTCTACTCACGAGATCTCTAGGAGCAGTCATGGACAAGCCCGTTCTGCAGGTCATCGTCGGAAGCACCCGCCAGGGTCGCACCGGGCGCGCGGTCGCCGACTGGTTCCACGGCCGGGCCGTGGACTCGGGCGCGTACGAGGTGGAGCTGGTCGACCTGGCGGAGGTGAACCTGCCGTTCCTCGACGAGCCCCACCACCCCAGGCAGAAGCAGTACGTGAACGCGCACACCAAGGAGTGGAGCGCGCTCGTGGACCGGGCGGACGCGTACGTGTTCGTGACGCCCGAGTACAACCACAGCTTCTCCGGCGTGCTCAAGAACGCCCTGGACTTCCTGCACTACGAGTGGCAGCACAAGCCGGCCGGGTTCGTCAGCTACGGCGGGGTCTCCGGCGGCACCCGCGCCGCCAACGGCCTGCGCCAGGTGGTCAGCACGCTGAAGATGGTCCCGGTGCTGGAGGCGGTGCACATCCCGTTCGTGTGGGAGCTGCTGGGCGAGGACGGCACGTTGCGCCACAACGACGCGATGGACGCCGGCGCCGACGCCATGCTCGCCGAGCTGGCCAAGCTCACGGGCCCGCTGCGCACGATGCGGCTGTCGGAAGGCTGAGCTACGCTGCCGGACGTGGCACTGGCAGTGAGCGTGGTGGTCCGATATCGCAAGGCGGTGACGTACGGCGTGCACGCGCTGCTCGCCGCCTTGGAGACCGCCGGGGTCGAGCACGAGCTGCGGCTCGGCACCACCCCGGAGGAGACCGCCGAGCACATCCTGGCCAGTGACGCCGACCGGGTGCTGGTGCTCTGGTCGTTCTACTCGCCCGACGCCGAGGCCATGGCCGCCGAGCTGGCCACGGTGAGGTCGCTGAGCGGCGGGCGCGGGCTGCACATCGCGGGCGGCGTGCACGCCACCGCCGAGCCGCAGCAGGTCATCGACGCCGGCTGGGACCTGGCGGGCATCGGTGAGGGCGAGTCCACGATCATCTCCCTCGTCCGGGCGCTGCAGGGGGACGAGCCGCCGGCCTCGGTCCCCGGTCTGGCGATCAAGGACGCCGACGGCGTCGCGCTGCGCACCCGGCCGGCGCCGCAGCTCCCGCTCGACGCGTTCCCCTCGTTCGTGGGCAGGAACGGGCCGATCGAGATCACCCGTGGCTGCCGCTACACGTGCCGCTTCTGCCAGACGCCGTTCATGTTCGGCGGCCAGTTCCGGCACCGCTCGGTCGCCGGCGTGCGCGAGCACGTGCGCGGCATGGTGGCCAGAGGGCTGCGCGACGTGCGGTTCATCACGCCGACCTCGCTCTCCTACGGCTCCCCCGGGCCCGATCCCGACCTGGACGCGGTGGAGGAGCTGCTGGCCGGGGTCAAGGAGGAGCTGCCGCCGCACGGGCGGGTCTTCTTCGGCAGCTTCCCCTCCGAGGTGCGGCCGGAGCACGTCACGCCCGAGGCCATGCGGCTGCTCAAGCGTTACGTGGCCAACGACAACCTGATCATCGGTGCCCAGTCGGGGTCCGACCGGGTGCTGGCGGCCTCGGGGCGGGGCCACGACACCTCACCCGTACGCGATGCCGTGCGGATCGCGGTCGAGCACGGGTTCCGGCCGAACGTCGACTTCATCTTCGGCATGCCCGGGGAGTCGGAGGCGGACCAGGCGCTGTCGCTGGAGCTCGCCGGCGACCTGGCCGACCTGGGGGCCCGCATCCACACCCACACGTTCATGCCGCTGCCCGGCACGCCGTGGCGCGATGCCGAGCCCGCGTTCATCCCGCTGGCGACGATGAGCGAGCTCGACCGGCTGGCCCAGCGGGGTGACGCCTACGGGCACTGGCGCAAGCAGGCCGAGCACGCCGCGCGGCTGGCGGAGACGGCCAAGGCCTACCCCCGCCGGACCCCCCGCCGCCGCACCACCTAGGTCCTCGGCGGGTTGAGTGACCCGCCGCCTGGCGGGCCCACGATCCCGCGCCCCCGCTTGAGCGGCGGCGTCCTGCTCGGGCGCACGCCCGAGCGGGAGCGCGTGGGCCCCACCGCCGCTCCCTCGAAGGAAGGCGTGGGGACGGGTGGAAGAGGCGGGTCAGTCGCGGTGGTCGTCGCGTTCCTCCATCGAGGACATTACGCGGTCGAAGGCGTCGCTAACCGGGCGCAGCGCCTGCGAGAACGCGTTGACGAGCGGACCGAAGATCTCGGTCATCTCGGTCATGAAATCGGGACTCTTGCTTTCGGGAGGCGCCCAGCGCATGGCGTCCGCGCTCAGTGTCTCCCACTCGTCGACGACGCCGTCGATGGCGTCGAGCACGTGGTCAGGGTCGCTTGGCATGACCGTTCTCCGTGGAAGTCAGCCGTGGAGTCCTCCGTGGCGGGAGGGGTCGATAAGACCACGGTACTTCAGGCGGGGATGGACACGCCCACGCCGCCTCGGGTCTGTGCGCCGTACCGCTGCTTGTCGGCGTTCAGGTCGAGGGGACGGATGCTGCTGCGGCCGGCGAGGATCTCGTCGGTGAGCAGCGAGGCCGGCACCAGCCACGAAACCTCGAACTCCAGCCCGTCCGGGTCACGCGCGTACAGCGCCTTGGTCGTGCTGTGGTCGGAGGCGCCGACCAGCGCGCCCAGCTCGGTCAGCTTGGCCTGCACGCGCTCCAGCTCGTCGAGGGTGTCGACCTCCCACGCCAGGTGGTAGAGGCCGACGGACGTGCGGCCGGCCGGGGACGGGGCCGCGTCCGGGCCGATCTGGAACAGGCCCAGGTCATGGTCGTTGGTCGAGCCCGGGGCCTGCAGGAAGGCGGCGCCGCGCATGCCCATGACCACCTCGAAGCCCAGGGCCTCCCGGTAGAAGGCGACACTGCGCTCCACGTCGCGGACGTAAAGAACCGCGTGATTGAGCCTCTGGACCGGCATGGTTCGCCCCTCTCGACTGTCTCTCGGCACTAAGTATATGAGAGTTCAACTAAATTGGGAGAGTGACCCGATGGCTGGATGAGGACGAACAGCACGCCTGGCGGAGCTTCCTGGCCGCGACCCAGCTCATCAACGAGGCGCTCGACCGCCAGCTGCAGCGGGACGCGGGCATGCCCCACGCGTACTACATGATCCTGGTGGCCCTCTCCGAGGCGCCCGGACGCGCGATGCGGATGAACGAGCTGGCCGCCCGGGCCCAGAGCTCCCAGAGCCGCCTCTCGCACGCCGTGAACCGCCTGGAGGAGCGCGGATGGGTACGCCGCGAGCCCTGCCCCTCCGACCGCCGCAGCAATTTCGCCGTGCTCACCGGCGAGGGGTACGCCGCGCTGGCCGCCGCCGCCCCCGGGCACGTCGAGGAGGTACGGCGGAGCCTGTTCGACGTCCTCACACCGGAGCAGGTGCGGCGGTTGGCCGAGATTTGCTCGGCGGTCAGGAACACGCTGGAGGGTTAGCGCGCAAACTGTCGTGCCGAGGCCGTAGCGTTCTCCGGGTACCCGACCGAGGAGAGGCCGATGCACGACACCGAAGAGGCGCTGTTCAGGGCGGTTCACGGGATTGCGGGCCGGTTCGCCGGCCAGCCGGTGCCCGTGGTGATGGACGCGTTGCTGCGCCACCTGCCCAAGGCTCCCGGCCTCGAGGTGGCGGAGATCCGCAAGATCGCGGAGGAGATCAGCGTGGGGCGCGATCCCTCGGGCTTGTGAACAAGTGCTTGTGAACAACTGATCGCCAGGGGAGCATCGAACCATGTACGAGCCAACCCCTGACGATCGATTCACGTTCGGTCTGTGGACGGTCGGCTGGCAGGCGCGCGATCCGTTCGGGGACGCCGCTCGGGCGCCCCTTGATCCCGTCGAGAGCGTGCATCGCCTGGCCGAGCTGGGGGCCTACGGCGTCACCTTCCACGACGACGACCTGCTGGCCGTCGAACCCGACCGCGACCGGGCGATCGCGGCCTTCCGGAAAGCGCTTGCCGAAACTGGGCTGAAAGTGCCCATGGCCACCACGAACCTGTTCACGCATCCCGTCTTCCGCGACGGCGCCTTCACCAGCAACGACCGTGACGTGCGGCGATACGCCCTGCGCAAGGTCACGCGCAACCTCGACCTGGCCGCCTCGCTGGGCGCCTCCACCTACGTCTGCTGGGGCGGCCGCGAGGGGGCCGAGTCGGACGCGGCCAAGGACGTACGCTCCGCGCTCGGGCGCTACAAGGAGGCCCTCGACCTGCTCTGCGGCTACGTGCGCGAGCGCGGCTACGCCATCCGCTTCGCCATCGAGCCCAAGCCGAACGAGCCCCGCGGCGACATCCTGCTGCCGACCATCGGCCACGCGCTGGCGTTCATCGGCGAGCTGGAGCATCCGGAGATGGTCGGCCTCAACCCCGAGGTGGGCCACGAGCAGATGGCCGGGCTCAACTTCGTGCACGGCATCGCCCAGGCGCTGTGGCACGGCAAGCTGTTCCACATCGACCTCAACGGCCAGCACGGGCCGCGCTTCGACCAGGACCTGGTGTTCGGCCACGGTGACGTGATGAGCGCGTTCTTCCTGGTCGACCTGCTGGAACACGGCGGATACGACGGGCCGCGGCACTTCGACTACAAGCCCCTGCGCACGGAGGACCCCTCGGACGTGTGGGTTTCGGCCGCCGCCAATATGCGGACATACCTGATACTTCGGGATAAGGCCCGAAATTTCCGGGCTGATCCGGAGGTCCGGGAGGCGCTGCGTGCCTCCCGGGTCGAGGAGCTCGCGCTGCCCACCCTCAACCGCGGCGAGACCCTGGCCGATCTCGCCGGGGACGACTTCGATCCCGAGGTGGCCGCCGGACGCGGATACCATTTCACCCATCTGAACCAGCTTGCGCTGGAGCACTTGTTAGGAGTTCGTGGGTGACGCTGGTCGCTGGGGTCGATTCCTCCACGCAGAGTTGCAAGGTCGTCGTTCGTGACGCGAAGACGGGTGAGCTGGTGCGGCAGGGCCGCGCGGCGCACCCCGCGGGCACCGAGGTGCACCCGTCCCACTGGTGGACCGCGTTGCTGCAAGCCATCGAGGAGGCCGGCGGGCTGGACGGCGTGGCCGCCATCAGCGTGGGCGGTCAGCAGCACGGCATGGTCTGCCTCGACGAGTCCGGAAATGTCGTACGCGATGCCCTGCTGTGGAACGACACCCGTTCCGCGCAGGCCGCCACCGACCTGACGGCGGAGCTGGGCGGGCCGCAGGCGTGGGCCGAGGGTGTGGGCTCGGTGCCGGTGGCCTCGTTCACCGTGACCAAGCTGCGCTGGCTGGCCGAGCACGAGCCGGACAACGCCCGGCGCACCGCGGCGGTCTGCCTGCCGCACGACTGGCTCACCTGGCGGCTGCGGGGGGCGCTGGCCTCCGGGGTGCCCTTCGGGGTGACGGCCTGGGAGGGCGCGCCGGTGCCCGGCCTCGACGAGCTGGTCACGGACCGGGGTGACGCCTCGGGCACGGGTTACTGGTCGCCGGCGACCGGCGCCTACCGTACCGACCTGCTCAAGGCCGCCTTCGGCACGGTCCCGCTGCTGCCCCGGGTGCTGGGTCCGGCGGAGGGCGTCACGGCGGGCGCGATGCTGATCGGGCCCGGCACGGGCGACAACATGGCCGCCGCGCTCGGCGTCGGGGCCCGGCCGGGTGACGTGGTGGTGTCGCTCGGGACGTCCGGCACCGTGTTCGCGGTCGCGGAGACGCCCAGCGCCGACCCCGCGGGCCTGGTCGCCGGCTTCGCCGACGCGACGGGGCGCTTCCTGCCGCTGGTGTGCACGCTCAACGCCGCCCGCGTCATGGACGCCGCCGCCCGGATCGCCGGGGTCGGGCTCGACGAGCTGAGCGACCTGGCCCTCCAGGCGCCCGCGGGGGCCGACGGGCTGACGCTGGTGCCGTACCTGGAGGGGGAGCGCACGCCCAACCGGCCGACGGCGACCGGTTCCCTCCACGGGCTGACCCTGGCCACCTCGACCCCGGCCCACCTGGCGCGGGCGGCCATCGAGGGCATGTTGTGCGGCCTGGCCGACGCGCTGGACGCGCTGGCCCTGCGGCCGGAGCGGGTGCTGCTGATCGGCGGGGCGGCCCGCTCGGAGGCGGTGCGCCGCATCGCTCCGACGATCTTCGGCGTCTCGATCGCGGTGCCCCCGCCCGCCGAGTACGTCGCCGACGGGGCCGCGTACCAGGCGGCGACCCTGGTGGCCACGCCCGACTGGCGCTCCGAGGACACGTCGACCTACGACGGCGAGGCGGTCCCGGGGATCCGCGAGCGCTACGCCCGCGCCACGGGGCACGTCCTCGACTGAGACCCCTGATCCCCTGACGCACCCCCGAGGGCCCTGATCCGCCTTCGGGGGTGCGGCTTTTCCGGCGGAGGTGCGCCTTTTCGGCGGGTCAGTCCGCGCGCGGCGACTCGGGTGACCCCGGGTGGCGGCCCACGGCTCAGGGGTGGCTCAGGGTTGGGTCGGGGCCGGGGCCGGATGTGGGAGACCCCCCGCGGGCGCGAGAGTGATGCCATGACCGCAGCAAAGAGGCTCTACCCCCTGATCGCCTGCGCCTCGATCCTGTTCTCGGTGGTCGCCGTGGTGGTGGGCCAGTTCGGCCCCGACCCCTACCTCGACCCCATGAACGTCACCATCAGCGAGTACGCCGTGTCCGACCGCGGGGGCGTCACGGAGGTCGCGATGGCGGTGCTGGGCATCGGGTCGCTGGCGTTGCTGGCGGGGCTGCGGGCCGCGGGGGCGCCCGTACGGGGGATGCCGGAGCGGTTGCTGATGGTGTGGTCGGGCGCCCTGGTGCTCGCCGCGGTGATCCCGACCACACCCATCGGTCACGACCTGGACCTGACGGCCCAGATCCACCGGTACGTCTCCATCGCCGCCTTCGTGAGCCTCCCGGCCGCCGGCGCGCTGCTGGTCCCGAGGCTGGCCGCGGACGCCGCCTGGAAGCCCGTGGCGCGGGTCGTGGAGTGGGTGGCGCTGGCGGGCGGGTTCGGGCTGCTGGCGATCACGTACGTGGCCATGCCGGGCGAGCGGGTGCTGATCGGGCTCGTCGAGCGGGTGCTCCTGGGTGCCGAGGTGGCCTTGCTGGGAGTGCTGGCGGTATGGCTGGTGCGGGTGGCGTGGCGGCGGAGCGCCTCGCCAGCCGTAAATTTCCCGACATATCACAGATTTATCGCTAGTCGATCTTAAAACCATCTGTTTCGGTGCTATTCTCTCCCGCGATCTTCTATCCGGGAGCAGGTGTCATGGCATCGGGCAGATCCATCAGATTCAAGATCTCGACGCTGCTCGTCATCCCCTTGATCTCCCTGGTGGCTCTCTGGGGCTTCGCCGCGAGCACCACGTCGGGGGAGGCTCTCAACCTGCTCAAGGTCGAGACCATCTGGACCGGTGTGATCAACCACACCGACGGCCTCATCGGCAACCTGCAGACCGAGCGCCTGGCCTCCGCCGAACTGATCGCGGGCGCGGTGAAGGACCCCGAGGCGCTGGCCAAGGCCCGGGCCAAGGTGGACACCAACAACAAGACGCTGCGGCAGCGGGCGCTGGCCGAGGACACCCAGTCGGCGCTCACCCAGGACATGAAGACGCAGCTCCAGACGGTCTTCGAGGCGATCGACCGGCTCCCCGGCATCAGGCAGAAGGTGGACCAGCGCCGGCTCACCCCGGGCGGCCTCGTCACCGAGTACGCGAAGATCGCCGACGAAATCCACCTCCTGTACTCCCGCATGACGGTCAGCACCGACCTGGAGCTGGCGCTGCAGTCGCAGGGCCTGATCGCCGCCGACGAGGTGCGCGAGCTGCTGGCCCGCGAGCACGCCCTGATCATCGCCTCGAACGGCCGGGCGAGCATGCACGACGTCCACCTGCTGGCCGGCATCGACGGCACCCGGACGTACCTCTTCCCCAAGGCCCTGGCCAACCTCGACACCGAGCTGCGGGCCCCGTTCGAGAAGCTGTTCTACTCCCCGCGCTACATCACCATGGAGAACCTCCTGGAGGGCTACATCAGCGGTCAGCCGCTGGACGTGGACCTCTGGCGGGGCATCGCCGAGCAGGTGCAGACGGAGTACCGCGAGGCCATCTGGCGCACCGGTGACAAGCTGCTGGCCCGGATGGAGCCGGCGGGCGTGGGCATCGTGGTACGGGCCGCCGTGGCCGGCGCGCTCGGCCTGATCGCGGTCGTGTTCTCCGTCGTCGTCTCGATCAGGGTCGGCCGCCGGCTCACCCGCGAGATGGGGGCGCTGCGCCGTACCGCGCTGGACCTGGCGGAGATCAGGCTGCCGGACGTGGTGGCCAAGCTGCGCAAGGGCGAGAGCGTGGACATCGCGGCCGAGGCCCCGCCCATCACGGTCAGCCAGAAGTCGACCAGCGAGGTCAGCGACCTGGCGGCGGCGTTCGACAGCGTGCAGAGCACGGCCGTGGACGCGGCCGTCGAGCAGGCCAGGCTGCGCGAGGGCGTCTCCGAGGCGCTGCGGAACCTGGCCCGGCGCAGCCAGTCGCTGCTGCAGCGCCAGCTCAAGCTGCTCGACGAGATGCAGCGCCAGACGGAGGAGCCGGAGGCGCTGGAGCGACTGTTCAAGCTCGACCACCTGACCACCCGCATGCGCCGCCACGCCGAGGGCCTGGTGCTGCTCTCGGGCGGTGCGGCGGGCCGCAGGTGGCGCGGCGTCATCCCGATGGAGGACGTGCTGAGCGGCGCGGCCGCCCAGGTGGAGGAGTACACGCGGGTCCGCGTCTACCCGATGCCCGAGTGCGGCGTCTCCGGGTCGGCGGTGGCCGACCTCATGCACCTGTTCGCCGAGCTCATCGAGAACGCCACCACCTTCTCCTCGCCCAGCAACGAGGTGGCCGTGCACGGCGAGATGGTCGGCCGGGGCTTCGCCGTCGAGGTCGAGGACCGCGGCCTGGGCATGGACGAGGAGACGCGCCGGGCCATCAACGAGCGCCTGGCCAGCCCGCCGGAGTTCGACCCCTCGCAGACGGAGCGGCTGGGGTTCGCGGTGGTCGGCATGCTCGCGGCCAGGCACGGCGTCAGGGTGACGCTCAAACCCTCCCCGTACGGCGGCACGACCGCGATCGTGCTCATCCCGGCGACGCTGGTCGAGCCGCTGGCGACCCCGGTGCAGCCGCTGGAGTTCGAGTCCGTCTCGGTGTCGGTCGTCCGGACGGACACCACGGGGCCGGGCGAGCTGCCGCGCCGGGTCCGTACCAGCAAGCGGGCCCCCGCCAACGGGAACGTGCCGCAGCCGGCCCTGCAACAGGACGACCCGACGCCGCAGCAGCAGCTCCCGCGCCGCGAGCGGACCCAGGGCCTGCCCCAGCGGGACCGGCCCACGGGTCTGCCGCAGCGGGAACGGCAGGCCGGCCTGCCGCAGCGGCTCAAGCAGGCGCCGCCTCCCGTGTCACCGGCCGAGGAGCGTTCGCCCGAGGAGACCAGGGCGCTGCTCTCCTCGCTCCAGTCCGGCTGGCAGCGCGGGCGGCAGGAAAGTGATCAGGATGGGGGATCTCAATCGTGAGCCGCGAGCACGAGTGGGTTGACGAGGAGGCGGGGCCCGTCGTGCGGCCGTACGCGGTCGCACGCGGACGCACCAGGTCGGCCTCCTCCGAGGTCGACCTGCTGGCGACCGTCGTCTCGACGGGGTTGCCCGCCCCGGCCAAGGCCGAGCTGAGCGTGCCGCACCGGCGGCTGCTGAGCAGCGTGGCGGGGCGGTCCAAGCCCGTCGCCGAGGTCGCCTCGGATCTCGGCCTGCCCATCGGCGTCGTACGGGTGCTGCTGGGGGACCTGCTCGAACACGACCTGGTGACCGTGCGCCAGTCGCACGGCAAGGCCGCCACCCCGTCGGAGAGTCTGCTCCGCGAGGTGATCAACGGCCTGCGGGCCCTCTAGAACGGCCTGCGGGCCGCTAGTTGGCCGAGGTGAGCGTCCTCAGGGAGTGCTCCACCAGCGTGATCATGACCTCCTTGGCCGAGGTCCGCCGCCGTACGTCGCAGAGCATGACCGGGACGTCGTCGTCCAGGTCGAGCGCGATGCGCACGTCGTCCACGCTGTGCTGGTTCGCGCCGTCGAAGCAGTTGACGGCCACCACGAACGGCGTGCCGCGCTGCTCGAAGTAGTCGACGGACGGGAAGCAGTCGGTCAGCCGCCGGGTGTCGGCGATCACGACCGCGCCCAGCGCGCCGTAGGACAGCTCGTCCCACATGAACCAGAACCGCTCCTGCCCCGGCGTGCCGAACAGGTAGACGACCAGCCCTTCGCGGATCGTGATGCGGCCGAAGTCCATCGCCACGGTGGTGGTGGTCTTGGCCTCCACACCGTCGAGGTCGTCGACCCCGATCCCGCGGTCGGAGAGCACCTCCTCCGTGCGCAGCGGCTTGATCTCGCTGATCGACCCGACCAGGGTCGTCTTGCCGACGCCGAACCCCCCTGCGATCAGGATCTTGAGCGCGACGGGGTCCTCAGAGAGCACGGAGTCCATTGATCACTTCCTTGAGAATGCGCTCATTCGACCGCGACCCTCCGGCGGAGGGCGACGTCACCGAGATGAGGCCGTGGTCACGCATGTCGCCGAGCAGGACCCGGACGACGCCGACGGGCAGGTCGAGCTCGACGGCCAGGTCGGCCAGCGAGATCGGGTCACGTGCCGCCCGCAGGATGAGCTGTTGCTCGGGACCGGGCGTGTCCGGCGGGTCGCCGACGACGCGCACGGTCGCCACGAGGTCGAACGCGTCCCCGGAAGAGCGCGTGCGGCCGCGGATGAGAGCATAGGGCCGGACGACGGGCCCCGCCTCCTCATCGAACCACTGCGGGCCATCGCTCATGACGCCCCAGCGCGCGGGTTGGTGGTGATGTGCTGGCCCACCCGCTTGACCAGCATCGCCATCTCGTAAGCGATCTGGCCGACGTCCACGTTCGCCTCGGCGATCACGGCCAGGCAGGTGCCCTGGCCCGCCGCGGTGACGAACAGGAACGCCGACTCCATCTCCACGATGGTCTGGCGCACGTCGCCGCCGCCGAAATGGCGTCCGGTGCCGCGGGCCAGGCTCTGGAACCCGGCCGCCACCGCCGACAGGTGCTCGGCGTCCTCGCGGGTCAGGCCCTGGGAGTAACCCACCGCCAGGCCGTCGGTCGACAGGATGACCGCCTGGCGCACCGCCGCGACCCTGGCGGCCAGGTCGTCCAGCAGCCAGTTCAGCTCACCGGTGTTGGTGGTCGGCACACTCATGCATCCCCCTTACTCATGGCCCCTCCTCAGAGGCTTCTTCTCTGGCGCGTTGTGTTCCCCGCTGGAAGGCGGAGAACAGGTCGCGTACCTCATCAGGAGAGCGTTCGGCCTGCTGCTCCGGCTCAGGCGGTGGTTCTTCCTTGAGCTGTGGCGCCAGGTTGGCCTGGCGCACTCGTCTGGGCAGCCCGGCGTGTGTGCCCGAGGTGCCCGAGGTCACGACCGCGAGCGCCTTCTTCCGCGTACGGCTGGGCAGCGCGGCCTTGCCGTCACCGCCGGCCGCCTCCAGCGCGGTCTGCTCGGTCACCATCGAGCGCGGCACCAGCACGATGGCCGTGCTGCCGCCGAAGGGCGAGCGGCGCAGCATGACCTTGATCCCGTGCCGCTCGGACAGCTTCGCCACCACGAACATGCCCAGCCGGTCGCTGTCGGCCAGGTCGAACTCCGGCGGCGCGGCCAGCAGCGCGTTGAACCGCGCGTACTCGCCGGGCGACAGCCCGAGGCCCCTGTCCTCGACCTCGATGGCGTAGCCGTTGCTCACCAGGTCGCCGCGCACCTGGACCGTCGTGTCAGGGGGCGAGTAGATGGTGGCGTTCTCGACCAGCTCGGCCACCAGGTGGGTGAGGTCGGCGGCGGCGCTCCCGTCGATCGCGCTGACCGGCATCGCCTCCACGGCGACCCGGGTGTAGTCCTCGACCTCGGCGACCGCGGCCCGGACGATGTCGATCACGGGCACCGGCTTGCGCCAGGCGCGTCCCGGCGCGGCGCCGGACAGCACCATCAGGCTCTCGGCGTGCCGCCGCATCCGGGTGGTCAGGTGGTCCAGGCGGAAGAGCTCCTCCAGCCTGTCGGGGTCGTGCGTACGGCGCTGCATGCCGTCCAGCAGCGCGAGCTGGCGGTGCAGCAGGCCCTGCTTGCGCCGGGCGAGGTTGAGGAAGACCTGGCCGATCCCGCGCCGCAGCGCGGCCTGGCCGACCGCCGCCGTCACGGCGGTGCGCTGCACGGAACCGAAGGCCCTGGCCACGTCGGTGATCTCAGCGGAACCGCTCACCTTGATCGCCTTGGCCTCCTTCCGCACGTCGACGTCCTCGCCCCGGCGCAGCCGCGCCACGAGGTCGGGCAGCCGCTGCTGCGACAGCTCGACCGCGGCCGAGCGCAGCCCGGCCAGCTCGCCGGCCAGGCGACGACCGAAGCGTACAGAGATGATGATCGACGCGAGCACGGCGATCAAACCGAGGCCGCCGGCGATGGAGATCTCGACCACGGTGGCGGTGGCGGCCCCCGACGTGCGGGCGGCCAGGGTGTCGGCGGCGCTCACGCCGAGCTTGTCGAGCCGGGCGGTGAGCTTGTCGACGGTCTCGTGCCAGGACTCGCCGTCGGGGGGCGGCGCGCCGGTCTTGATGATCCGCGCTTCCATGGTGGCGAAGGTGAGGAACGGCTCGGTGGCGAAGACCTGCTCGTACGGCCTGCGCAGCGACACGTCGAGCCCGGCCAGGCCGCGTGAGTGCAGGAACTTCCGGGAGGCCGCGTACTCGGTGAAGGCCGCCGTCTCCGGCTCGCTGAGCCGGCCGTCGGCCAGGGCGCCGATGATGAGGGCGTGCTCCCTGGCGATGTGCTCCCTGGCCATGCCCATGGCCTGCAGCGACGACGCCTGCTGGAAGATGGCCAGGTCGGAGACGGAGACCAGGTGGTCGTAGAGCAGGAAGATCGTGTCGAGGATGCGGTTGTACTCGTTCAGCCCGGTCAGGCGGGTGCTGGCACCGCCGTCGATGGCCGACCTGATCGTCCCGAGGCGGTCGAGGGCCGCGTCGAGGGTGCTGAGCGGCAGGCGCAGATCGCCTTCGGCGGCGCTGCCGGCCTCGGTTACGGCCTGCCTGAACTCGGTGACCGATCTGTCGGTGCGGGCGCGCTGGGCGCCGAGGACCTCCGTGAGCTCACGCGTGGTGAGCGCTTCCGAGGAGCGTACGCGCTCGGCCTGGAGCTGTAATCCCAGGTCGGTGGAGGTGACGCCGAGGGTCTGGTAAAGGGTGTTCGCGCGGAGCAGTGACTGGGCGTCGCCCATGGTGAGGTTGAGGACGAAACCCCAGAGCGCGCTCAGAGACAGGAGGGGTAGCAGCAGCAATAAGAAGATCTTGAACCGAATTGACCGGTTTCGCGAGCCCATGTCCCAACCTCGAGTCGGGGGCATTTCCACACCTTGTGTAAATACACCTCCGGAAGATCGCACAGGAGACTAGCACCGTTTATGCTTCCGGCGCAGTGGGGGGAAGACGTTCATTACCGTGATTATTGGGACAAGATCCTGCGTTCGCGACGGCTCGGGCCGAGGAGCGTCCACAGCCACGCCAGCGCCACCAGCGAGATCAGGATGAGGCCCGCCCAGTTCAGCAGCGTGTACACATGCACCTGCCACTGCGACACGTTCGGCACCCGGCCGATGCGCAGCAGCGCGAACTGCCACGGCCGGCCGGTCAGCACGAGCGTGATGGCGATGGCGATGGCGCTCATCGAGTCCCAGAGCGCGTGCAGCAGCGAGACGCCGAGGTAGGCGAGCACGACGTGGCCGGTGATCCGGCCGCCCGCGGCGAACAGCACCCCGCCGGCGATCGCGGTCCACAGGCCGTGCCCGACGGGCGTCAGGATGCCGCGCAGCACCTCGGTCTCGACGAGCTGGGTCAGCGACAGGCCGTCGGCGGTGAACAGGGCGTTGAAGGCGTACCCGGCGCTCTCGAAGGCGGCGAAGCCGAAGCCGACGGTCGCGCCCAGCACCACGCCGTCCCTGGTCACGCGCCTGACGGAGTGCCGGGTGACGAAGACGAGGGCGGCCAGCTTGACGCCCTCCTCGATCAGGCCGACGAGCACGTACATGATGATCGACGGCCGCAGCCGGCTCTCCAGCAGCGAGGCGCCCAGCACGCCGAGCACGCCGCCCACCACGAACGCCATGAACAGCAGCTCGACCGTCACCACCGGCGAGCGGCCCCGCCCGTACGCCCAGACCACGAACGTCACCGGCACCAGGAAGCTGCCGAACAGCACCACGGTGGGCACGAGGTTGGAGTTGCCGGTCCAGGCGGTGACGACCACGGTCGCCAGCCACAGGACGAACCCCGTCAGGAAGATCCGCAACCAGAGCCGCTTCACCGGAACAGCTCCTCCACGGCTCGGACCGCGGCCTCGCCGCGGGCGGTGGGCTCGGCGTCGGAACCCGCGATCGCGATCCTGCCGAACCGCCCGCGCACCGCGTCGGCGGGGAACGGCCCGTCGGGGTGGAACGCGTGCCACGGCCGGCAGTACTCCGGCGGGAGCGCGTGGCCCCACCGGTGGACGGTGATCGCCGCGATGTCGTGGCCGGGATCGAAGCCGACCGGGCCGAGCAGGCGGGCGAGCTGGTCACGGACGGTCCGCTCCAGCACGTCGTACGGCGTCGCGAGCAGCTCCGCCCGCCCCGCCGCCGAGCCCGCGTCCGGCCCCAGCTCCGACCGGCACGGCGTGGCCAGCAATCGCACGGTGTCAGGTGGCGCGAACTCCGACTCGCACCAGTACGCCCCCGTCCACCGCACCCGGCGCACCCCCAGCCGCCGCCAGGGCCCGGGGTCGCGCAGCCGCACGGTGGCCCGCAGCAGCGGCACCCGCACGGCCCGGCGCAGCTCCCGCAGCCGCTCGGCGGGCAGGTCCGGCACGAGGTACGGCACGACCGCGCTCCAGCAGGCCAGGATCACCGCCCCGGCCTCGACGGCCAGGACCTGGTGGCCGTCGAAGTAGCCCACGGTCGCCGCCCCGGCCCCGTCGCGCACCGACACCACCGGGCTGGACGTCCGCAGCCGCACCCGGCCGTCGGGCCCGGGCACGGCGGCCGGCGCCACGGGCCCGTGCCACTCCCGCCGCACGGTGGGTGAGTTGTACCTGGACGGCTTGTCGCGGTCGAGCCCCAGCCCGGAGAGCCCCGGATACCCGGTGCCCCAGGCGTCGATCGCGCCGAACGCCCGGGTGTCGTACCCCCACTCGGGGCAGGACATCGTCCGGCAGAACCGCTCCACGTCCGGGTGGACCCCGCACACCTCCCGCAGGAACTGCGAGTACGTCAGCCCCGCCAGCCGCTCCTGCTTGGCCTCCGCCGGCAGCCCGGCGAACCAGTCGGGCGGCTCGCCGTGCAGCAGGCGCAGGTCCCGCCGTGCCGCCCCGGCGACCGGCAGCCGCTCGACCCAGCCGGGGGAGGAGACCTCGACCAGCGCGTCCGCGCCGAAGCTCTCCGCGTCGCACATCACGGCGCCGGCCCGGTCCCCCCGCCGCAACGGCTCGGGCCCGCCCGGCTCGTCGCGGTTGTCGAGCACCAGGACGCGGTCCCGGGGGCGGCGCCGCAGCCACTCGGAGGCCGCGCCCATGCCGCCCCGCCCGCCGCCGACCACCACCAGGTCGTAACTCTCCCCCGTGGGGACGAACGGGCCCGCATGCTCCCAGAAGCGGCCGTCCCGCAGCGCGTGCGGCACGCTGAGCGCCGCACCGGTGTCCCCGCGCACTTTGAAGAGTTCGGAAGGGTCCGGGGCTTCCTGGGCCGCCTCGGCTCTTCCGGAGGCGCCGCTCGTCACCACGCAACCCACGGCGATGCCGTCGAAGAAGTCCCGGCGGGAAATGGGCAGATCCATCCCGAGGTCGCGCGGAGTCAAGCTCATGGCGCCGATCATCAGCAGCCGCCAGAAAAGCCGCACAGGGGCGCGCAGCGCCTCGAGAAACATTTTGCGCGCCCTATTACCGCGAATGCACGTTTGGAGTAGCGTCCGGAATATCACGACGGGGGGAGTCCGGTGATCGGCAAGCAGGGCAGGGTCACGGGAAGAGTCGGCCCTGGGCTCGTCGGCGAGGTCATGATCCCGATCAGGGGCGGGGTGGAGGCGTTCTACGCCCATCCCAGCGTCTCCGACGAGGAGTTCCCCACGGGCACCATCGTGGTCGTGGTCGAGTACTTCCCCCCGAGGACCGTGTACGTGGCCAGAGCACTCGTCTAGGGAGGCCCCGATGACCCCCGAGCTCTACGTCCTGGCCGGCGGCGTCATCGTCGCGGCCGTCGTCCTCATCCTGCTGTTCAAGGCCGTGTGGCGGGTCGCCGAACCCAACGAGGCCCTGATCATCTCCGGCCTCGGCGCCCGCCGCCGCGGCGAGGCCGGCATCGACAGCCTGGGGTTCAAGATCATCACGGGCAAGGGCGCGGCGGTGCTGCCCGGCTTCCAGACGTCCAGGCGCCTGCGCCTGGACACCAGGGCCGCCAACCTCCAGGTCTCCTGCGTCACCCAGCAGGGCATCCCCGTGCACATCCGCGGCGTGGTGATCTACAAGGTCGGCGACGACCTCGCCTCCATCGCGAACGCCGCCCGCCGCTTCCTGGACCAGCAGGACTTCATGACCAGCGCGATCCACGAGCTGTTCACCGGGCACCTGCGCTCGATCATCGGCAACCTCACCATCGAGGACCTGATCCTCAACCGCGAGCGCCTGACCAGCGAGACCAGGGCGTCGGCCGCCGACGAGATGAGCAAGCTGGGCCTGATCGTGGACTCGCTGCAGATCCAGGAGATCGATGACGAGACCGGCTACATCGTCAACCTGGGCAAGCCGCACGCCGCCAAGGTCGCCGCCACCGCCCGCATCGCCCAGGCGCAGCGCGACCAGGAGGCCACCGAGGCCGAGCAGGTCGCCGCCGCGCACATGGCCGCCGCCCGCCGCGACGCCCGGATCAAGGAGGCCGCCTACCAGGCCGAGATCGACCGCGCCCAGGCCACGGCGCGCCAGGCGGGGCCGCTGTCGGAGGCCAGCGCCCGCCAGGAGGTGGTGGTCCAGGAGACCCGGGCCGCCGAGCTGGAGGCCCAGCTCGCCGAGCAGCGGCTCCAGTCCCAGGTGCGCAAGCCCGCCGACGCCAGGGCGTACGAGACCGTCACCCTCTCCCAGGCCGAGCGCGACGCCCGCATCGCCCAGGCGGAGGCCGAGGCCAGGGAGACGGAGCTGCGCGCCGCCGCGCAGGCCAGCCAGGTCAAGCTGGCCGCCGCCGCGGAGGCCGAGTCCGTACGGCTGCGCGGCGAGGCCGCCGGAGCCGCCACCAAGGTCGCCGGCGAGGCCGAGGCCCAGGCCGCGCAGGCCCGCGGGCTGGCCAACGCCGAGGCGACCAGGGCGCAGGGCCTGGCCGAGGCCGAGGCGTCACAGGCCAAGGGCCTGGCGGAGGCGCAGGCGATCCGGGCGCGGGCCCAGGCGCTGAAGGAGAACCAGGAGGCGGTCATCGCCCAGCAACTCGCCGAGAACTGGCCGGAAATCGTCGAGGCGGGCGCGAAGGCGTTCGGGAACGTGGACCACATGGTGGTGCTGAACGGCGCCCAGGGAGTGGAGGAACTGCTGGCCAAGGCCCTCACGCTGGGCGGCACCGGCCTGGGCCTGGCCAGGTCGCTGCTCAACAGCCCGTCCCCGAACGGTGGCGAACCGGAAATCCCTCGTAAAGCCACTGAATCCCGCGAATAGCGACGTTACTCGGCCCCTTACTCTCCGCTTCCTCTAGCGTTTTGCACAATGCCGCTGGAGTGAAATGGAGACCCCATGCATAAAGCAATTTCCGGTGTATTTGTCACCACTCTGGTCATTGCCGGATGTTCGTCAGGAGAGGAGCCCACGGCGCCCGCCGCCTCGGCGCCCCCGTCCGCGTCCGCCGCCGACACCGCCCGGCTGCGCGCCGCCCTGCTGCCGGTGCCCAAGGGCATGAGCGTCGCCTACGGGCCCGAGCTGGGGGCGTTCGGCACGCTCAAGTCCACCCAGCAGGGCCTGGCCGCGGTCCGCCAGGCCAAGGTGCAGCGCCCCGAGTGCGCGGGGGCCGCCCAGCTCGACGCCGCCAAGCCCGAGGTCGCCAAGTCGCCCGCCGCGGTGATCGCCTTCTCCGCGGCCCGCGGCTCGATCACGCAGGCGGTCGTGTCGCTGCCGTCCGCCGCCTTCCCCGCGCCGCTGCCGCGGCAGTGCGCGTCCTACACGGCCGACGTCGGCGGCAGCCAGGTCACCTACAAGACGCGCACCCTGGACATGCCGGCCAAGGGCGACCAGTCGCGGGCCTACCTCACCACGGCCGTGGGCGACAAGAACAACGCGCAGATCGGCTCGGTGATGATCAGGCGGGGCACGCTGATCATGTCGATGCTCGTGGTCGGCCAGCGGGTCAAGCCCCAGGGCCTGTACGCGCTGGCGAACCTGGCCGACCAGAACCTGGCGCGGGTCAAGGGATAGGTCGTTTCACGACGGCTCGGGGCGCCCCTGGCCCGCCCCGGCGGGGCGTCACTCCGTACTGCTCAGATGAGGACGTGGTCGTCGGGGCGGCCGACGAAGGCGAACTGGGCGTTCCTGGTCAGCTTGATGTGGTCGGCCTGCCAGGTGTGCATCGAGGTGTCGGCGCTGCGCCAGTAGACGAAGTTGAAGCGGTCCGCCGAGTAGATCTTGACGGAGTCCTCCTTCAGCCGCCGTACGAGGTGGGTGTCCTCGCCCCGGGTGATGTCGGCGAAGCGGTACGAGCGGAAGAGGTTCGCCTTGCCGAGGAACGTGCCGCCCTGGACCAGCCACGAGTAGCGGTGCTCCAGGCCGGGCAGGCGGAGCATGGTGGTGTTGCTGCCCTCGAAGTACGCGTAGTGCGCGCCCTTGCCGGTCAGCTCGGCGTCGGAGTAGTCGAACGCGCGGACCAGGTCCGACAGGTAGTGCTCCCCGTACAGGTTGTCGTCGTCCATCTTGGCGATCAGCTCGCCCTCGGCGGCGGCGATGCCCAGGTTCATGCACGCGCCGAGCGACAGCGAGGCGTCGGCGGGCAGGACCACGACGTCCGTGATGCCTGCCATGCGAGCCTTGTCGGCCACCACGACGGGGTCGATGTCCAGGCCGTGCAGCACCATGACGAGTTGCAGCGGGCGGTGGAGCTGCTTGGCCACCGAGGAGATCGCGTGCTCGATCTGCGCGGCGCGGTTGGTGGGCAGCACGACCGAGATCGAGCGCGACCTGGGCGTCACCTGGTGCCCGAGGTCCTGCAGGATCTGGTCCACGCGGTGCGAGAACAGGTGCTTGTCGAACACCTCCCGCATCGCCAGGTGGCCCATCCTGGCCCGCAGCTCGGGACTGTTGATCAGGTGCAGGACCTGGTTGTACGACTCGATCGGCTCGCGCGCGATGGGGACGAGCTCGCCGAACGTCTCCTCGATCGCCCGCGACCACCCCGACACCACGGGGGTCGCGCAGGCGGACAGCTCGAAGACGCGCCGGGCGCACATGGTCGGCGAGTCGAGCACGGAGTTGACGTTGAGGAAGACCTTGTACATCCGGTACGCGGCCAGCATCTGGTCGTAGGGCAGCTCGCCCACGATGTGCGGCCGGTACTTCTCCGGCCAGGCGTACTTCTCGTCCACCTCGCCGTTGCGCGCGAAGATGTGCAGGCCCAGCTCCCTGACCGGGTCGAGCACGGTCTCCATCTGCTCGCGGCGCTCGGGGTGCTTGTCCCGGAAGTACATCCCGGCGAAGACCACGTCGTGCAGGCGGCCCTTGTTCTGCTGGATCGGGTTGTGCACGCGGGGCTGGGCGGCGAACTGCAGCACGTCCACCCGGTCGTGTCCCAAAATTTCCCGATATTTCGGCAGCATGTCACCGTCGCAGGTGAACACGTAGTCGAACAGCTTGGCCGTGTCGATGAAGAAGTCGAAGTTCGGCGGGTCCTCCTTGTTCCAGAAGACCGTCGGGATGCCCTCCTGCCGGCACCAGGCCACCAGGTCGCGCAGCGGCTCCTTGGGAGCGTTCGTACCGGTCATCTGGTAGCGCCAGCGGCCCTGGTTCCCGTGCCAGGCCGACTCGCAGAACAGCAGGTCAGGCCGCTTCTCCGCGAAGATCTCCGGCCAGTCCTTGAGCCCGAACTCGATCTGGTCCCACTCGTAGCGGAAGGCCGCCCTGGAGAAGTCGTCCAGGATCACCGCGACCTTCAGGTCCGGCCTGTTCACCGGGCCGGTCGGCCACTTCGCCGGCGGCACCTCGACCCGCGGCGGCCGGTGGTTCGCCAGCTCCGTGGCCTCGCTCACCGGAGTCGGCGGCTTGGGCGCCCGCTCCCTCGACCGGACCGCCTCGACGATCTTCCCCGGGCTCTTCGAGCCCAGGGCCTCGCCCAGCTTGAACGTGCGCTTGGCCTGGGTGGCCTCCAGCTTCCAGCTCGCGTACGCGGCCTTGGCCTCGGCGATCTCCAGGCGGCGGCGCAGCTCCGTGACCTCCGCCTCGTACCGCTCGACGAGCTTGCGCTCCTCGGGCAGCCAGTTGACGGGCCCGAGTCGCTGGAAGGTGGGCTCTTCGGGGGTTTCGGCCATGGTGGTACGCCTATCGCTCAGCGGAGGTATGTCATAGTACGGCGGTTACGGCCGCTATTCGGGGCGTTTGCCATGAGAGGCAGGGGCCAGGTTGTCGCCCTTCAGCCAGGCGGCGATCACCGTGGCGATCCGCGGCCCGGCCTTGCCGTCCCAGAGCACCGGCAGCTCACCGGCCGGCGTGGCGGCTCCGTCGGCCAGCGCCTTCTCCGCCGCGGCGGGCAGCAGGGCCGGGGTGACCAGGCGGTTCGTGCCGTGCGTGATCGTGATCGGCCGCTCGGTGTTGGGCCTGACGGTCAGGCAGGGGACGCCCAGCATGGTGGTCTCCTCCTGGACGCCGCCGGAGTCCGTGACGACCAGCGCGGCACCGCGTACGAGTGAGAGGAAGTCCACATAGCCCAGCGGGTCCACCACCCGGACCGGACCGCCGTCCACGAGACCGGCCTCGGCCAGCCGCGCCTTGCCGCGCGGGTGGATCGGCACCACGATCGGGATCTGCCGGGAGACCTCCAGCACCGCGTCGACCAGCTCCTTGGCGGCCTCGGGGGTGTCCACGTTCGCCGGGCGGTGCAGGGTGGCCACCGCGTAGCGCTCGGGCAGGCCCAGCCGCGCCACCACGGGCGCCGGGTCCAGCGCCGGCAGCGCCGAGAAGAGGCTGTCGATCATGGGGTTGCCCACCAGGTGCACCTTGGACGCGGGCACGCCCTCGTTCGCCAGGAACGCCAGCGCCTCCGGCGAGGTGGCGAAGAGCAGGTCGGCCAGCGCATCGGTGACGACCCGGTTGACCTCCTCGGGCATGCCGCGGTCGAACGAGCGCAGCCCCGCCTCCACGTGCGCGGTGGGCACGCCGAGCTTGGCGCAGACCAGGATCGCCGCCAGCGTGGAGTTGACGTCGCCGTACACCACGACCAGGTCGGGCTCCTGCTCCTGGACGACCTCCTCCAGGCCGACGAGCAGGGCCGCCGTCTGCTTGGCGTGGCTGCCGGAGCCGACCCCCAGGTTCGCCACCGGCTCGGGCAGGCCCAGGTCGGCGAAGAAGACGTCGGACATCAGTGCGTCATAGTGCTGACCAGTGTGGATGATGCCCTGCCGCACACCGAGCTCGCCGAGTGCCCGCACCACCGGGGCCGCTTTCACGAAATTGGGACGAGCACCCAATACGTGCAGGACCAGGGGGTTCTCCCTCATTGACCTCGCCTTTCATAGCGGAAGGGAAAAAACGCTGCCTATGGTACGGTCCCTGCGTGGCATCCGACGCCAGTCGTCAAGACTCCTCCCGTAGATCTGACGGGGTCTCCGCGAAGTCCGCCCGTGCCGGCGTCGGTGGACTTCTCAAGGGCTTCGTCCAGCACCCGATCATCGTTTCCCGCGTCGTCGCGACAAAGGTCAAGTCCGACCCTGTCCGGGTGGCCCAGGCCGCCGCCGACGCGCTCCCGCCCCGGCTGCGTCCCATCGTGGGCAGCGTGGCCTGGCCGGCCGCGCGCCGGGCCCGGCGCATCGTGCGCAAGTTCGGCATGCGCGTGGTCAAGGGGCCGTGGAACGAGGCCAAGGAACACTGGGACGCCGGCCGGGTCAGCGAGGCCGCCGCCGTGCTCGAGGCCCACACCAAATACCCGTTCGTCAAGCGCAGGGCCGCCTACTACCGGGGCGAGCTGGCCGCGATCAGTCCCGACCCGATCCCGCCGGGGCCCAAGGTGGCCATCCTGGAGCGGGTCCAGAACCGGGTCCTGCACGTGGTCACGAACGCGCTGCCGTACACGCAGGCCGGCTACACCGTCCGCACCCACCGCATCGTCACCTCGCAGAAGGCCGCCGGGATCGACCCGCACGTGGTCACGAGCTGGGGCTGGCCGATGTTGCAGGGGCACGCGGACGCGGCGCCGTACGAGGAGATCGACGGCATCCCCTACCACCGGCTGCTGCCGGACGGCCACGGCGAGATGCCGTTCGAGACCCAGGGGCGCATCATCAGGGGCGCCGACCGGGTCACCGAGCTGGTGACGCAGCTGCGGCCGCAGATCGTGCACGCCGCCACCGACCACCGCAACGGCTCCATCGCGCACGCCGTGCGCGACAGGACGGGCACGCCGTTCGTCTACGAGGTGCGCGGCTTCCTGGAGGAGACCTGGGCCTCGCGCGACCCGATCCGCATCGGCAGCCAGCGTCACGTGCTCCAGCGCGATCGCGAGGCGTTCCTCATGCGCGAGGCGGACGCGGTGGTCACGCTGGCCGAGACGATGGCCACCGAGATCGTCGAGCGCGGGGTGCCCAGGGAGAAGATCCACCTGGCGCCCAACGCGGTGGACGACTCGCTGCTGTCGGTCCACTACGACGGGGCCTCCTTCCGGCACCGGTACGGCATCGCCGACGGCGAGATCGTCGTCGGCTCGGTGTCCAGCATCGTGGCCTACGAGGGCTTCGCCACCCTGCTGCGGGCCGCGGCGCTGCTGCGCGACGACCGCACCCCCGTACGCGTGCTCATCGTCGGCGACGGCACCGAGCGCGACAACCTCCTGGCGCTGGTCGACGAGCTGGGCCTGAAGGACGCCGTCCTGCCCGGCCGGGTCGGCCCCGACGAGGCGCTGCAGGCGCAGGACGCCATCGACATCTTCGCCTGCCCGCGGGAGGACCTGCGCGTCTGCCGACTTGTTACGCCATTGAAACCCGTCGAGGCGATGGCGCTCGGCAAGCCCGTCGTGCTCAGCGATCTGCCCGCGCTGTCCGAGCTCGTGGGCTCCGACGGCGCCGGGCTGCTGGTGCCACCGGGCGACCCGGGAGAGCTGGCCAAGGCGATCGCCGGGCTCCGTGAGGACCCGGCCAGGCGTGCTGAGATGGGTGAGGCAGGACGGGCGGAAGTGGCTGCCAAGCGCACGTGGAGCCGCGTTGCCGAGACTTATCAAGCTCTATACCGATCGCTTGCCGAATGATGACCTTCACGTTGGCTGTCTCTTCTGACGGGTTCGGTCGCATTAGGCGTGAGCTAGGTGGACTTGAGATAACCTTTGCGACCATGAAGTGTTGTTTCCGGCTCCCAAAGGCACAGCTGTGACAGAAATCGACTTGGCTGTCATCGGTCTGGGCTACGTCGGCATGCCGCTCGCCAAGGAGGCGGTGGCCGCCGGCCTGCGGGTGGTGGGCGTGGACGTCGACTCCGCCAAGGTCGACGCGCTCAACTCCGGGCAGTCCTACATCGACGACCTGACCGACGCCGACCTCGAGCACATGCTGGCCAACGGGTTCAGCGCTACGCTCGACGAGACCGTGCTGGCCAGGAGCAACACGATCGTCATATGCGTGCCGACCCCGCTGGACGAGGACCACCGCCCGGACCTGTCCGCGGTGGAGGGGGCGACCAGGACCGTCGCCCGCAACCTCAGCAAGGGCACGCTCGTCGTCCTCGAGTCCACCACGTGGCCCGGCACCACCGACGAGGTGGCCAGGCCGCTGCTGGAGAGCTCGGGGCTGGTCGCGGGCGACGGCTTCCACCTGGCCTTCTCGCCCGAGCGCATCGACCCGGGCAACCCCAAGTTCGGCCTGCGCAACACCCCCAAGGTGGTGGGCGGCTACACGCCGACCTGCCGCGACCGGGCGACGGCGTTCTACGGTCAGTTCATCGAGCAGGTGGTGCCCGTCAGCGGCACCCGCGAGGCCGAGATGGCCAAGCTGCTGGAGAACACCTACCGGCACGTCAACATCGCCCTCGTCAACGAGATGGCGATCTTCTGCGACGAGCTGGGGATCGACCTGTGGGAGGCCATCGAGGCGGCGGCCACCAAGCCGTTCGGCTTCCAGAAGTTCCTGCCGGGTCCGGGCGTGGGCGGGCACTGCATCCCCGTCGACCCCTCGTACCTGTCGTACACGGTGCGCAAGCTCGGCTACCCGTTCCGGTTCGTGGAGCTGGCACAGGAGATCAACGAGCGGATGCCGTCGTACGTGGTGGCCCGCGTGCAGCGACTGCTGAACAGGCATAAGAAGCCCGTAAACGGCGCCAGAGTGGTTATGCTCGGCGTCACCTACAAACCGGATATCGCAGACGAGCGTGAGACTCCGGCCCTGCCGGTGGCGCGTGCGTTGCTGGAGCTGGGTGCCGAGCTCTCGTTCGCGGACCCGTACGTCAAGGAGTGGGCGGTAGACGGCACCCCGGTGCCGCGTGAAGAGGATCTGGCCGAGGCAGTGATCAACGCGGACGTGACGCTGCTCATGCAGCAGCACGCCGCGTTCGACCTCGGCATGGTCGAGGCGAAGGCCAGGCTCGTGCTGGACACCCGAGGCGTGCTCGCCGAGGGTGAACGCGTCGAGCGGCTGTAGCGACGGAGGGCTGCGCGCAGTGCACGTGCTCGTCATGACGGTGGTGCATAACCCCGAGGACGCGAGGATCCTGCATCGGCAGATCCGTGCCCTTGTGGATGCCGGTCATGAGGTCACGTACGCCGCCTCGTTCACCGCGCACGGCGTCGTCCCCAGACCTTGGGTCACCGGCGTGGACCTTCCGCGCGCCGCCCAGCGCAAGCGGGTGGCCGCGGTGTGGGCCGCGCGCCGGCTGTTCAAGCGCATGCGCGACAAGGTCGACCTCGTCCTCATCCACGACCCCGAGCTGCTGTTCGCCGTGTGGGGCGTGCGCAACAGGCCCCCCGTGGTCTGGGACGTGCACGAGGACACCCCCGCCACGCTGTCGCTCAAGCCGTGGCTCCCGGCGCCGCTGCGGCCGCCGGCGCGCTTCCTGGCACGCATGCTGGAGGGCACCGCCGAGCGGCACATGCACCTGCTGCTGGCCGAGACGGCGTACGCGGGCAGGTTCAAGGACGCCCACCTGATCGTGCCGAACGAGACCTGGGTGCCCGACTCCGTGACGCCGCCCGGCGACGACCGGGTGGTCTATCTGGGGTGGCTGTCCAGGGCCCGCGGCGTGTACGAGGCGGTCGAGGTGGCCAAGCTGCTGCAGCCGTACCGGGTGGCGGTGGAGCTGATCGGGTACGCCGACCCGCAGAGTCGCCCCATGCTCAACCAGGCCGTCACCGAGGGCCTGCTGGAGTGGCGCGACTTCATGCCCAACGACGAGGCGCTCAAGCGGCTCGACGGCGCGCTGGCGGGGTTGTCGCTGCTGCACGACGAGCCGAACTACCGGCATTCGATGCCCACGAAGATCGTCGAGTACATGGCGCACGGCATCCCGGTCATCACGACCCCGTCGCCGCGGGCGGTCGAGCTGGTGGAGCGTTATGACAGCGGCGTCGTGGTGCCCTGGGAGGACCCCAAGGCGGTCGCGCAGGCCGTGCTGACCCTGCGGGACGACGTACGCGAGCGGCGGGCGCAGGGCGCGCGCGGTTATGCCGCCGCCCGCGCGAACCACCACTGGCCCAACTCGGCCAAGCGGTTCGTCTCACAGCTGGAGTCCTGGGCCGGGGTCAAGCCGTAATTCTCGAGGGCGGGTAGGTTCCTGAACGTGCGCTGGCTCTTTCTGGTCGTGGGCGCGGCCATCCTGGCCATAGCCGCGACGGTGATCATCGTGCTGCCCTCCGGCGATTCCGGCCCGGTGGCCGTCAAGTCGCCCGTGCCGAAGCCGTCGAGCACCGAGCCGACGCCGAAGGTCAGCGAGTTCACCGATCCCTGTGGAACGTTCGACACCGGCGAGGCGGCCCCCTACGCGGTCACCGGCTACTGGATCACCCCCAAGTCCAACCCCTGCACCTGGCGCAAGCAGCTCCAGGAGATCCACCGCGTCGGCGGCGACACGATCATCAGGATCGGCTACGGCCTGCAGTTCCGCACCGTCTCCGAGGACGGGGAGATCCTGGGCAAGGACGGCACCCTCGACCCGCTCTACAAGGCGTGCGAGGAGGACGGCCTCACCTGCCACGACGCCGCCGAGCGGGACCTGCGCGCGGCCCATCCCGGCAACCGGATCGGCCGCACCTACGTCTACCGGACCGACGAGTCGTTCGGCCCCAACCTGTTCCGGTGCCCCGAGATGGAGCACCCCATCGAGGCCGGCAACCGGATCTACTACCGGCTCATCACCCAGGCCGACGGCTCCGACGACGCCACCTGCGACTTCACCAGGAAGGCCACGTCGTACGACATGATCCTGGTGGCCGGCTCGAACAAGGACAGCCTGAGCGAGCTGCTCGACCTGGGCGACCAGTTCGGCATGCGGGTCTTCCCGGCGCTGCCGCTGGCCCCGCGCGACTCCAAGACCCCGATCAGGGCCGAGCGGCGCCACCTCGGCACGCTGACCACGCTGACGCGGCGCATCCTTCAGGACTACGGCGTGCGCTTCGCCGAACGGGAGTCGCTCGGCGGCGTCTACCAGCCGTTCGAGGTCCAGATGGCCGCCACGCTGGCCACGAACCCGACGCTGGAGGTGTACGCCGACCAGCACACGATCGTCGAGCAGGAGTTGCCCGGCAAGCCCATCCTGATCAGCCCGTACCTCGACGCGCGCAAGCGGGTGGCGTTCGGGCAGACGCCGAAGCAGGTGGCGGAGGGGTTCAAGGCCCTGGTGAAGACCGGGGTGGGGATCATCGCCCCGCAGGACAGCCGGGGGACGGGCAAGGTCGGCCTGTTCTGGCCGGACGAGCGTGAGAGCGAGGTGGACGAGCGGCTGCGGCCGGTGGTGGGCGAGTCGACGTACGACACGGCGTACCACGGGTCCACGCGCGACTACTACCGCGAGATGGCGGCGGCCCGGCAGGAGATGCTCGAAGCCGGCCATCAGGTGCAGCTCTGGGCGAACGTGGAGGCGTTCGAGCCGTCGGGCAAGGAGCCCTGCGCGCCGCAGGGCACGCGCGGCAAGACGGACAAGGAGCGCCTGGACCAGGCGGTGACGATGGCCGGCCGTTACGTTCAGAAGATCGTTTCCTACATGTGGAGCGACTTCATGACATGTGGGCAGCCGTCGCTCGAAACGGAGATATCCCAGGACTGGCAACGGCCGATCGCGGTGGACGCGATCCGGCGGCCGCGCGACGTCCAGGACGGGCTGGAGGTGCGCGGCTACAACCTCAAGGACGGCACCGTGACCGTGCAGTGGTCGGGGGGCACCCAGGAGATGGTGGTGTCGGCCGTGGGCTCGCTGGACGAGGCTCCGATCGAGGAGGAGCTGCCGGAGGGGATGGCGACGGCGTGGGTGCCGTTCGACTGGAGCCAGGTGCCGGCGGGGGAATGGGTCAGGATCGGCGTCAAGGTGCCTTCGGGGAAGGCGACGACGGAGCCGCTCCACGTACGCATCGTCACGTAGGTTCGCTGGGCGCGTACGACTGCGTGTAACGTGCCCTCCATGGTCCCGAGCGTCCCGGTCAGTGTCGACCTGGTCGTGCTCACCGTACGCAACCAGGCGTTGTGCGCCCTCGTCTGGCGGCGCGACAACCCGCCGTTCCTGCGCCGCTGGTCGCTGCCCGGCGGGTTCATCCAGCTCGACGAGGACCTCCCGGCCGCCGCCCACCGCATCCTCGGCGAGCGGGCCGGCCTCCCGGGCGCGCCGGTGCACCTGGAGCAGCTCCAGACGTACGGCTACCCCGACCGCGACCCCAGGCAGCGCGTGCTCAGCGTCGCCTACCTCGGCCTCGCCCCCGACCTGCCGGCCTCGGAGAAGGCCCACATGAGCTGGCAGCCGATCGGCGCGCTCGCCGCCATGGCCTTCGACCACCGGCGCATCATGCTGGACGGGATCGAGCGGGCGAGGGCGAAGCTGGAATACACCTCGCTCGGCGCGGCCTTCTGCCCCCCGGAGTTCACGGTGGCCGATCTGCGCCGGGTCTACGAGATCGTGTGGGGCCGGCCGCTGGACCCGCGCAACTTCCACCGGAAGGTCACCAAGGCCGAGGGCTTCCTGCTGGAGACCGGCGGCACGACGACGCGGGACGGCGGGCGCCCGGCCAAGCTCTACTGCCGGGGCCCGGCCGAGCTCCTCCACCCGCCCATGCTCCGCAGCCTCAAGGAGTGACCCGGCCGGCGATGATCCGCGCGCACTCCAGCGACTCGGTGTGCGTGGTGTCCACCTCCACGTCGTAGAACACGTCCCGGTGCACCAGCTCGGCCTGCGACTCGGCCATCCCGGCGACCCGGTCGCCCCGGGCGATCTCGCGGCCCGCCGCCACCGCCCCGTCGCACCGGACGCCGACCCACAGCACGTCCAGCCCGGCGAGCACCTTCTGCCACCCCTCCTGGGAGTGCGCACCACCGAGGAAGACGTCATCGATGATCACCCGGGCGCCCGCGCGGACCATCGCGGCGGTGCCCTCCATCCACGCCTTCTGCAGCGTCCGGAACTCCGGACCGACGTTCACCCCACCGTCCGGGGCGAACTCGATCCCACCGTCCGAGTTCCGCATGGACGCGGGCAGCGAGTCGACGAACGCGTCGATCGCGGCGGCGAGCCACGGGTCCGGCAGGACGGCCTGCAGGCAGCGCAGGATTCCCGATTTGCCCGAGCTCGACCCGCCATTCAGCACGATCACCTGAGTTGTCACCGCACCACCCTAGCCACGGTGAGAGAGGAGCCCGGGCAGCCGTACGGCCTCCGGCGCGGGCCGTCCCGCGCGCTCGGCGGACGCTCTGCCCGCGCAGGCAGGCGGCCACGCGTCCACGTCCGGTCCATGGAGGGATCACGACATGCCGTCGTGGACCTCCGGCGGGGGCAGGTAGGGCCTGAAGTGGTCGGCCACGAGGTCGGCCACGGCGGCGGCGTCCTGGGAGCCGTCCACCTCGATCACCCGGATGCCCAGGCGGCGGGCGGAGCGGACGGCGTCCTCGGCGACGAGACGGTCCCGCTCCAGCCGGTTGCGCTGGGCCCGGGCCGGGTCGCTGACCTCATGGCCGAAGGCGGTCCGGGAGAGCTCGCGGAGCTGGCGATCGCGGAAGGCCGGGGCGGGCACCATGACGACCATCTGCCCGAGCGAGCCGGCGATCGGGGCCACCAGCTCGGGGCGCAGCCCCCAGCCCTCGGCGATGACGGGCCGCCCGGAGACCAGGGCGCGCAGATCGTCCAGGGCCCATTCGAACCGGACGGGGAAGCCGGCCAGCGTCTCCTCGGCCATGTCCGCCGGAGTGGTGTCCACCCAGACCTGTTCGAGGTCCGGGCCTTCGGGTGGCCGGCCGAGCGCGACGCGACGGGCGATCCGGCGGTCGTTGTGGCCGCGGGCGTCGTGGTAGTCGTAGTGGTAGGCGGTCAGCCCGTACCGTACGGCCAGCAGCCGGGCGACGGTGGACTTCCCGGCCCACTGCCCGCCACCGATCCACAACACCCGGCGAAGCGTGCCGAAGGGGTCCCAAACGTCGGTGCTCACGTCGCTGATCATGTCATTGCGACCCCAGTCGGACCCGGTTGTCCGAAAGTCGCACACGAACGCTGGACGTTCGACCGAGGCGGGACCCGGGCGGGTGCCGAGAGCATGGGCGGCATGAAATCCAAGATCATGTACGCCGTCGGCGTCGCCGGCCTGCTCGCCCTCCTCACGACCGCACCGGCCCAGGCACGCACCGAACCCGCCCCCGCCCAGGCCCTGGCGCTCCCCGCGCCGACCGGGTCCCGGCCCGTGGGTACGGTCAGCCTGCACCTGGTGGACCGTGACCGCCCCGACCCCTGGGTGCCCGCGGCGAAGGCCAGGGAGCTCATGGTCTCGCTGTGGTACCCGGCGAGGAAGGGGACCGGCCCGGCCGCTCCGTACATGACCCGCGAGGAGGCCGCGGCCCTGCTGGAGGGCCAGAACGTGACCGGCGTCCCGGCGGAGGCGGTCAGCGGCACCAGGACCCACGCCGTCACCGGGGCCCGCCCGGCCGGGCGCAAGGGCTCGCTGCCGCTGGTCGTGCTCTCGCCCGGGTTCACGATGTCGCGCTCGTCGCTGACCGGCCTCGCCGAGGAGCTGGCCAGCCGGGGTTACGTGGTCGCCGGCATCGACCACGTCCACGAGTCGTACGGCACGAGCCTGCCCGGGGACCGGCTGGCCGGTTGCGCGGCCTGCGCGGAGCAGGAGGCCGACCCGTGGGCGTTCGGCGCCAAGGCGGTCAAGGGGCGGCAGGCGGACGTGTCGTTCGTGCTCGACCGGTTGCTCGGGCGGCACCCGGTGTGGCAGGGCGCCCGGCTCATCGACCGCTCGCGCGTCGGCATGGCCGGTCACTCGCTCGGCGGCGCCGGCACGTCGTGGACGATGCTGCAGGATTCGCGCGTGCGGGCCGGGGTCAACATGGACGGCACCTTCTTCGTACCCGTCCCCGAGCAGGGGCTGGCTCGGCCGTTCATGGTGATGGGCGCGGGCAAGGTGCACGAGCCGGGCGGCCAGGACTTCACCTGGGGCCGCGACTGGGCGCGCATGACGGACTGGAAGCGCTGGCTCACGCTGGAGGGCGGTGACCACGTCTCCTTCACGGACTACCCGCTGCTGACCAGGCGGTCGGCCAGGGACCTGGAGGTCACCCGGGCGTACGTGGCCGCCTTCATGGACCGGCACCTGCGCGACCGCGTCCAGCCGCTGCTGGACGGGCCCTCCGCCGCCTACCCCGAGGTCACGTTCTGGAAGTGAGCTCCGCGCGGGCTCCCGGGTGATGCTTCACCCCGCCGCGCCTTCTAAGGTGATGGCATGCCTCGTTTCCGCCAGATCCTGGACACCATGGCTGCCTACAAGCCGGGCAAGGCGGTCGCCGGCCCCGACGGGCGGTCGTACAAGCTGTCGTCCAACGAATCCCCGTACGACCCGCTGCCCTCCGTGGTCGAGGCCATCGCCGAGGGCGCGCGGCAGATCAACCGCTACCCCGACCCCGGCGCCGTCCAGCTCACCGAGGCCATCGCGGGGCGCTTCGGCGTGCCGGCCGAGCACGTCGCGCTCGGGGCCGGGTCGGTCACGGTGGCGCAGCAGCTGTTCGAGGCGGTGGGGGAGCCGGGGGCCGAGGTCGTCTACGCCTGGCGGTCCTTCGAGGCCTACCCGCTGCTCGCCGACCTGGCCGGCGTGAAGTCGGTCATGGTGCCCCTGGCAGGCGAGGACCACGACCTGGACGCCATGGCCGACGCGATCACCGACCGCACCCGCATGGTGTTCGTGTGCAACCCGAACAACCCCACGAGCACCGCCGTCCGGCGGGGGGCGCTGGAGGCGTTCCTGGCGCGGGTGCCCGAGGACGTGCTGGTGGTGCTGGACGAGGCCTACCGCGAATACGTGCGCGACGAGGACGTCCCCGACGGCCTCACCCTCTACCGCGACCGGCCCAACGTCTGCGTCCTGCGCACCTTCTCCAAGGCGTACGGGCTGGCGGGCCTGCGCGTCGGCTACCTGATCGCGCCCGAGCCGGTGGCGACCGCCGTCCGCAAGACGATCGTCCCGTTCGCGGTCAACCACCTCGCCCAGGTCGCGGCCATCGCCTCGCTGAAGGCCGAGGACGAGCTGCTGGAGCGGGTCGAGCGGGTGGTCAAGGAGCGCACCCGCGTCCGCGAGGCGCTCATCGCCCAGGGCTGGACGGTGCCGCCGACCGAGGCGAACTTCGTCTGGCTCAGGCTCGGCGAGCGCACCCTCGACTTCGCCGCCGCCTGCGCCATGGAGGGCGTGGCGGTCCGGCCGTTCTCGCCGGAGGGCGTACGCGTGTCGATCGGCTCACCCGAGGCCAACGACGCCTTCCTGGCCGCCGCCAAGGAGTTCCCCCGCTAGACCCGCTCCCCGCCGCGTCCCTCCTGGAAGGACGTGCGGCGGGAGGGGAGCGGAGGGCTATTTAGGAGACCGTGACCTCTTCAGGGACGGGAGCCCTGGACTTCGCGCGTCGCTCGGTGGACACCACCAGGGCGACGCCGACCAGGATCACCAGCCCGCCGAGGATGATCTGCACCGTGACGTGCTCGTTCACCACGAGCACGCCGAGCAGCACGGCCACGACCGGGTTGACGTACGCGTACGTCGACACCAGCGAGATCGGCGCGTTGCCCAGCAACCACGTGTACGCGGTGAACCCGACCAGCGAGCCCACCAGCACCAGGTACGCCAGCGCCGCCCACGACCGCCCCGAGATGGCGGCCAGGTCGACCCGCTCCCCGATCGTGGTGCCGACCAGGGCCAGCCCGGCCCCGCCGACCAGCATCTCGACGGTGCTGGCCGCCCACACGTTGGGCGGCATCGGGATCCGCGCCGACAGGAACGAGCCGATCGACCACGACAGCGAGGCCACCAGGATCACCACGATGCCGGTCGTGCCGGCGCTCTCGCCCCCGCCGTTCAGCGACAAGGCCGCCACCCCGCCGAACCCGACCAGCACCCCGGCCAGCGTCAGCACGGCGGGCCGGTCCCTGACGGCGATCCTGAAGATCACCAGCCACAGCGGCACCGACGCCACGAGCAGCGCGGCCAGGCCGCTGGAGATGTGCTGCTCGGCCACGGCGACCATGCCGTTCCCGCCGGTCAGCAGCAGCAACCCGACGAGCGCGGCGCCACCGAACTGGCGCGGCGACATCCGGAACGCCGCCGTCCCCTTCTTGATCAGCAGGAAACCGGCGAGCAGCAGGGCGGCTGTGACGAACCGGAACGCGCCGTGCAACAGTGGCGGCATGGTCTCGATGGCGATCCTGATGCCGAGGTACGTCGAGCCCCACACCACATAGACGATCGCCAGAGCGCCCCAGACCAACAAAGGGGAACGATTGTCAGTAGCGTTTGCACTCATGGCTCATGACCTTACCGGGCGACTCCGACAAAAGCCTGCGGGTATCAGACTTCGAGATGTGGCGGGATATTAGCGATAGGCGGCTTTCGCGCCACTGTCGGGTCGACGGGCGTGCTTGGCAGGATGCTCAGCATCCCGCCGGTCATCCCGCCGGTGATTTCCGCCGGTCATCCCGACGTTCAAGGAGACGCCTGATATGTCACACCCTTCCGCCGTCATGTCGGCCCCGGCCGCCGGCTCCGCCGCCGCCGTCGCGCACTTCGCCGCCCGCCTGTCCTTCGAGACCGACGTCTCCGACGTGGCCGCCGACCTGGCCGCCGCCACCCCGGGTCTGGTCGTCGTCGACTCGCGCAGCCGGGAGAGCTGGGACCAGGGTCACGTCCAGGGCGCCGTACACCTTCCGACCGCCGAGATCGCGGCCAGGGCCGCCACGATGGTCCCCGGGGACGCCATGGTCGTCACGTACTGCTGGGGTCCCGGCTGCAACGGCGCGACCCGGGCCGCCCTGGAGTTCGCCAGGCTGGGTTACCGGGTCAAGGAGATGATCGGCGGCTTCGAGTACTGGGCCAGGGAGGGGTTCCCGGTGGAGACCGCGTCGGGCGTCACCCGCCACCAGGTGGACGCGCTCACGGCCCCGACGTCCGGCATCGCCTGCGCCTGCTGACCCGGAGCTCCACCATTGCGTGAAAGACGCTTCCTGTACCCCTACAGCCCCGCGTAGCCCCCTTCTCCACCGGGGACACAACCCGCTATATCCCGAGAATCAGCCCGAAACCCGATCGATCAGTACCAAGAACGCGGTCCGGCTGCTCGAAACGGCCTGGAACCCACGGGAACCGTTCATCAAGAACGCCATCTCTCAACGCACCCCAGGCGGAGAACCGGCGCCGAAAATTTGGTGCCCCCGTCCGAATCCCATCGATCGGGGGCGTCCGTGAACATACCCCCATCTACACGGGTCAACCAATTAGTTCACAAGAGTCAATGCTCAAGTTCGCGAAGCTGACACCTTCGGTCAATGCCAGCGTCACGCCGAGGCAGACCCGCCGCGCCGAGCACGGCGGGCCTGTCCCTTCCCCGCCAGGTCAGCGGGGTCCGAGCTTCTCCACGATCAGCCGGTAGAGCTGCCGTGGTCGCCCGGGCTGAGGCGTACGGTTCGGCGGTAGCGGCCACGCGAGTCCCTCGTCAACCAGCGTGCGCAGCAACCGCCGGGCCGTACGCGGTGTGACCCCGAGCATCTTGCCCGCGCCCTCCGCGTCGACGACCGTGTCGCCTCCTTCGAGCTTGGCCGCCAGCCGGGCCAGCACCTCCACCCCCTTCGGCTTGAGGGCGGTGGCCCCGGTGGGCGGCATGCGCGGAGCCGGGATGAGCGCCCGGCCCTCGCGGTCCACCGCGAATCCCTGTGCCTGCTTGCCCGCCTGCGTGCGGGCGAGTGCGGCCCTGGCGTGCGACTCGGCGTCGTGCGTCGTGCGCCCCATCCCCACACCGACCTCGACCGCCAGCCCCAGCTCGTCCCTGATCCTGGCCGCGAACGGCAACACCCGGAACCCGTCTGTCGCCGCCGCGATCGAGCCCCTGGTGGCCGTCACCAGGTAGCTGTGATCGTCGATGGGCCAGACGGTGGCGTTGATCCGGTTCGCCTCCTGGACCAGGAGCCGGTGCAGCGACAGCCGCAGCTCGTCGCGCCAGTAGCGGGGCGCGGCGCGGCGCACGGGTTCGCGCAGCGTCGGCACCTCCACCAGCACCACGGTGAGCTGTGACTCCTCCAGCCGGTGGTGCGCCCCGAGCAGCGCCGCTGTGTGCAGCGCCGTACGGACCGCCCCCGAGGTCGGCCTGATCCTGATGACCGGTACGCCCGCGGCATGCAGGCGTTCGGCCACCGCGGGCAGGCACGTCAGAGCCCCCGTGGTCGCACCCTGACGGGCCAGGCGTTCGTGGTAGGCCGCGATCGTGCCGGTGGCTCCCGGCTCGTCGCGGCTGTGCACGTCCGCGGCGGGGATGCCGAGGTCGGTGTACGCCTCCTCGACATCGGCCCTGCTGACCACGTCGATGCTGACGTTCTGGGGATCCATGCGGGTGTCCAGCGCGGCCTTGGCCAACGCCGCCACCAGTGCTGCTCCACCGAGCTGCACGTACGTCGCGGGCATCGTCAGCACGCCGGAACGCCTGGCCAGGTCATAGGGAACCGGGCTGGCGAACAGGCATGCGTCGACACCGGGACCGAGCCTCGTCACCTTGTCGGGCGCCTCCTGCTCATCGCGGTAGGCGGCCGCCACCAAGCGACACGGCAGCGGTGCCGCGGCGTGACCCATCAGCATGACTCGCTCGACCAGGTCGTGGGGTCCGACCACGCCGATGGTGAGGTCCGGTGTCATGGCGCCCGGGCGTGACACTCGGGGAGTTTCTTCGGCCCTCTCGACCAATGTTCGTCCCATCCTGCCGTCCGTTGCAGTGCTCTCTTTTGGAACGATCGCTCGCGGGGGCCGTAATGTCACGCCCGACTTTTCCGGAAAGCCGTTCTGGTTGACCGCCCGACAAGATGTCTTAGCAGCTCAACGCGGGATTCTTCGCGTTTTTTAGCGCTCGGAAATCTCTCGTGTAATGTCCGCGCCGAGCGCGCGCATTCGAGCGGCGAGATGCGCGTGGCCGCGATCGATGAGGTATCCCGAGTCGATCACGGTCTCGCCTTCGGCCGCCAGTCCGGCGAGCACGAGCGCGATCCCCGAGCGAAGATCGTGGGCCGTCACCTCGGTGCCGGTGAGCGGCGTGCGGCCGCGTACGATCGCCCGGCTGTCGTCCACCTCCACGTTCGCGCCCATCTTGTTCAGCTCGCCGGCCAGCGCGAACCGGCCGTCGAAGATGCGCTCGTGGATGTAGCTGGTGCCGTCGGCGAGCGCCGCGACGGTCATCATCGGCGACTGCAGGTCGGTGGCGAACCCGGGATAGGTGTCGGTGATGATGTTGATCGGCCGCAGCGGGCCCTCGCAGCGCACGTGCAGCACCGCGCCCTGGCGGTGGAACTCGACGCCCATCTGCTCCAGCTTGTAGCGGACGACGCCCAGGTCGAGGCCGGTGCCCACGAGGCTGACCTCGCCCCCGGTGATCGCCGCCGCCATCGCGAACACGCCCGCGTCTAGCCGGTCGGGCATCACCGTGTGCTCGACCGCGTGCAGCTCCTCGACGCCTTCCACGGTGATGAAACCGGTGCCGCCGCCGCTGATGCGCGCGCCCATCTTGGTGAGCATGTCGATGACGTCGAGCACCTCGGGCTCCAGCGCCGCGTTCTCGATCACGGTGGTGCCCTTGGCCAGGGCGGCGGCCATGATGAGGTTCTCGGTGCCGGTGTGGGACGGGGTGTCGAGATAGAGCGTGGCGCCGGTCAGCCCGGACGCCTTGACGTGGATGACGGTCTCGCCCTCGTCCACGATCGCGCCCAGCCGCTTGTAGCCGAGGTAGTGGAAGTCGAGGTTGCGGCTGCCGAGGTTGCAGCCGCCGACCCCTTCCACGATCGCCTCGCCGAGGCGGTGCAGCAGCGCGGGGGTGAACAGGACCGAACCGCGGAACCGCCTGGCGATCTCGGCGGGCAGCACGGGGCTGTTCACCCTGGAGGCGTCGATGACCAGCGTGCGCTCGGACTCGTGCAGCTCGACGTACGCCCCGACCGCCTCGGCCAGCTCGACCGCGCGGCGGACGTCTTCGATGATCGGCACGTTGCGCAGGACGGTGCGGCCCTTCGGGGCGAGCAGAGCCGCACCGATCATGGGCAGCACGGCGTTCTTCGCGCCCTGGATGAACGCGGTTCCACGCAGTGCGTTGCCACCGCGCACGCGGTAACGGACCATTCGTGCGGCTCCTTGAAATCAACGGTGAGGCTCGATCGGGCCAACAGTAGTCGCTCACACCACATGACCCAGCCGAATCATCCGCTAAAGGGAACCCCCGTGACGCGCTCATACGCTTCTAGGTATCGCTGCCTGGTGCGCTCGACCACCCCGTCGGGAAGCCGAGGTGGGGGGTTTCCGGAGGATTTGTCCCATCCGGATTCGGGCGACAACAACCAATCGCGTACAAATTGCTTGTCAAAAGAAGTCTGTGAACGGCCCGGCTGCCATTCGTCGGCCGGCCAGAAACGCGACGAGTCGGGCGTGAGCACCTCGTCCCCCAGCGTCAGCACGCCGTCGGCGTCCCAGCCCAGCTCGATTTTCGTGTCGGCCAGGATGATGCCCCGCTCGCGGGCGATCTCCGCGCCGCGCGTGTAGACGGCCAGCGTGATCCGCCGCAGCTCCGCCGCGGTCTCCGCGCCGACCTCGGCCACCACCTGCTCGTACGAGATCGGCTCGTCGTGCTGCCCCGCCGGCGCCTTGGAGGACGGCGTGAAGATCGGCTCGGGGAGCCGCGACCCGTCCTCCAGCCCCGCAGGCAGCGCGACCCCGGACACCGTGCCGTCGGCGCGGTATTCGTTCAGCCCGCCGCCCGCCAGGTAACCCCTGGCCACGCACTCGACCTGGACCATCCGCAGCGGCTTGCACAGCACGCTGCGGGAGTCGTCGCCGCGCGCCACGATGTGGTTGGGCACGATGTCCTTGAGCTGGTCGAACCACCACAGCGACATCTGCGTGAGGATGGCCCCCTTGTCGGGGATGTCAGGCTCCATGACGTAGTCGAAGGCCGAGATCCGGTCGGAGGCGACCATGAGCAGCAGGCCCTCGTCGGTCTCGTACAGATCCCGGACCTTGCCGGAGTGAACGTGCTTCATGGGGCGATGTCCGTCCTGTAGTGGGAGCCGCGCAGCTCGATCCGGCCGGCGAGGTCGTAGGCCGCCCGGCGCGCGCTCTCCTGGTCGGGCCCGTGCCCGATCACGCTGAGCACCCGCCCGCCGCTGGACACCACGTCGTCGCCGGCTCGCTTCGTGCCGGCGTGCAGCACGTAGGCGTGCTCGGTCTCCTGCAGCCCGGTGATCACGTCGCCCTTGACCGGCGACTCCGGATAGCCCTCCGAGGCGATCACCACGCACACGGCCGAGCCGCCCTTGAACACCGGGTCGAGCCCCAGCTCACCGGTCGCGCTGGCCATCAGCAGCCCGCCCAGCGGCGTCTCCAGCCGGTCGAGCAGCACCTGCGTCTCCGGGTCACCGAACCGCGCGTTGAACTCGATGACCTTCGGCCCCTTCGTCGTCAGGGCCAGCCCCACGTAGAGCACCCCCTGGTACGGCAGCCCGCGCCGCGCCAGCTCCCCGATCGTCGGGTGCACGACCTCCCGCATGACCTGCTCGGTCAGCCCTTCGGGCGCCCACGGGAGCGGCGTGTAGGAGCCCATGCCGCCGGTGTTGGGCCCCTCGTCGCCGTCGTAGGCCCGCTTGAAGTCCTGCGCCAGCTGCAGCGGCACGGCGGTGCTCCCGTCGCACAGCGCGAACAGCGACACCTCGGGCCCGTCGAGGAACTCCTCGATCACCACCCGATCGCACGCCCGCGCGTGCGCGAGCGCCTGCTCCCGGTCCTCGGTGACGACGACGCCCTTGCCCGCGGCCAGCCCGTCGTCCTTGACCACGTAGGGCGCCCCGAACTCGTCGAGCGCCGCCGCGGCCTCCTCCTCGGTCTCGCACGTCCTGGCCCGCGCGGTCGGCACGTCGGCGGCCCGCATGATCTCCTTGGCGAACGCCTTGGACCCCTCGATCATGGCCGCGTCGCGGGACGGCCCGAAGCAGGCGAAGCCCGCCTCGCGCACCGCGTCGCTCACCCCCGCCACGAGGGGCGCCTCGGGACCCACCACCACGAGGTCGACCCGCAGCCGCTCGGCCAGCCCGGCCACCTCGCCGGGGTCGAGGGGGTCGACGGGGTGGGTGGTCGCGACCTCCTCTATGCCAGGGTTGCCTGGCGCACAGTGGAGCTCGCTGACCTGGGGATCGAGGCTGAGTGACCGGCACAGGGCGTGCTCACGCCCTCCGGAACCAATGACTAGAACGCGCACGCGCTCCATTGTCGCAGGCCCGCCGCCTGGCGCAGGCGCAGGTGGCCAGGACACCAAATGCCGGAACAGGCAGGAAACTTTGTGGAGTTCTACCTGAGCCGGAGGCCGCCGGACGAGTATGGTCGGAAAGGTTCACCCGCCTGTGGTAAGTTAGGGCGGCTTTGCGGCGTCCCTTGTGATTGGAGGTGGTCCGGGATGAATCCTGGTGATCCCAGCAGTACGTGCTTCCACACGTACGGCCTGCGTACCCCCGACCACTCCAATCCGGCAGCCTGATCGTGCCTCCACGTTTGCGTGTTGATTGAGGTGACTTTTCGTCGCGCGTGGAGCGTGCCAGGTCGGGCGGAAAGGGACTGCCATGCGCTCGTCCACGCTTTTCCGTCGCATCAACCGTCACCCTGTGCAGCCGCGCGCCGCGCACTCGCTCCCGAAGCCGGTGCGTGAGATCTGCGTGCCGCCCGTGGACTCCATAGTCGAGTTCGGCGCCTACGTCCTCGGCAAGAAGGTCTCCGCGTCGGGCATCACCGAGGCGCTCGACCTCGTACGCGAGCACAACAGGACCTCCGACGGCGCCAACGCCTTCGTCTGGGTCGGCCTGCACGAGCCGGAGGCCCCCGAGGTGGAGTGGCTCTCCGAGGTCTTCGGCCTGCACCCGCTGGCCGTCGAGGACGCCGTCAAGGCCCATCAGCGGCCCAAGGTCGAGCGGTACGGCGAGTCGCTGTTCATGGTGCTCAAGACCATCGCCTACCTCGACCACGACGAGCTGACCGCCAACAGCGAGATCATCGCCACCGGCGAGATCATGGTGTTCCTCGGCGTGGACTTCGTGGTGACCGTGCGGCACGGCGAGCACTGCCCGCTCACCGTGGTCCGCGAGCGCCTCGAGGACAAGCCCAAGCTGATGAACCGCGGCCCCGCGGGTGTCCTGCACGCCATCTCCGACCACGTGGTCGACCAATACTTGCAGGTGGCCGACCTCATGCAGCTGGAGCTGGAAGAGGTCGAGGCGACGGTGTTCGCGGACGTCAGCTCCCGCGACATCAACCGGATCTACCAGCTCAAGCGGGAGATGCTGGAGATGAAGCGGGGGATCATGCCGCTTCAGGCCCCGCTGTCCGCGCTGCCCCAGCGCCGCGTCATCCCCTCGGAGATGCGCGAGTATTTCCGTGACGTCGGCGACCACCTGTCGCGCGTGTGCGAGCAGGTCGAGTCCTCCAACGAGCTGTGCAGCTCGATACTGCAGGCTGCGCTGGCCCGCTCGAACGCCCTGGCCAACGAGGACATGCGCAAGATCTCGTCCTGGGTGGCCATCCTGGCCGTGCCCACGATGATCGCCGGCATCTACGGCATGAACTTCGACTTCATGCCGGAGACCAAGCAGGTCTGGGGCTATCCGGCGGTGCTGGCCGTCATGGTCACGGCCTGTGTCCTGCTGCATCGTGGCTTCCGCCGCAACGGCTGGCTCTAGCCCGGCTCTAGACCCCCACGGGCCTGAGCGGGCCGACCGGCTCGGGCAGGTCCAGCCCCCGCTCCCGCCACAGCTCCCGCATCCTGTCGGGGTAGTCGGTGACGATCCCCGCCGCCCCCAGATCCAGCATCCTGGCCGCGAGCCCGGGCTCGTTGACGGTCCACACCGCCACGTCGAGCCCGGCGGCCGCCGCCTGCGCCATCAGCGCCTCGTCCACCATGACGTGCTCGGGCGAGAGCGTGGTGGCCCCGGCGTCGCGCGCCGCGGCGGGCACGTCGTCGTCCACACCCTCGTTCCAGTGCAGGGTGTCCAGCTCGATCAGCGCGAAGCGCCGCGTGCCGGGGGCCAGCTCGGCGGCGTGCGTGATGACGCGCCAGTCGAAGCTGAGGATGGCCACGTTGCCGAGCCGGCCGTGCCGGTCGAGCTCCTCGACGACCAGCTCGGTGAAGAGCCGGGGATCGGCCGTGAGCTCCGGCCGCGTCGGGTCGGACTTCAGCTCTACGTGCAGCCGAACGTCCTCCGCCTCGTAGGCGTTCACCAGCCCGAGCACGGCGCCGAGCGTCGGCATCCGGGTCTCGGGCATGGGCACCTGCGTCAGCGCGAACGGGTCGTCGGGGTGCCGCGGCAGCCGCACGCCCACGTCGAGCGTGCGCAGCTGCGCCAGGGTCAGCGCGTTGATCGGCTTGCCGACATACGGGTAGAGCGGGTCGCCGGCGTGCAGCGGCCGCCTGTCGGCGCTCGTCACGGCGGAGACCGTGAGATCGTGCGTGAGCACGAGTCGGCGGTCGGCGGTGAGCGCGACGTCGAGCTCGAGCGCGTGCACGCCGAGCTCCATCGTGCGGCTCATCCCCGGCAGGGTGTTCTCCGGCCAGAGGCCGCGAGCCCCTCGGTGACCATGAATCTCAACGCGCACAACCGGGACCCTACCTGGCGGGAGGCACGTCTAGGCGGTGCCACGCCGTGTCCTTTTTATCCTGCTACGCCCGGTCGTGTGGTTCCAGCCAGACAATAGGCTGTTCTCTATGACGGAGGTTCTCAAAACGGCCCATTCCGCAACAGTTCGGGCATGGGTCGAAGGATGGGTCATCTCCCGCAACGCCCCCAGCCCCGTACGCGAGCCCTGGGGCCTGCGCGTGGACGTCGGCCTGCCCGGCCACGTGGCCCGCCACGTCGTGGCCGCACCCACCCCCGAGACCCTTCACCACCTGACGGCCACGCTCACCACCCCGGGCACCTGGCTCAAGCTGTGCGCGCCGCCCGAGGCCGTCGCGCCGCTGCTGCCGCCGCGCTGGGCCGTCCAGGACCCGGAGTTCATGATGACCGCGCCCCTCACCCGCGCCGCCACAACAGCCGCCACAACAGTCGCCCCAGCAGCCGTCACGTCAGCCGGCTCGGCAGCCGCCGCCGGGGCACCGTCCGGCTACACCCTGGCCGTCACCACCCGCTCGGGCGTCACGGCGGTGCGGCTGCTCACGGCGGCGGGTGAGGTCGCGGCGCGGGGACAGTACGCGGTCGCGGGCCGGACGGCGGTCGTGGACCAGGTCGAGACGGCGGGCAACCACCGCCGCCGCGGCCTCGGCACGGTCGTCATGAGGACGATCGCGGCCGGGGCCGCCTCGATGGGAGCGCGCACAGGCGTCCTGGTGGCCACCGCCCAGGGCCAGGCCCTGTACGAGACGCTGGGCTGGACCCTGCATACCCCGATGACGGCGGCCGTCCTGACCTCTTGACCCCGGTGGCCTCTAGACCAGCGGGCGCACCACGATGGTCTGGTCGCGGCCCGGGCCGACGCCGATGGCCGAGATCGGCGCCCCGCTCATCTCCTCCAGCGTCCGCACGTACGCCTGCGCGTTCGGCGGCAGGTCCTCGAACGACTTGGCGCTGGAGATGTCCTCCCGCCAGCCGGGGAACTCCTCGTAGATCGGCTTGGCGTGGTGGAAGTCGGTCTGCGTCATGGGGATCTCGTCGTGACGCACGCCGTCCACCTCGTAGGCCACGCACACCGGGATCCGCTCCAGGCCGGACAGCACGTCGAGCTTGGTCAGGAAGTAGTCGGTGATGCCGTTGATGCGGGTGGCGTAGCGGGCGATCACCGCGTCGAACCAGCCGCAGCGCCGGTTGCGGCCGGTCGTGACGCCGTACTCGCCGCCGGTCTGGCGCAGCCACTCGCCCATCTCGTCCGTCAGCTCGGTCGGGAACGGGCCCGAACCGACACGGGTGGTGTACGCCTTCAGGATCCCGATGATCTTCGTGAGCCGGTTCGGCGGGATGCCGGCCCCCGCGCACGCGCCGCCCGCCGTGGGCGACGACGACGTCACGAACGGGTAGGTGCCGTGGTCGATGTCGAGCAGCGTCCCCTGCCCGCCCTCCAGCAGCACGAACTTGTCGTCGTCCAGCGCCTTCGCCAGCACCAGCGAGGTGTCGGCGATGTGCGGCTTGAGGCGCTCGGCGTAGGCCAGATACTCGTCCAGGACCGCCGCGGGGTCGATCCCGCGCCGGTTGTAGACCTTGGTCAGCACCTGGTTCTTCTCGGTCAGCGCGACCTCGATCTTCTTCGCCAGGATGCCGGGGTCGAGCAGGTCCTGCACGCGCACGCCCATACGGGCGATCTTGTCGCCGTACGCGGGCCCGATGCCGCGGCCCGTGGTGCCGATCCTGGCCTTGCCCAGGTAGCGTTCGGTCACCTTGTCGAGGGCCTTGTGGTGCGGCATGATCAGGTGCGCGTTCGACGAGATCAGCAGGCGTTCGGCGGAGATGCCCCGCGCGGCCAGCCCGTCGATCTCGCTGAGCAGCACGCCCGGGTCGATCACCACGCCGTTGCCGATGACCGGCACCACCTCCGGCGACAGGATCCCCGTGGGGAGCAGGTGCAGCGCGTATTTCTGATCACCGATGACCACGGTGTGTCCCGCGTTGTTGCCCCCCTGATAGCGGACGACGTAGTCGACGTCGCCACCGAGCAGGTCGGTGGCCTTGCCCTTGCCCTCATCGCCCCACTGGGCACCAACGAGAACGGCAGCCGGCATGGTTCAGTCTCCCGAGCACAAAACGAAAACCCCTGACGCAAGCGCGACAGGGGCTCTTGCGTAGAGAGACTACCCGAACGTGCCTATTCGTCCCAAGGGCTAGCCCTTGGTCAGCGCGTCGTAGCCCGATTCCGTGCTGTCCTTGAGGAACTGCAGGCACCGCTCGGCCTCGTCCTTCTCGCCGATCGCCTGGGCGGCCCTGGACAGCGAGTAGAGGCAGCGCAGGAACCCGCGGTTCGGCTCGTGCTCCCACGGGATGGGCCCGTGCCCCTTCCAGCCGCTGCGCCGCAGCTGGTCGAGCCCCCGGTGGTAGCCGGTACGGGCGAAGGCGTAGGAGGTCACGGCGTGCCCCTGGGCGAAGTATTCCTCCGCGAGCACGGCCCACGCCGTCGGGTAGGCGGGGAAACGGGCGGCCACGTCGGCGGCCTTGGCCCCGGCTTCGAGCGCCTCCCTGGCCTCGGGCAGGTCCGGCAGGTGAGTCGGGGGCGGCCCGGCGAGAAGGTTATCCATAGGACAAGTCATACCCGCCGAGCCGCCGAAGTGGCTAGGAGATCTTCGTCCCAGCGCTCTTGAGGCTCTGGCACGCCTCCACGACGCGGGCGGCCATCCCGGCCTCCGCGGCCTTGCCGTAGGAGCGCGGGTCGTAGGTCTTCTTGTTGCCCACGTCGCCGTCCACCTTGAGCACGCCGTCGTAGTTCTTGAACATGTGCTCCGCGATCGGGCGGGTGAAGGCGTACTGGGTGTCGGTGTCGACGTTCATCTTGACGACGCCGTAGGAGATGGCCTCGTGGATCTCGTCGAGCAGCGAGCCGGAGCCGCCGTGGAAGACCAGGTCGAACGGCTTGTCCCTGCCGTACTTGGCGCCCACCGCGTCCTGGATCTCCTTCAGCACGCTCGGCCGCAGCTTCACGTGACCCGGCTTGTAGACGCCGTGCACGTTGCCGAACGTGGCGGCCAGCATGTAGCGGCCCTTGTCGCCGATGCCCACGGCCTCGGCCGTGGCCAGCGCGTCCTCGGCGGTCGTGTAGAGCTTCTCGTTGATCTCGCCGACGACGCCGTCCTCCTCGCCGCCGACCACGCCGATCTCCATCTCCATGATGATCCGCGCCCTGGCGCACTTCTCGATGAGCTCCTTGGCGATCTCCAGGTTCTCCTCGAGCGGTACGGCCGAGCCGTCCCACATGTGCGACTGGAAGAGCGGGTCGAGGCCCTTGGCGACCCGCTCCAGGGAGATGTCGATCAACGGCCGCATGAAGCCGTCGAGCTTGTCCTTCGGGCAGTGGTCGGTGTGCAGCGCGATCGTGACCGGATATTTGGCGGCCACCACCCTCGCGTACTCGGCCAGCGCCGTCGCGCCCGTGACCATGTCCTTGACCGTGGCGCCCGAGAGGAACTCGGCACCGCCGGTGGAGACCTGCACGATGCCGTCGCTCTCGGCCTCGGCGAAGCCGCGCAGGGCGGCGTTCAGCGTCTGCGAGGACGTCACGTTGATCGCCGGGTAGGCGAATCCGCCGGCCTTCGCCCGGTCGAGCATCTCAGCGTAGACCTCTGGAGTCGCAATAGGCATGATTCATCTCCCTGAGAAGTTACGGCTTCGCGCCAGGGCCCAGTATCCCGGCTCACTACCCGCTGTGGTAGAGACAACGCGTGCTTGATGGTCATGTCGAGCATGCCCGCTACGGGTAGGCTCTGCGCGTGGACTGGCTTTGGAATCTCCTCGACCCGACGTGGTGGCTCACGATTCTCGGCGCTTTCGCCACCATCGGCGTTCTCGCGATCATCTTCGCCGAAACGGGTCTGCTGCTCGGGTTCTTCTTGCCCGGTGACTCACTGCTGGTGGCCGCGGGGATTTTCAGCTCGGCGTCGGTGGCCGCGGGAATGGGCATCGCCCCGCTCTCGCTCCCCGTCCTGCTGATCGGCACGCCGCTGTGCGCGATCGCCGGTGCCCAACTCGGGCATTTCCTCGGGGCGAGATTCGGTCGCAAACTCTTCGACAAACCGGATTCGCGGTTGTTCAAGAGGGAACACGTGCTCAGGGCCGAGGAGTTCTTCGAGAAGTTCGGTCCCGCCAAGGCGGTGATTCTGGCCAGGTTCGTGCCGATCGTCCGTACGTTCATGAATCCAGTCGCCGGCGTGCTGGAGATGAGCCCCAAGCGTTTCTTCCTGTGGAACGTCGTCGGCGGCATCGTCTGGGTCGAGGGCCTCATCCTGCTCGGCCACTTCCTCGGCGGCCAGGTCGACCCCAAGCAGATCGACAAGTACATCCTGCCGGGCGTCTTCGTGATCGTGTTCATCTCGCTGATCCCGATCATCGTCGAGGCCGTCAAGCACCGCCGCGCCGCCAAGCAGCTGCCGGAGCCCAACGGCAAGCACCACCGCGTCCAGGCCGGCTGGCCGGCGCCCAGTGACAGCCAGTCCGACTGGCCGGCGCCCCCCGACGGCCAGGCCGGCTGGCCGGCGCCCACCGACAGAGGTTCGCCGGACATCCGGCACTGAACGACGCGCCCGCGGGCAACGGTCCCCGGACCGCCGCCGAGCACTGTCACCGCGCGCGGAAGGGCCGTCGGCGCCCAGCCGACGACGACCGACCGCGCGCGCCAACTGGGCTCACTGATTGAACTCGCCAGCTGGACTCACTAACTGGGCGCACCGACCTGCGCGCACTGACAGCGACGGCGGATCACCACCGGGTACGCTGCCCCCTGTGGGACGCCACAGGTCAGATCCGATGGGCATCGCCCGATTAGCGCTCGCCGTCCTGGCGGCGGGGGCCGTGGTGACGCTGCTGGTCATCGGCGGTCGCGCGCTGATCGGCTCGCTCGGCGCGGCGGCGCCCGAGCGCGAGCCCGCCTCCGCCCCCGCCACGGACTCCTCGGCCGGCCCCTCTGCCGGCCCCTCGACGGCCTCGGACGCCACCGGCAAGGTGCCGACCGTACGCATCGAGTGCCTCGCCGAGACCTGCCCCCTCGTCACGGTCCGCGTACCGGGCGGAGACGTGCTGCAGTATCGCGAGATGAGCAAGGGCGAGGAGGTGAGCTACTTCGAGCCGGAGCTGGACGTCGTGCTCAGTGACGCGGGCACGGTCCGCGTCACGGAGAACGGCAAGCCGCGCGACCAGGGCGAACAGGGCGCCCGCGAAGCCTTCACCGTCCGCGACCCCGGCTGAGCCCGGACACGGGCGTCCGTCGCGCGGCTCGCCCTGCCCCGCGAAGACCCTCCGGAGCGCGGCCCGGCAGGTCAGAGCCCCAGGTCCCCCAGCGTGTACGCCGACCGGTATTCCAGCCCCTCACCCGTGATCCGCTCCCTGGCCCCCCGGTCCACGATCGTCGCCACGGCCACCACCTCGGCCCCCGCCTCCCGCAGCGCCTCCACGGCCGTCAGCGGTGAGGAGCCCGTCGTGGAGGTGTCCTCGACGGCCAGCACCCGCCGCCCCTTCACCTCGGGCCCCTCGATCCGCCGCTGCATGCCATGAGCCTTCTGCGCCTTGCGCACCACGAACGCGTCCAGCGCCCGCCCGCGCGCCGCCGCCACGTGCAGCATCGCGGCGGCCACCGGATCGGCCCCCAGCGTGAGCCCGCCCACCGCCTCGTAGTCGAGGTCGGCCGTCAGGTCGAGCATCACGCTGCCGACGAGCGGCGCGGCCACGCCGTCGAGCGTGATCCGCCGCAGGTCGAGGTAGAAGTCGGCCTCCTTGCCCGAGGAGAGGATGACCTTGCCGTGCACCAGGGCCTTGTTCTTGATCTCGGCCAGAAGGTTGTCGCGATCCGTCATGGGTCCAAGCTTAGGGTCCTGATCAGGGCGAGGGCCTGCCCGTACGCCTTCGGCAGAGGCCGCACCCGGACCCGGGGCCGCCGCCCGTACAGGATCTTCGAGGCCCGGAGCCGCGCCACCCTCTCCGCCAGCAGCTCGTCCCGATCCGTCACCGCCCCCACCCGGAGCGGCCCCAGCAGCGCCAGCGTCTCGTCCCCAGGGAACGCCGCCCGCAGCGCCGTGGCCAGATTGAGCGCCGCCGCCAGCCGCTCGGCCAGCTCCTCCACCCGCTCCGACGGCTCGGCCACCACCAGGCACGTCCCGGCGGGCGAGCCCCGGTAGAGCTGCGCCAGCCGCGTACGCAGGTACGCCAGGCTGACCAGCCCCGTCAGCGGATCCTCGCAGTGCAGCTCCCCGATCGGCGCGAAGCTCCGCTCCGCCCACCCCGCCGCGAACGAGCGCACCGCGGTGAACGGCGGCTCACCCGCCCCCGACACCGAGAAGAGCGCCGCCAGGTCGTTCAGACCCTCGGCGACGCCCACGCCCGCGCCTGCCCGCGCGGCACCCAGACCCCAGCACGCCTGCGACACGTCGCAGCCGCCGCACACGGCCTTGATCACGACCTCCGCCTCGGGCGTCCACCAGTCGTCGGCGAGCGACCAGCCCGTCGCCATGCTCCTGCCGCGCCACCGCGACAGTACGTCCTGCTCCATCGAATGCCTCCCGGAGTAAAGACGCGGGCGCGGTTTAGTCATGACGGGGAATGCGGAATGATTGCGCGGGGCAACCCCGCGTAATCGTGAGGTCACTATGGGTGTCGAATCGCCGCAAAGCGATGCTGATCTGCTGCAGGCGGTCAGAGAGGGCAATGCCGCTGCCTACGGGGAGCTCTACGAGCGCCACGTGGCGGCGGCCCGCGCGCTGGCCCGGCAGCTCGTCAGGGGCGCCGAGGTCGAGGACGTGGTCGCGGAGTCGTTCACGAAGATCCTCGACCTGGTGGGCAGGGGCGGCGGGCCGGAGTCCGGCTTCCGCACCTACCTGCTCACCGTGGTGCGGCGCACGGTCTACGACCGCTCCAGGGTCGAGAGCCGCCAGGTGACGACGGGAGAGATCGAGCAGTACGACCCGGGGGTGCCCTTCATCGATCCCGCGCTCGTCGGGCTGGAGCGGTCGCTGATCGCCAGGGCCTACCTGTCGCTGCCCGAGCGCTGGCGGGCGGTGCTCTGGCACACCGAGGTGGAGCGGGTCCGGCCGGCCGAGGTGGCGCCGCTGCTGGGGCTGTCGGCCAACGGGGTGGCCGCGCTGGCGTACCGGGCGAGGGAGGGGCTGCGGCAGGCGTACCTGCAGATGCACCTGGGCGCCCCGCCGCAGCACGATTGCCGTCCCGTGCTGGGGAAGATGGGCGCCTACGTGCGGGGCGGGCTGGCCAGGCGCGACTCCAAGGTGGTCGACGACCATGTGAGCGGCTGCGAGGAGTGCCACGGGGTCCTGCTGGAGCTGACCGACGTCAACCGCGGGCTGCGCGTCATGGTCGGGCCGCTGATCGCCGGGCCGCTGTTCGGCGGCTACGCGGCGGCGCTGGCCAAGGCGGTCGCGGGCGGGGGTGGCGCGGGCGGGCTGCTGCGCCTGTTCGGCCGGCTTCGGCGGGCGCCCAGGCAGCAGCAGGTGGCCGTGGCCGGTGGCACGACGGCGGTCGCGGTGGTCGTGGCGGCCGCGCTGCTGCTGGCCTCCGACAAGCAGCCGATCAGGAAGCAGCCCGAGGTCAGGCAGGTGGCGCAGCCGCCCGCGTCGGTGGCGCCGGTGCCGGTGCCGGTCCCGCTGCCGAGCGAGGTGCCGGCCCGGGTGCCGCCGCCGGTCAGGAAGGAGCAGCCGGGCAAGGCCCGGCTGCGGGCCACGATCGACCCCCTCGGCGCCCTCGTACGCGCCCAGCCCGGCATCATCGGCATCCGCCTGCGCAACTACGGCGAGGGGCCCAGCGAGGAGCTGGCGGCGCACGTGGACCTGCCGCCGGGCGTCACCCTCGTCCCCCAGGCGCGGCGCGGCCGGGCCGCCGCGCTCCACGGCCCCGTGGGCACGGTGGACGGCTGGGCGTGCCGCCCGTCGGCGGGCGGCGCCAGGTGCGCCAGGTCGCCGCTGGCGGCGGGGCAGGGCACGACGGTGTTCCTGCGGGTGCTCGTGGCCGACGAGGCGCCGGAGGGCCCCGGGCCCGCCGTCCGCATCGCGGCCGGCTCGCTGCGGGTCCAGGCCCGGGCCGAGGACGGGGTACGCGCGAGCGGCGCGCCGGCCAGGTTCGCCACCGACGGGAAGGTGGCCGTCAGGGCGATCGGCAACACGCTGCTGAGCTGCCCCGAGGAGCGCGCGGGCTGCCCGGAGGCCAGGCGGCGCCAGAGCGGGCAGCGCGACAACGACCTGTGGCCGATGACCGCGCTCGACCGGGACGACCGGCCCGACACCGAGTCCTCCAGCGGGGCCGAGCTGACCCTGCCGAAGGGGGGCGAGGTCGTGTGGGCGGGGCTCTACTGGTCGGCCACGGGCGAGGACGCTACGGGGCCGATCAAGATCAGGCCGCCGGGGCGGCGCAAATACCTGACGGTCCGGCCGAGCGAGGTGACGACCCGCGAGCTCCCGCTCGGCCCCGTCTACCAGGCGTTCGCCGACGTGAGCGAGCTGGTCGGCAACGTGCGCGCCAACGGCACCTGGTGGGCGGCCGACGCGCCGATGCTGGAGGGGGTCTCGCGGCACGCGGGCTGGAGCCTGGTGCTGATCGTCACCGATCCGTCGGAGCCGTACAGCCAGGCCGTGGTGCTCGACACGGCGACCGTGGTCGGCGGCGAGTCGCGGCGGGTGCGCATCCCGCTGGGCGGGCTGAGCCCGGCCGCCTCGCCGGCCAGGGTCGAGCTGGTCACGTGGGAGGGGGACGCCGACCTGAAGGGTGACAAGGTCTCGCTCGGGTCCGGCCCGCTCACGCCGGGCGGCGGCGACCGCGACTCCTCGAACGTCTTCGACGGGTCGTCGGGCGGCGTGGCGGAGATGACGTTCGGTACGGACGTCGATACGGTCAGCGCTGAGCTCGGGGTGGATCCCGGGCTGACGATCGTCACGGACAAGGACGTGGTCCTGTTCGGAGTCGCCGCGCTGAGTGTGCGGGCGCGATCGTGACCGCGAACGGGACAAACTGGTACGGTCTGCCTAAATGGTCTGGCCAGACGGTGAGCGGGTGTCGAATCGTCGGGATTAACCCTCGCGCGATCACCTGCTTTCATTACCCTGAGAGAGGGCCGCCGAGTCCGGTCTCTGACGGTGCAGAGCCAGCAAGGTCGGACCACCAGGAAAGGGGCGGTGTCAGTGGATCGCTGTGCGCTGTTCGTGGACGCTGGCTATCTGCTGGCTGATGGAGCGATGGCCGTGCACGGCACGCGTCATCGCGAAGCGGTTTCCTGGGACTACCCAGGGCTGCTCCAGTTGATGACCAGCCTGTCGCGCGAGCGCACCGGCCTGCCGCTGTTGCGGTGCTACTGGTACGAGGCGACCGTGGAGGGCCGCCGCACACCGGAGCACGACGCACTGGCCGACATACCGGGTCTCAAGCTCAGGCTGTCACGCATCCGGCCGGGCCGGCGCGAAGGCGTCGACGCCCAGGTCCACCGTGACCTCATGACCCTCGCCCGCAACAACGCCATCTGCGACGCGGTGGTGGTCAGCGGCGACGAGGACCTGGCGCAGGTCGTGTGCGACGCGCAGGACCTCGGCATCAGGGTGAGCGTCATCCACATCGCGGCCGACGGCGGCTGGGCCGTCTCGCGGTCGCTGCGGCAGGAGTGCGACGACCTCGTGGAGCTGGGCGCGGTCCACCTGCGCCCGTACGTCAGCGTGGTGACCGGAATCACCGAGTCGTCCAACGGGCACCACCAGCCGATCAGCAACGGGCAGTCCACCCACTCGCTGCCGCCCGCACAGCCGACGAGCCTGCCTCCGTCCTCATCGCCGTCCCTGCCCTCCTCGTCGCTCCCGCAGACGCCGTCGTCCACGGGCAGCCACGCGGCCGGCTCCTCCTCGCTGAACAGCCAGCCGTCGATCAACGGGCCCTCGTCCAACGGGTCGTCCTCCGGGCGCGGCCAGTCCTCGACGCCGCCGGTGCTGCCGACGTACAGCAACTACCAGCCGGAGCAGCCGCCGCCCGCGGCCCCGGTCACCGGGCCCATCCAGGCGCAGCCCCAGTCGTCCAGCCCCAGCACCGGCCAGTTCGCCTCACCGTCCAGCGGGAGCTACCAGCCGTCGCAGCTCGGCCCGTACACCGGCCCGCAGCCCGCCCCCGTCAGCCCGCCCTCGGCCGCGACGGCCGGGGCCACCACGCTGGCCGACGCCGTCAAGGCCGCCCACCGCGAGGGACACGACTTCGGGGAGTCTGTGGCGCGCGACGCGCCCGCGCTGTGGCTGGAGGCGGTGCTCGCCCGCAAGCCGCGCATGCCGTCGGACCTGGAGGCGCGGCTGCTGCAGGGGTCGTCCCTGCCGATCGACTTCCTGCTGCACGACGAAGTACGCCACGCGCTGCGGCGCGGCTTCTGGGACGCTTTGGAACGCGCCCGCCACTGACGCCACACCGTTCCCCCCAAGCGCACCACCCTCTGAGCCTCTCGCTCGCCTTCCCCCCATGCCACCCCGGCGGTTCACCGTGCCACGAGAAACCCCCGGGGCCATGCGTACGTCCCGGGGGTGCGGCGTCAGACCTCAGGAGAGCGCGTCGAATCCGGCGCGCAGATGGTTCAGGCGATCGGTCAGATCGGTCAGCGGCACGGTCAGCGCCGGGTCCTGCGACTTGCGGGCCAGCTCTCTGACCCGGGCCAGCTCGTCCTCCACCGCCGTCAGCCGCCGCGACAGCTCCGGCAGCACCGACGCGTGGTCACCCGTCCCCGGCGGCAGCTCGCCGCTGAGGCGGTCGCGGAGCATCGACGCCTGCTCGGCCAGGCGCTTGTTCATGTTGTACAGCTCGGTGAACACCGACACCTTCGCCCGCAGCACCCACGGGTCGAACGGCTTGGTGAGGTAGTCCACCGCGCCCGCCGCGTAGCCGCGGAAGGCGTAGTCGGGAGCGCTGTCGACCACGGTCAGGAAGATGATCGGGATGTTCCTGGTGCGCTCCCGCCGCTTGATGTGCGCAGCGGTCTCGAACCCGTCCATTCCCGGCATCCGCACGTCCAGCAGGATCAGTGCGAACTCCGTGTTGAGCAGCGCTTTGAGCGCTTCCTCGCCCGACCTGGCGCGCACCGGCACCAGGTCCAGCGAGCTGAGGATCGCTTCGAGAGCGATCAGGTTCTCCTCGCGGTCATCAACGAGGAGGATCTTGGCACGATCCGGCATCGATCACGACCCTTCGGCTGAGGAGGCTGATGCGTCGGACGCGGCGCCGCGCCCGCGGCTGAGCCAGCCGCGCAGCCGTTCGAGCAGGCGGTCCACGTCGACCGGCTTGGGCACGTAGTCGGACGCGCCCGAGGCGATGCTCTTCTCGCGATCGCCGCGCATGACCTTGGCGGTCAGCGCGATGATCGGCAGGTCGGCGAACTGGGGCATGCGGCGGATGGCCGAGGTCGTGGCCCAGCCGTCCATCTCCGGCATCATGATGTCCATCAGCACGAGCGCGACGTCCTCGTTCCGTTCGAGCTGCTCGATCCCCTCCCGGCCGTTTTCAGCGTAGACGACTGTGGAACCGTGTCGCTCCAGGACGCTGGTCAGTGCGAACACGTTGCGGATGTCGTCGTCGACGATGAGGATCTTCGCACCGTTCAGCGGATCGTCGCCCTGCCACTGGCTGGGCGTCTCGACCGGCGGCTCGACCAGCTCGGGCATCGGCAGGTCGAGCGGCAGCGGCGGCTCGGACGCCGGGCCGGACGGCTCCTCGGACGGCGGCGTCATGAGCTGCCGCCGCGAGGCCGCCCCGCCGTCGGTCGCGGCCAGCGGACCGGTGTAGGAGGCCGGCAGGTAGAGCGTGAACGTGCTGCCCTTGCCCAGCTCGCTGTCCACGTGGATCTCGCCGCCGAGCAGCCGGGCGATGTCCCGGCAGATCGCCAGGCCCAGGCCCGTGCCGCCGTATTTCCGGCTCGTGGTGCCGTCGGCCTGCCTGAACGCCTCGAAGATGACGTCCCGCTTGTCGGGCGCGATGCCGATGCCGGTGTCGATCACCTGGAAGGCCAGCAGGTCGTCGGCGTCGTGCAGCGTGTCGTCGTCGAAGTCGACCCCGGCCGGCGCCGTCGAGACGCGCAGCTTGACCTCCCCGCGCGGGGTGAACTTCACCGCGTTGGACAGCAGGTTGCGCAGCACCTGTTGCAGGCGCTGCTCGTCGGCGCGCAGCTCGTGCGGCACGTCGGGCTCGACGTCCGCGGTGAACGACAGGCCCTTGTCCTGCGCCAGCGGCGCGAAGGCGGCCTCCAGCAGGTCGACCATCTTCGGCAGCGACACCTGGATCGGGTGGATGTCCATCCGGCCCGCCTCGACCTTCGACAGGTCGAGCATGTCGTTGATGAGCTGGAGCAGCGCCGAGCCGGCGCTGTGGATCGTACGGGCGAACTCGACCTGCTGCGAGGTCAGGTTGCCCTCGGCGTTCTCGGTCAGCAGCTTGGCCAGCACGAGCAGGCTGTTGAGCGGCGTGCGGAGCTCGTGCGACATGTTCGCCAGGAACTCGGACTTGTAGCGCGAGGACACCGCGAGCTGCTCCGCCCGCTCCTCCAGCGTGCGGCGGGCCTGCTCGATCTGGAAGTTCTGGATCTCGATCGCGCGGTTCTGCTTGGCCAGCAGCGCCGCCTTGTCCTCCAGTTCGGCGTTGGACCTGCGCAGCTCCTCCTGCTGGCGCTGCAGCTCGTCGGAGCGCTCCTGCAGCTCGCGGGTGAGCCGCTGCGACTCGGTCAGCAGGTCCTCGGTGCGGGAGTTGGCGATGATCGTGTTCATCGTGACGCCGATGGTCTCGACGAGCTGCGTCAGGAAGTCGAGGTGCACCTCCCCGAACGGCGTGAACGAGGCCAGCTCCAGCACGCCGAGCACGCGGTTCTCGAACAGGATCGGCAGCACCACGATCTGCGCCGGCGTGGACCGGCTGAGCCCGCTGTCGATGGTGATGAACTGCGGCGGCACGTCGTCCAGGACGATGTGCCGGCCCTCGGCCGCCGCCTGGCCGACGATGCCCTCGCCGATCCCGAAGCGCTGGCGCGGGCCACGGTCGGGCCGCACGCCGTAACCGCCGATCAGGATCAGCTCGTGGTCGCCCTCGGGGTCGATGCTGTAGAAGGCGCCGTAGCGGGCCGACACCAGCGGCGTCAGCTCGCTCATCGTCAGCTTGGCCACCTCGAGCAGGTCGCGGTGGCCCTGCATGAGCCGGGAGATGCGGGCCAGGTTGGACTTGAGCCAGTCCTGCTCCTGGTTGGCCTGCGTGGTCTCGCGGAGGTTGGCCACCATCGAATTGATGTTGTCCTTCAGCTCCGCCAGCTCGCCCTGCGCCTCGACGGCGATCGAGCGGGTCAGGTCGCCGCGCGCCACGGCGCTGGTCACGGTCGCGATCGCGCGGATCTGGGTGGTGAGGCTGCCCGCCAGCTCGTTGACGCTCTCGGTGAGCCGCTTCCACGTGCCCTCGACGCCCTCGACCCGGGCCTGGCCGCCGAGCTGGCCCTCCGAGCCCACCTCGCGGGCGACTCGGGTCACCTCGGAGGCGAACGACGAGAGCTGGTCGACCATCCGGTTGACGGTGGTCTTGAGCGCCAGGATCTCGCCCTGGGCGTCCACGTCGATCTTGCGGGTGAGGTCGCCGTTGGCGACCGCGGTGGTCACCTCGGCGATGTTGCGCACCTGGTAGGTCAGGTTGTTGGCCATGGAGTTGACGTTGTCGGTGAGGTCCTTCCAGACGCCCGACACGCCCTTCACCCTGGCCTGGCCGCCGAGCTGCCCCTGCGTGCCGACCTCGCGGGCCACGCGGGTGACCTCGTCGGCGAACGACGACAGCTGGTCCACCATCGTGTTCAGCGTGTCCTTGAGCTGCAGGATCTCGCCCTGCGCGTCAACGGTGATCTTCTTCGACAGGTTGCCCTGCGCCACCGCGGACGACACGGCCGCGATCTGGCGCACCTGCGAGGTGAGGTTGTTGGCCATGGAGTTGACGTTGTCCGTCAGGTCCTTCCAGACCCCGGACACGCCGCGCACCTGCGCCTGACCGCCCAGCTGACCTTCGGTGCCGACCTCTCGGGCGACCCGGGTCACCTCGGAGGCGAACGACGACAGCTGCTCCACCATCGTGTTCATGGTCGACTTGAGCTCGAGGATCTCGCCCTGGGCGTCCACGTCGATCTTGCGGGTGAGGTCGCCGTTGGCGACCGCGGTGGTCACCTGGGCGATGTTGCGGACCTGGTAGGTCAGGTTGTTGGCCATGGAGTTGACGTTGTCGGTGAGGTCCTTCCAGACGCCCGACACGCCCTTCACCTCGGCGCGCCCGCCCAGCTTGCCCTCGGTGCCCACCTCGCGGGCCACGCGGGTGACCTCGTCGGCGAACGACGACAGCTGGTCGACCATCGTGTTGAGGGTGTCCTTGAGCTGCAGGATCTCGCCCTGCGCGTCAACGGTGATCTTCTTCGACAGGTTGCCCTGCGCCACCGCCGTCGCCACGGTCGCGATGCTGCGCACCTGCGAGGTCAGGTTGTTGGCCATGAAGTTGACGTTGTCGGTGAGGTCCTTCCAGACCCCCGACACGCCGGTGACCTGCGCCTGGCCGCCCAGCTGGCCCTCGGTGCCCACCTCGCGGGCGACCCGGGTCACCTCTTCGGCGAAGCCGGAGAGCTGGTCGACCATCGTGTTGACGGTGTTCTTCAGCTCGAACATCTCGCCCACGGCGTCGACGGTCACCTTGCGGCTCAGGTCGCCCTTGGCCACCGCGGTGGTCACCACGGCGATGTCGCGCACCTGCGCCGCCACGCGGGAGGACATCGTGTTGACGGCCTCGGTCAGGTCGCGCCAGCTGCCCGACATGCCGCGCAGGTTGGCGCTGCCGCCCAGCCGGCCCTCGGTGCCCGCCTCGCGGGCCACCCTGGTGACCTCCGAGTTGAACAGGGCGAGCTGGTCCACCATGCCGTTGATGGCCTTGCCCAGGCGCCGCACCTCGCCGCGCGCCGAGCGGTCGAGGTCGATGCGCCGCGACAGGTCGCCCTTGGCCACCGCGTCGATGACGTCGGCCGCGCCACTCACCGGGCTCACCAGGGCGTCGATCAGCATGTTGACCGACTCGACGCTCTCCGCCCAGGCGCCGACACCCGGTCCGGGCGTCAGCCGCTCACCGAAGCGGCCTTCCTTGACGACTTCTTTACGTACGCGCACCAGCTCGTTGGCGAGGTGCTCGCGACGATCGGCCACTTCGTTGAGCAGCAGCCGCACCTCGCTGAGGATGCCAGGAGGCGCATGAGGGACCCGACGCCGGAAGTCGCCGTCACGCCAAGAGAAGAGAGTCTCCAGGATGGGCACGAGATCCGACTCGGTGTAAGTCCTCTCCTCCGGGCTTGGCGCGGCCTTGGCCGTGGTCATGGGGCCTCCTTCACTCGCTGCTGGCTCCGGCGAGTGATTCAAGTCTGTCACGATGAGTAGCTCGTAGTCCTGTCCTTGGATTTACCCCAAGTCAGCGGGAAGTGTGGTAGGCACGTTGGGATGACTGCTTCTCCCCATGCGGTGCTCGCTGCGACCTTCGCGCCGGGCGAGACCGCTGTGACGGCTGCGATGAGGTTCACGCGTGAGGTGATGACCGCGTGGGCCACCGGTGGCGTGCTCCATACTGCCGAACAGGTCGCTGGAGATCTGGCAGAGCAGGTCGCTGACGAGCCGTTTGAGGTGATTTGGAAGCATTTCGGGGACGCAGTCCAGGTGGAGTTGCGGCAACGAAACCTTTCCCAGGGTGATCCAAAAGCTCCTTCCGTCAACGTCGAGGAGTGGGGAGTCACCTTTGCGGGCGATTCCCGTGTCCATTGGGCAAGGCTCACGCTACCTGGCTCGGCGGACCGGGTGGCGGCCGAATGGCTGGAGGAGAGCAGCAGAGGGCCACATTGGCTGGGGTTCCTGGCTGACGCCAGCGACCTGCTGGCGGGCACGCTAGACCCCGACATGGTCCCGGCGATCATCGCCCAGGTCGTGGTGCCCAGGCTGTCGAGCTGGTGCGCCGTCTACACCTCCGACAACTCCGGCCCGCTGCGGCTGGTCTATCTCTGGCACGCCGACGAGGCCAGGATCGACGGGCTGCGCGAGCAGCTCACGGACATGGACATCAGTGCCGCCGACACCCGGGTCACCTCCATGATCCATTTGCCCGAGTCGCAGGTGCTCGCCGTGCCGCTGATGGCGCGCGGCCGCAGCCTCGGCATGATGTGCCTGGGCCGGCCCGACCGCTTCCCCGACGAGGTCATCCAGTTCGCCGAGGACATCGGCCGGCGAGCCGCGCTGGCCATGGACAACGCCCGCCTCTACGCCCAGCAGGCCGCCGCCAACCGGGCGCTCCAGCGCAGCCTGCTCCCGCCCAACGAGCCCGAGGTCCCCGGGCTCGACTACGGCGTCATCTACGAGCCCGCGGGCGAGGCCAACGAGGTCGGCGGCGACTTCTACGACCTGTTCAAGGCGGGCGACGACTCGTGGCGGTTCGCCATCGGCGACGTCTGCGGCACCGGCCCCGAGGCCGCCGCCGTGACCGGCCTGGCCCGCCACACGCTGCGGCTGCTGGCTCGGGAGGGCTACGGCGTGGCGGCGGTGCTCGGGCGGCTCAACCAGGCGATCCTGGAGGAGGGCGAGCGGGCGAGGTTCCTCACGCTGCTGCACGGCGACATCACGCCCGTCGAGAGCGGGCTGGAGGTGCGCCTGGTGTCGGCCGGCCATCCGGAGGCGCTGCGGCTCAAGCCGAGCGGCAAGGTCGAGGCGGTGACCACGCCGCAGTCGCTGCTCGGGGTCTTCCACGAGGTCCTGTTCGAGGCCGACACCGTCCACCTGGAGCACGGCGACGTGCTGCTGGCCGTGACCGACGGGGTGACCGAGCGGCGCTCCGGCGGGCGGCTGCTGGACGACGACGGCGGCCTGGCCAAGCTGCTGGCCGAGTGCGCGGGGCTGTCGGCGCGCGCCGTGGCGGAGCGCATCCGCAGGGGCGCGGCGGAGTTCGCCTCTGAGCCGAGCGCCGACGACCTGGCGATCGTGGTCCTGCGCGCCCGCTAGCCGAGCGCTGTCAACCGGGCGGTCGTGGTGCTGCGCACCTGTCGGCCGAGCGTTGACAGGCCGGCGGTCGTGGGTCTGCGCGCCCGCTGGGCCGGGCCGCCCGTCGTTGCTGCTCAAACGTGCGCCCCTCCAGCTGATTGCGGGTGGGCGTGATGTTGACAGGCGAGCGGGCCGACGTTCAAGGGCGCCTGTCAGGAAGATTCTTACAGAGTGTCAGACATCACTCGACATGCTTGCGGGCGAACTCCAGCTGCAGCGCCGTCTGCGCGATCCGCTCCGAGACCACGAGGGAGCCGGGGAAGGCGTCGTAGTTGTAGACCTCGTGCTCGCGGCCGTGCTCGGCCAGCTTGGCCACGTATTTCTCGATCTGGCGCAGCGGGCAGCGCAGGTCGTTCTCGCCCGCGAGGATCAGCAGCGGGCTCTTGACCTGGTCGACGTAGGTGATGGGGGAGCTGGCCGCGTACCGTTCGGGCTGCTCGTCGGGCGAGCCGCCGAGCAGGGCGCGGTGGAAGGCGCGCAGGCTCTCCGCCTCGTCCTCGTACGAGGTCTGGTGGCAGGCGATCGGCACCGCGGCGATGCCGCACGCCCACAGGTCCGGCTGGGTGCCGAGGCCGAGCAGCGTGAGATAGCCGCCCCACGCCGAGCCCGCCAGCACGGTCCTGGACGGGTCGGCGATGCCGTGGTCGACCACCCACTGCCGGACGGCCGCCACGTCGGCCAGCTCGATGTGCCCCACGTCGCCGCGCAGCGCGTCGCGCCAGGCCGAGCCGTAGCCGGTCGAGCCCCGGTAGTTGACCCGCACCACCGCGAACCCCGCGTCCACCCAGGCCGCGACCTCCGGGGAGAACGCGTCGCGGTCGTGTGACGTCGGGCCGCCGTGCAGCAGGAAGGCGGTGGGGAAGGGGGCGGTGCCCACCTCGGGCTTGGAGACCAGCGCGTGGATGCGTCCGCCCTCGCCCTCGACGTCGATGTCCTCCACGGGCACGCTCGGCGGAGCCGGCGGGCCTCCGGGGTTGACCACGACCTGGCCGGTGCTCGACCGGATGACCGGCGGGCGCGAGGCGCTCGACCAGGAGTACTCGACGTGGCCGCCGGGCCGGGGAGCGGCCTCCTCGATCACGCCGTGCGGGGTGTCGATGAGGGTCAGGCCGCCGCCGGCGAGGTCGTAGCGGTGCAGGTAGCTGCGGGCGCGGTCGTCGCGCATGATGAGCAGGCCGCGGCCGTCGTCGTACCACTCGGCCGCCAGGTCGCCGGCGTCGCGCAGCCAGATCTCGCGCTGCTCGCCGGTGACCGGGTCCCAGACGAGGGGCTCGTGGCGCTGGCGGCGCTCGTGCAGGGCCAGCAGGCGGCGGTCGCCGACGACGGGGGCGAAGCTGAGGCCGACGACGCCCTTGGACGGGCCGTCGTGGAGCTCGCCCACCGTGCGGCCGTCCTGGCGGACGACGCGGAGGGCCGGGTGCCGGAAGTCGCCGTACTCACCATGATTTATCGCGATTAGGGAGCCGTCGAGGGACATCCCGGCCAGCCAGGCGGCCTCCGTGTGCTCGTACAGCGTTTCGGCCCGCTCGCCCTCGCGTACCAGGTGGATGCGGAACGCGCCGTCCCTGGCCAGGCTGATCGCCGCGACGCCGGTGGTGGACAGCGCGATGCCGCCGGTCTGGCCCGGCCGCAGGTCGGGCGCGACCGGCTCGTCGGGCCCGCCGGTGAACGGCTGGCGCCACCACTCGCCGAACTCGTCCCCGTCGGTGTCGGCGAACCAGTAGATCCACTGGCCGGTGGGGTCGATGGAGGCGTACGCGGTGCCCTTGGGGCGGTCGGTGACCTGGCGGATGGAGCCGGCCACGCGGTCCCAGGCGTAGACCTCCCACGTTCCGGTGGCGTTGGAGCGGTAGATGGAGCGGTTCGGTGCCTGGCGCGCCCAGGACGGCAGCGTCATGCGCGACGCCCGGAACCTGGCCTGCCAGCGTTCCTCCGCCTTCATCCGGTGCGCCCCCTCCCTTTGATGTCCCGCGCCGCCGGGCGTGGGATGCCGTCCAGTATTGCGCCTGTTCCGGGGAAATACTGCGAGAATGTGGGGGAATTTCGGACTAAATGCCCCATCAGTAACACCGGTCGCTCATGTCCGTCAAGTAACGGGTCTTGATCGGGGCGCCGGCTCGAAGATAGACAGGTGAAACGCTGCGCGCGTTACTACTTTTCGCTGTCCTTTTGCGACGTTCCGGGCGACAAATGCCGCAATTCGCTCATCGAGCGTGGTCGCGTCGTTATGCCATGCACTCGGGCCCATCCCGACAACCTGGGCGATGTCACCATGCCCCAGCTCCATCTCGAACTCGATCGAGCGCCGCCCGGTCTCCGTGAACCCCTCCAGGCTGCGTGCCACCCTGCGCTCCTTCTCCTCGTCCACGGAGAGGAGGCCCAGCTCCTCGACCAGCGGGCTGAGGTGCTCAGGTGCGGGGGTGACGACCACCGCGACCCCGCCGGGCCGCAGGATCCGCCTGAACTCGGGCCCGTTCCTGGGCGCGAACACGTCGATCACCACATCGGCCACCCCGCTCCTGATCGGTAGCGGACGCCACACGTCGGCCACGAACGCCCCTGCCCTGGGATGCACCCGCGCCGCCCGGCGTACAGCGTGCTTCGACACATCGAACGCCATCCCGATGCCATCGTTGACCGCGTCGAGCGCGGCCGCCAGGTAGTGCCCGGTGCCCGCGCCTGCGTCGACGATCACCGGCGCGGCCCTGCCCTCCGCGCGACGATCCTCGACGATGTCCGGCTCCCGCTCGGAACCTCCTGGCCCCGTGCCGTAACCGGCCTCCACTCCCGCCCCACGGTACGCCCTCAACTCCGTGCCGTCATTCGTTTCGGTAGAGGACTCACGTTTTCCTGGAACGTTCTCACCTGTCGCATGCGTCCGCACTGCTTCCGCGACCGCGCCGGCGAGCGGGGCGTAGTGCCCCTCGTCGAGGAAGGCGGCCCTGGCGGCCACCATGGCGGGGCTGTCGGCGGTGCCCGGGGGCCTGGATCCGACGAGCAGGCTCACGTATCCCTGCTTGGCGACATCGAAGGTGTGCCCGGCGGCGCAGCGCACGGCGCTCTCGTCGAGCCGCAGGTCGGCTCGGCAGACGGGACAGATGAGGTATTCGACGATGTCGGCCAGCATGCGGCCCATTCTCGCGGCAGGCGGGGAGCGGATGGGTCAGGCGGCGCTGGCCTCGAGCAGGAAGGCGGCGTTGGAGGAGGTGGAGCGGAGCCTGTCCACGAGGACCTCCAGGCCCTTCTGCTTCTCCAGGGTCGTCAGCGAGCGACGCAGCCGCCAGACCACCTGCCGCTCCGCCTCGTGCAGCAGGATCTCCTCGCGCCGCGTGCCCGAGGCGTCCAGGTCCACCGCCGGGAACAGCCGCCGCTCGGCCAGCTCGCGGGTCAGGTGCAGCTCCATGTTCCCGGTGCCCTTGAACTCCTCGTAGAGGCTGTTGTCCATCCGCGAGCCCGTGTCCACGAGCGCGGTGGCGATGATGGTGAGCGAGCCGCCGCCCTCCACGTTCCTGGCGGCGCCGAAGAAGCGCTTCGGCGGGTAGAGGGCGCGGGCGTCGATGCCGCCCGTGAGCACCCGTCCGCCGCTGGGCGCCAGGTTGTTGTACGCGCGCCCCAGCCGGGTCAGCGAGTCGAGCAGCAGCACCACGTCCCGGCCCGCCTCCACGAGGCGCTTGGCCCGCTCGATGGCCAACTCGGCGACGGCGGCGTGGTCGCGGTCCGGGTGGTCGAAGGTCGAGTAGAACATCTCGCCCGGAATGGTGGCGCGCATGTCGGTGACCTCCTCGGGCCGCTCGCCCACCAGGACCACCATCAGGTGCGCCTCGGGGTGGTTGCGGGCGATCCCGGCGGCCAGCGCCTGCAGGACCATGGTCTTGCCGGCCTTGGGCGGCGCCACGATGAGGCCGCGCTGCCCCTTGCCGATGGGCGCGAAAAGGTCGATGACGCGCGTGCTGAGCGACTCGGTCTCGACGTTGAGCCGCTCGGTCGGGTGAATCGGCGTGAGCTCGGCGAACCGGGGCCGGCCGCGCCACTCGGTGGCGCCGTTGACCGACTCGACGTCGACGAGCCTGTTCCCGGCGAGCGACGCGACGACATGGTCGCCGGGGCGCAGGTCGTACTGCCGTACTTTTTCGGGGGGAAGACGGACGTCTCCCGGAGCGGGCAGGTGTCCCGCACGGATGAACACGGATTTGTCGTTGATGTCCAGAAGGCCACTGACGTGGCGGATCGAGACAGACGAACGCTGTTCAGGAATGGTTTGCACAGACATGATGGAGCCCCTTGAGGGAAACGCGCCGGGCCCCGAGGAGCCGGGCGTGATGATGAAAAGGAAGCCGGGCCCTCGCGAAGGGGGCTGGGCTGCGGTGATGATCAGCGGAGCTGGAGCTCAACGCTTGGTGGGAAGATACCACACCATCCAGTCCATGAAACACCTAGCCCTCTTGGGCTATTCCCGGGCGGTTCTCGTGTCTTGACCCGCGAACGTGGGGTAGGTGCGTGACAATGTTCTTCTCGGCACCGTACTGCGAGGAAAATTACCGCGCCCGGTGTACCGAACAGCACTGAACCCCCATCGGCGCAGCGTCATCGTGTCAAGTGACATGCAGGGTCCCTGCAACTCGGTGAGGGTTCCATTGGGACCAACAGGAAGACTCCTTGGGGGAGCACCATGAAGACCAACCACTGCCCGCAGTGTCACCACGAGCTCGACGAAGGCCCGATCATGTACAGGTGCGCGCACTGCCGCCGCGCCGTCTTCGCCGCCGACCTCGAGAACGAGTACGTCCCGCGCCAGCCCGTCGCGGCCTAGGACCGGCGGCCCTAGTCTTGCCGGGTGCCCCACAGATCTATGACCGTGTCCGGCGTCGAGGTGACACCACTCTGCGACGCCGTGGGCTCCATGGGAGCGTCGATCCGCCGCCCGCCGGCGGAGATGTTCGTCGGCTCCGGGCTCCGGGACGAGCCGTGGGTCCTGCACTTCCACTGCTATCTGCTCCGCGACGGCGCCGGCCGGCTGACCCTGGTCGACACGGGCATCGGCGCCGCGGACTCGCCGGCGTCGAGCTGGGCGCCGGTTCCGGGCACGCTGGCCGGTGAGCTGGCCGCCGCGGGCGTCGCGCCCGCCGAGATCGGCACCGTGATCCTCACCCACCTGCACAGCGACCACGCCTCGGGCGCCGTCGCCGACGGCAGGCCGGCGTTCGAGAACGCCCGCTACGTGCTCCAGCAGGCAGAGCTGGATGCGGCCCGCGACCTGATGCTCGACGAGGTCGTCAGCAAGATCAAGCCTCAGCTCCATGTGGTCGAGGGCGACGCCGAGGTCGCGCGGGGCGTGCACGTCCACTTCGCGCCGGGCCACACCCCCGGCCACCAGATCGCCAGGGTCGGCGAGCTGGCCGTCACCGGCGACCTGGTCCTGCACCCCGTGCAGCTGGACGACCCGGCCATCCGCTACGTCTACGACGACGACCAGGAGGCCGCCGCGCGCACCCGGGCCGAGGTGCTCGCCGAGCTCAGGGCCGAACGGGCGATCATCGCGACCGCTCATTTCAGCGAGCCGTTCCTGCGTCTGTGAGCGGGTTCGGGCAACATGTCTTCTCATGAAGATTCGTGTTGCGGCAGGTGTCGCATTTGGCGCCGTTCTGGTGGCCCCCTCGGCCGCGTCCGCCGCGCCGGCGGCTCCTGAGCTGTCCGGCGCCGCCGTCTACGCCGCCTATGCCGGCTCCACCGGCAACCAGCTCAGCCGGTACCAGGGCGGCAAGTGGAGCACCGTCGCCACGACGGGCACCATGCCCCAGTACGCCGCCTCCCCCGACGGCAGGAAGGCGGCCTGGGTGACGCAGACCGGCCGGCTCCAGGTCAGGCAGGGCGGCAAGACGACCACGATCGTGAGCGGGCTCCAGGGCGGCACGCCGTGCCTCACCCCGGTCTGGTCCGCCGACTCGACGCAGGTGGCGTACCCGCAGGGCAGCGACACGATCATGTCCGTCAAGGCCGACGGCACCGGCGCGCCGCGCAAGCTCGGCAGGTCGCAGGGCGTGTGCCACCTCGCCTGGTCGGCCGACGGCCGCTACGTGGCGGGCTACACCGGCGAGGCCGACGCCCTCTACCGGCTCGACGTCAAGACCGGCAAGGCGGCCCCGGCCAAGGGCGTCAAGTGGATCACCCACGTGCAGAGCCTGTCCCCGAACGGGCGCAACGCCGTCGTGCAGTTCCCCGCCAACCCCGACATGCTGGGCGACGGGAGCTGGCCCACAGCCTTCAAGCCGGTGGTCCTGGACATGGTGACGGGCAAGAAGCGCCCGCTCGCGGTCAAGGGCAAGCTGATCGGAGCCCTCTACCTGGCCGACGGGCGGCTGGTCGTGCGCGTCGCCGGCGACGACCACAACACGCTGGTCGTGCTCGACGGCGCGGGCAAGGAGCTCCAGCGCATCGCCGAGCCCGCCAAGGCGAAGAAGCAGGCCCTGCTGCAGGTGCTGCCGTAGCCGCCCTCGCTACCTCCCGGCCAGCGCGGGCTGGTCGGCCAGGAGGGAGGCGGGCAGGGCGACCATCGCGGTCAGGCCGCCGTACGGCGAGGGCGCCAGGGTGACCTTGATGCCGTGCCTGGCCGCGAGCCTGGAGACCACGAACAGCCCGAGCCGTTCGCTCTGCGCCAGGTCGAACTCGGGCATCTGCGTCAGCCGGTCGTTCAGCTCGTCGAGCTCGACGCGCGGCAGGCCGAGCCCGCGGTCCTCCACCTCGACGAGGACGCCGTGCGGCGTGCTCGCGCTGCGCACGTCCACCCTGGTCTGGGGCGGGGAGAAGAGGGTGGCGTTCTCGACCAGCTCGGCGATCAGGTGGGCCACGTCGGTGACCGCCGAGCCCAGCAGCGCGACCTGAGGCGGCTGGAGCACCTCCACCCGCTCGTACTCCTCCACCTCGGCCACGGCGGCGCGCAGCACGTCGAGGATGGGCACCGGGTTGCGCCAGCCGCGGCCCGGCGCCTGGTCGGACAGGATGATGAGGCTCTCGGCGTGCCTGCGCATGCGGGTGGTGAGGTGGTCGAGCTTGAACAGGTCCGCCAGCATCTCCGGCGCCTCCGTCGCCCGCTCCATGCTGTCGAGCTGGAGCAGCTGCCGGTGCAGCAGCGACTGGTTGCGCCTGGCCAGGTTCACGAAGACCTGGCTGACGCCGTGGCGCAGGCGGGCCTGGCTCACGGCGGCCTCGACGGCGGTGGACTGCACGTCGTTGAAGGCCCGTACGATGTCGCTCACCTCGGACGTGTGCGCCTTGACCTCCAGCGGCGCCACCTCGGCGGCCGTGGGCGGCTCGGTGTTCGTCCGCAGCCGCTTGACCAGCCCGGCCAGCCGCACCTCGGCCAGCTCCGTGGCGGCGTCGCGCAGCCCGGCCAGCTCCCGCACCAGACGCTTGCGGAAGCGCAGCGAGAGCATGATCGAGGTGATGACCGCGAGCAGGCCCAGGCCGCCCGCCACGCCGAGCTTGATGAGCATGCCGATCGCCGTCGGCGTCACCCGCTGCACGATGCCCTGCACGGCCAGGGCCTGGTCGCGCTCGACGGCCTCCCACAGGTTCTGGCCGTCGATGGGCCAGGTCGCCGCGCCCGCGGGCAGCCCGCCGGTGGCGGCCTGGCTCCTGATGGCGTCCTCGGCCGCCAGGAACTCCGCGTAGACCGGCGAGGCGGCCAACCTCTCGTACGGCCCCCGCAGGGCGCCGTCCAGGTGCGACAGCGCCTGGGAGAACAGCAGCCGCCTGGTGGCCACCATCCCCGTGAACGACTCCCGCTCGCGCGGCTCCACCCTGCCCTTGGCCAGCACGACCGCGATCAGCGCCCGCTCCCTGGACAGCACGTCCTTGGCCTCGCCCATCATGGTCACCGCCCGGGCCTGCTGGTAGAGGGCCATGTCGGGCACCAGGACCATGGCGTCGTACATGCGGAAGGACGCGTCCACGATCTGGCTGTAGCCGTCGATGACGTCGAGCGGCGCGACGACGGAGCCGTCCACCTCGCGCCGGACGTCGGTGAGCTGGTCGATCTTGCCGTTCAGCGCGTTGAGCTGCGCGGTCATCTCCGGTGACAGGTCGCGCAGGTTCCCGGACAGCGAGCGGAACGTCTTGACGGCCCGGTCGGTCCGGCCGCGCTGCTTGGCCATCGCGTCCGCGCCCTGCCCGGTGACCAGGAACTCCACCGACACCAGCCGCTCGTTCTGGAGCTCGATGTTGACCTGCTCGGACGGGGTGGCCAGGTTCGTGGCCAGATCGTTGATCGACAGCAGGCGGAGACCGTCACCGCCGGTCAGGCCCGCCGCGAACGCCCACAGGCCCACCAGGGACAGCAGCGGGACGAGCAGGAGGATGAGAAGTTTCAGTGCGATGGGACGGCCACGCGTGGGGGGCATGCGACCTCCGGGTGCATGATGAGATCGCCTCGCAGAGTACACCCCCCTTTGGAAGGATTTCTGTGCGTCTTCCGCGTTCCTTCTCCGGCTGGACCATCGCGGTCTTCGGCTTCCTCGCCTTCGCCCTTGGCCTGCTCGGGTTGATCTCGCCCGACACCCTCCTGGCCATGCTGGGTTTCGAGGTGCTCGACACGCGGCCCGCCGGTGACTACACGCTGGTCTATATGGCCGCCTCCTCGATGGCGGCCGTGAACATGGGCGTCTACTACGTGTTCGCCGCCTCGGCGGACTACACCCCGTTCTTCCGCTGGACGGTGCCGTTCCGGCTGGTGACGTTCGCGGTCTTCACCACGCTGGTGCTGACCGGGGCGGCGCCCGGCAAGTTCTTCGGAGTCGGGCTCTGGGAGGGGCTGGGGGCGGTGATCACCGGATTCGCGCTCTGGCGCGAGGGCAAGCTGCTGCCCTCGCGCCAGGATGTCGCTGCCTAGTGGTGCTCGTCCGTTCCGCGGGCGACGAGACGGTCGCCGGACGCGTGCTCGCGCTCCAGCTTCCGCTCCAGGTCGCGCTTCTCGTCCTCCAGCTGGGCCACCCGGTTGGAGGACTCCGCCCTCGCACTGCGCAGCCGGCGGCGCTGCCTGGCGGTCCTGCGCGACCCTGAGCCCATCAGCCAGACGCCCAGCAGCAGGACGGCCACCGCGGCCGCACCGGTGAGGAACATCTCCACGTGATTGAGCTCGAAGGTGTATCCGAACAGGATGTACCTGGTGCTCTCCTCGGTGAGCACCAGGTAGAACGCACCGCCGGCGAGCAGGATCAGGATCAGTCCAAGTACGATCATCCAACTCACCCCTTGTCGTAAGAGAGCGATTCCACTGCCCGGAGATCGACGGGGTATGCGCGATGATGGCGTTCATGAGACCCGAGCCAGGGCAGGTCCTGCACTTCTCCGAGGACCCGACGATCGAGCGGTTCGTGCCGCACGTCGCCGTGACATCGGCGCTGAGCGAGCCGTACGTGTGGGCGGTCGGCTACGACCGGTGCCCCGACTACTGGTTCCCGCGTGCCTGCCCCCGGGCGATGGCCTGGGTCGGGCCGCGCACCTCCAAGGAGGACGCGGCCCGGATCGTCGGCGCCGGCTGCGGCGACCGCGTGCACGCCATCGAGTACTGCTGGCTGAAGGCGCTGATGGACGTGCGGCTGTACGCCTATCGGCTGCCCGCCGACGGCTTCGCGCCCATCGGGGACCCGCCGCACGCGGTCGTCTCCAAGGCCCCCGTGCTGCCGTTGGGCCCGCCCGAGCCGGTGGGCGACCTGTTCGAGCTGCACGAGGAGGCGGGGATCCAGCTCAGGGTGCTGGACAACCTGTGGCCGTTCTGGAACGAGGTGACGTCCAGCACCATGCAGTTCAGCGGGATCCGGCTGCGGAACGCTCGTCGATGAGGGCCAGCAGCGTGTCCACCGGCATCGAGCCGGGCGCCAGCTGCTCCCTGGCGGACCTGTTGGCCTCGCGCCGCAGCGTCTCGTTGACCGGGGTGGGCACGCCGTGCTCGCGGCCGATCAGGACGATCTCGCCGTTGAGGTAGTCAGCCTCGATCGAGCCGCTGCCCCTGGCCAGGCTCTGCCAGGACGACCCGCCGCTGCGCTCGATGCCCTCGATGGGGCGCATGTCCACCCTGTGGCCGCGTACCTCGGCCTCTTCCTCGGGGGTGGAGTAGGCGATGCCGGCCCGGTCGAGCACGGTCATGGCCTCGGCCCTGGCCCGCGCGCCCAGGTCGGCCAGGCCGGGCACGTGGCCGACGAGCGCCTCGGCGGCGTTGGCCAGGTTGCCGAGCAGCTTGCCGTATTTCCAGCGCATCACGTCGGGAGCGCTCCGCCCCACGAGGCCGTGCTTGCCGAGGTCGGTCACGATCAGCTCGGACAGCTCGTCCACACCCTGTGGATAACGTCCGACGTGCAACATCCCGGAGTAGGGGTATCCGCCCGCGGCCACGACGCCCGGCTGCGGGATCTGGGCCGGCAGCCACACGCACATGCCGTAGACGCGCTCGAACCGCCGCAGGACCATGCGCTCGTTGGCCACGCCGTTCTGGGCGCACACCACGGGCAGGTCGGACGGCCAGGGGGCCAGCGCGGCGATCGTGTCCTGCGACTTGGTCGCCAGGATGAGCACGTCGTCATCGCGCACGGGCACGGGGCCGTCGGCGGCGGGGATGTCCAGGGTCTCGGAGAGCTCGGAGGTGATCAGTCTCAGGCCGTCGCGCTTGATGGCCTCGTAATGGGCCCCTCTCGCGATGAGGAGGACCTCGTGCCCGCCCTGGAAGAGGCGGGCCCCGATGGTCCCCCCGACTGCTCCTGCCCCGATCACTATGTAGCGCATTGTTCGAGGATGTCACTCCTCACTTCGCAAGTGCCACTTGGGCCTGCGCCGGCACGGCGCCACCGCGGGCCCGCTCCCGCCAGATCGTCTTCAGCACGCGCCAGCCGTCGCGCACGGCGTGCAGGTTGCTCGCGCCGTGGATGCGGGAGCGCTCGTGGCTGGGAACTTCGTGGATGACCAGGCCGGCCTGGGCGGCGCGGACGTTCATCAGGGTCTCGATCTCGAAGCCGTCGCAGTCGAGGCCGAGGGTGTCGAGGTGGCGGGTCCAGAAGGCGTTGTAGCCGTAGCAGAGGTCGGTGTAGCGGGTGCCGTAGAGGAAGTTGGTGAGCCCGGTGAGGACCTTGTTGCCGAGCGAGCGGATCGGACTGAGGTCGTCCGAGCCGCCACCAGGGGCGTACCTGGAGCCCTTGGCGAAGTCGGCGCCGTTGACGAGGGTGTCGACGAAGGAGCGGATCTCCCTGCCGTCGGTGGACCCGTCAGCGTCGATCATGACGATGATGTCGCCCCGGGCGGCCTGGAAGCCCTCGATGAGCGCGTTGCCCTTCCCGCGCCGGGTCTGCACGACGACCCGGAGGTCGGGGCGCAGCCTGCGCGCCACGGCGACGGTGTCGTCGGTCGAGTTGCCGTCGACCAGGATCACCTCGTCGATCCAGTCGGGCAGCGTGGCGAAGACGTGGGGAAGATTCTCGGCCTCGTTCATCGCGGGAACGATGACACTGACGCTGGCGGCGAAAGGCTGCTTGTTCATGGAACCAAGGTTCTCCGGGACGCATGCAGCCCGCTTGACAGCTCCTTGCATTGCTCGGTCTTATATGTGATCTTTGTCGATCCTGGCCTCCGAGGCCCTCGAAACGATCTCGTCAACGGTCTCCTCGACCGTCTGCCGCGCGGTGTCCAGCCAGAGTCCGATGCGCGGGGTCTCGTGCCGCAGCGACGCGTCGAGCTGGGCAATCGTCCATCCGCCGGCGTATCCGGCCTTGGCCCGGGCCTGCTCGCGGTGCTCGACCGCGGCCGGGTCGGGGGCCAGGACGATCACCTGCAAGGGACGTGCGCGGACTAGCTTCGTGAACCGTTCCAAATCTGGTCGAAGGATTACGTCTTGGACTATTGCCGTAAATCCGGCATCGAAATACAAGTCCGCCGCAGCGGCCGCGATCCGGTACCGGAGGTGCAGCTGGCGCACCGCCTCGCCGGTCGTTTCCGGCGTCATTTCGGCACGCCCGCTGACCACCATGCGGCGGAACGTGTCACCGCGCACGTGGGCCGCCCGCGGCAACCGTTCGGCCAGGGCCTGGGCCACGGTCGACTTGCCGGCCGCCGAGATCCCCGTGATCAGGACGACCCCGTTCACGCACCCACCAGCTTGCGGACCCGGTCGGCGCCCACGGCCATCAGCAGGGTGGGCAGCCGGGGGCCGGTGTCGCGGCCGACGAGCAGCTTGTAGAGCAGGGCGAAGAAGGCCCGCTGCGCCGCCTTCAGCTCCGGCGTGGCCTTGGCGTCGGCCGGGAGCCCGGCCTGGAGCTTGGGCACGCCGTAGACCAGCGCCGTCAGGCCCTCCAACGTCCAGTCGTCCAGGCCGTCGGCCAGCAGCCGCAGCCCCTCCCGCTCCTCGTTGTCGAGCGAGTCGAGCAACTCCTGGTCCGGCGACTCGCGCACGCGGGTGCGCTGGTCGGCGGCCAGGTGGTCGTCGACCCAGCGCTGCGCCCGGTCCAGGCGGGGACGGGCCTCGTCGAGGGCCTCGACGCCGTCGAGGTCGCGCAGGATGCGCAGGGTCTGCGCGTCGTGCCCGGTCGTGATGTCCACGACGGAGGCCAGCGTGCGGTAGGGGACCGGGTGCGGGGTGGTGGGCAGCGGGCCCGCGGCCGTGCCGACCGCGCGGTTGTAGGCGGCCAGCTCGGCGGGCTGGGCCTGGCCCGCGGCGACCTTGCGGCCCAGGGCGTCCCACTCGTCGTAGAGCCGCTGGATCTCCTGGTCGAAAGCGATCTTGAAGGACTGGGCCGGCTTGCGGCGGGCGTACAGCCAGCGCAGGACCGGCGCCTCCATGATCTCCAGGGCGTCGGCCGCGGTCGGCACGTCGCCCTTGGAGCTGCTCATCTTGGCCATGCCGCTGATGCCGACGAACGCGTACATGGGGCCGATCGGCTGCTGCCCGCCGAACACGTCGCCGACGATCTGGCCGCCGACGATCCAGGCCGAGCCGGGCGAGTGGTGATCGACCCCGGACGGCTCGAAGATCACGCCCTCGTAGGCCCAGCGCATCGGCCAGTCGACCTTCCACACCAGCTTCCCGCGGTCGTGCTCGGCCAGGCGCACGGTCTCGCCGAAGCCGCACTCGCAGGTGTAGGCCAGCTCGGTGGTCTCGTCGTCGTAGGCGGTGACCGTGGTCAGGTCGCGCTCGCACAGGTCGCAGTAGGGCTTGTACGGGAAGTAGTCCTCGACCTGCTTGGACCGGTAGCGCGACAGCACGGCGTCGATGCGGGCCCGCTCGCGCACGGCCCGCAGGATCTGCTCCCGGTAGGCCCCCGAGGAGTATTGCTCGGTCTGGCTGATCCCCCGGACCTCGACGCCCAGCTCCGCCAGCGCGGCGGTCATGGGCGCCTTGAAGTGTTCGGCCCAGCTCGCGTAGGGGCTGCCCGGCGGGGCGGGCACCGAGGTCAGCGGCTTGCCGATGTGCTCGGCCCACGACGGGTCGACGCCCGCGGGCACCCGCCGGAACCGGTCGTAGTCGTCCCACGACAGCAGGTGCACGCACTCCAGCCCGCGCCGCCTGATCTCGTCGGCGACAAGGTGGGGCGTCATGACCTCGCGCAGGTTGCCCAGGTGGATCGGGCCCGACGGGCTCAGCCCGGAGGCGCAGACGATCGTTCTGCCCGGGGCGCGTCTCTCCGCCTCGGAGATCACCTCGTCCGCGAACCTGGAGACCCAGTCGGTCTCGGCACTGTCAGCCATCGCAGCATTCTTGCGGGTCCGCCGGGTTCTGGCCAACGCGTTGCCGATCAACCGGAATCGTGCGGCTCGATGCGGGGGTCGGAGAAGACGTCCGCGAGGTCCCGGCTCACCCGCGCGGCCGCCTCCTCCGTGGCGCGCAGCACCTGACGGCCGGGCGCGACGGCCACCAGCCCGAAGTCCGCGTCGATGTCCTCCTCGGACAGCCCGAGCAGGCGCAACGCGTCGTCGACGGTGGCCTCTGGCGGCAGCCGCACCTGGATCAGGGCCATGTCAGGCGGCGCGGGTCCGGTTCTGCCGGCCGAGGGCGGCCAGGACGGCGGGCGGGTCGATGACGCCGTACCCGTAGTCGTGGTCGAAGCCGACCGTGCTGCGGTCGTCGGCGGTGCGGTGCAGCAGGGTGCGCAGCTGCGCGGGGGTCAGCTCGTCGGCGGAGCGCCGCGTGCGGACGGCGGCGACCACGCCGGCGGCGACGGGGCAGGCGGCGGAGGTGCCGGTGTCGGCCGAGCCGGTGGCCTCCGAGCCGGCGAAGTGCGTGTACGCGCACAGGTCGGGCTTGCGCTCCGACAGCCGCCCCGGGCCCTGCGAGGAGTAGCCGACGCGCTCGCCCCGGGTGTCCACGCCGCCGACGGACAGGACGCGCGGGTGCGAGTTGGCGCCCACGATCGGGCGGTCGGGGTAGGCGCACCGCTGGTCGGGACAGTCGCGGCCGCAGTTGCCCGCCGAGAACAGGATGTCGGCGCCCGCCCCCTCCAGGCTCCCGACGATCACGTTGAACGGGTGCGCCGGGTTGTCGGAGTAGTTGCCCGGGTGGCCGGGCGGGAAGTCCATGTCGGGCGAGGACAGGCCCCAGCTGTTGCTGACGACCAGGGACCTGGAGCCGTCGGGCATGGCCCGCAGCACGGCGGAGAGGTGGGAGTAGGCGGCCACCGCGTCGGACAGCAGCCCGTCCGCCGTCGGGCCGGGCTTGCGGCTGAGCAGGATCGGGATGTCGAGCAGGGTGGCCTTGGGCGCGGCCAGCAGCGTGTCGAAGGCGCACATGGAGCCGTGGGACACGGGGTAGCGGCCGGGCGTCCTGCTCACCCCCGGCGGGCTCCAGCTCCGGTCGGCGTCGATGGTCACGTCGTGGCCGATGCGCGCCGCGACGTGGTCGGCGTTGATGCCGCTGTCCACGACCGCGATGGTCACGCCCTCGCCGTCATGGCCGGCCGACCACAGGTCGTAGGTGTGCAGGAGCCGCCTGACCTCCTCCCAGTCGCCCACGGGCCCGTCGCCGCCGCAGGCCGGCTGGCTGTGCACGTATGGATCGGCGAAGACGCCGGCCACCTCGCGTACGGACGACGACAGCAGCGCCGACCGGGTGGACAGCTCGGCGTCGGAGATCTCGCCCCGCACGAGCACGGAGGCGTCCTCGGGTGCCAGGGAGAACTCCATCCGCTGGTGCAGCGACATGGGCGCGCCGTGGGCGGCGACCGGGCGCGGCACGGCCACGGGGGTGAACGCGCGGTCGAGGAGGACCCCGGGGAGGTCGGCGACGACGTCGGCGACGGTGCTGCGGACGCCGGGGTCGATCACCGACGCGACGACGTCGGGGGCCGGGCGGAGCTGGATCAGGACGCGCATGGGATCCCCTTTTGGAGTGCTGTTACCGAGTGATTACTCAAAGTAACAATGCCCGGTCCTGGATGGGTGATTCCTGACTGTAAGGGGTATGTAACTTTCCGTTGGCTGGGCGGTGCCCCCACCGCCCAGCCATCCGGGGTCAGGACAGGGTGGCCGCGTACGGGTCCCAGTCCGCCGGGAGCGGCTCCGGCGCGGTCAGGGTGGAGGCGATGGTGCGGAACTCCGCCTGCTCGCCCGACTCCGTGATGGCCGACATGAGCTCCAGCACGTGACCGGCCAGCTCGCCCGACGCGCGGTGCGGCGTGCCGGCCCGGATCGACCTGGCCATGTCGAGCACCCCGATGCCGCGCCCCGCCGTGGTGCCGGACAGCGGCAGCTCCCGCCAGTCCGCGTCGTGCAGGCCGCGGGCCAGCAGCGGGCCCTCGAACGTGTTGGGGTCCGGCAGCGACAGGGCGCCCTCGGTGCCGATGATCTCGATCATCCGGCGGTTGACGGCCGAGTCGAAGCTGAACGTGGCCGCCGCCGTGGCCGTGCCGGGGAAGTCCAGCAGGGCGTTGACGTGGGTCGGCACGTCGACCGGGAACAGGGTGCCCGCCTTGGGCCCCGATCCGACGACGCGCTGGTCGCGGGCCCTGCGGGTGCCGGCCGCCACCCGGGCGACGGGGCCGAGCAGGGACACCAGGGCGGTCAGGTAGTAGGGCCCGAGGTCGAACAGCGGGCCGCCGCCGGGCTGGTAGAAGAACTCGGGGTTGGGGTGCCAGGACTCCGGGCCCAGGCTCTGGGTGGCGGCCGTGACGGCGACCGGTGCCCCGATGGCGCCGGAGCGCAGGGCGTGCAGCGTGGACTGCAGCCCGGCGCCCAGGAAGGTGTCGGGGGCGCCGCCCACCCGCAGGCCGCGCCCGGCGGCCTCGGCCATGACCTTGGCTGCCTCGTCCAGGTTCATGGCGAGGGGTTTCTCGCCGTACACGTGCTTGCCGGCGCGCAGGCACTCCAGCGCGACGGCCGCGTGCGCGGACGGGACCGTGAGGTTGACCACGATCTCGACCTCGGACAGCGAGAGCACGGCGCCGAGCGTGCCGGACACCCGTACGTCGTGCTCCCTTGCCACCTCGGCGGCCCGGTCGGTGTCGATGTCCGCGACGGCCACCACGCGGACGTCGGGGAAGGCGTTGAGGTTGCGGAGGTACTGGCCGCTGATGACTCCGGCGCCGACGAGGGCGACGCCGACCGGGCCGTTGCTCAAGAGCTCTCCAAGGAGGTGAGGTAGGCGTGGCTGTCCGCGAGGGCGGCGAAGATGTCGGTCGCGCACTCGTCGAGCTCGACGACGCGCCAGGCGTCCGGGGCGGCGGCGAGGATCTCGGGCACGGACATGACGCCCCTGCCCACCGCGGTGTGCGGCTCGCCCTTGACCCCCGGGCCGTCCTTGACGTGCAGCGCCTCCACCCGTCCCGCCAGGCGGCCGAGCAGGGCGGGCACGTCGGCGCCGCCCACGGCCGCCCAGTAGGTGTCGATCTCCAGGAACACCTCGGGGGCCAGCAGGTCGGCCAGCACCTCGACGGCGTGCCGGCCGTCCACCCGCGGCTCGATCTCCCACCAGTGGTTGTGGTAGCCGATCCGCATCCCGTGACCGGCCGCCTGCGCGGCCAGGCCGTTCAGCAGGTCGGCCGCGCGGGCGAGGCCGTCGCGGGTGGTGAACTCCTCCTCCGCGATGCCGGCCGGGATGATCACCTTGTCGGTCCCGATCGTCGCGATCGCGTCGAAGACCTCGGCCGGCTCCCTGTCGAGCAGCGCGTACGCGTGCGTGCCCGACACGCTCAGCCCCAGGTCGTCGGCCACCTCGCGGAAGCCCTTGGGGTCGGTCATGGGGTCGTAGGGCTCGACGGCCCGGTATCCGATCTCCGCGATCCGCCGCAGCACGGTGTCACGGTCGGCGGCCAGCGGTTCCCTGACGGTGTAGAGCTGGACACTGATCGGTCGGGTCATCCGCGTACCCCCATGAGGTGCTCGAGCGCGAGCTGGTTCAGGTGGGTGAAGTGGAATCCGCGGGCGGCGGCCACCTCGGGGTCGAAGTCGTCCTTGGCCAGGTCCTGCCACGTCTCGCCGGCGGCCAGGGTGGGCAGCGCGAGCTCGTCCACGCGGGAGGCGCTCAGGGCCTGCTGCACCTCGGGGTCGGCGCGGAAGGCGCGCGACTTCTCCTTGAGGATCAGGTAGGTGCGCATGTTCGCCGCGGCCGACACCCACACGTCCTCGGGGTCCTCGGTGCGCAGCGGCTTGTAGTCGAAGTGCCGGGGGCCGTCGTAGCCGCCGTTCTCCAGCAGGTCCACCAGGAAGAAGGCGCTCTTCAGGTCGCCGTGGCCGAAGATCAGGTCCTGGTCGTACTTCGGGCCGTGCTGGCCGTTGAGGTCGATGTGGAAGAGCTTGCCGTGCCACAGCGCCTGGGCGATGCCGTGCACGAAGTTGAGCCCGGCCATCTGCTCGTGGCCGACCTCCGGGTTGAGGCCCACCATCTCAGGGTGCTCCAGCTCGTTGATCAGCGCCAGGGCGTGGCCGATCGTGGGCAGGAGGATGTCGCCGCGGGGCTCGTTCGGCTTGGGCTCGAGGGCGAAGCGGATGTCGTAGCCCTTGTCGATGACGTACTGGCTGAGGAGGTCGAGGCCCTCCTTGTAGCGGTCGAGGGCGGCCTTGACGTCCTTGGCCGCGTCCGACTCGGCGCCCTCGCGGCCGCCCCAGCAGACGTACGTCTTGGCGCCCAGGGAGGCGGCCAGGTCGAGGTTGCGCATGACCTTGCGCAGCGCGTACCGGCGGACGTCGCGGTCGTTGCTGGTGAAGGCGCCGTCCTTGAACACCGGGTGGGTGAACAGGTTGGTGGTCGCCATCGGGACCTTCATGCCGGTCTCGTCGAGGGCCTTCCTGAAGGCGGCGATGGCCTTGTCGCGGTCGGGCTCGACGGCGAGCAGGTCGTCGTCGTGGAAGGTGACGCCGTGCGCGCCCAGCTCGGCCAGGCGGTGCACGCTCTCCACCGGGTCGAGCGCGGGCCGGGAGGCGTCGCCGAACGGGTCGCGGGCTTGCCAGCCCACGGTCCAGAGGCCGAAGGTGAAGCGATCGTCGGGGGTGGGCGTGAATGCGTTGGTCATTTCGGGTTCCCTTGGTTTAGTCCATAATCTGTACATAATCCTGAGGAGGTGGGCACCGTGTCGTCAAGAGGGGTTCGGCATGATTCCATGCGCGCCCGTAACCTGGCCGTAGTGCTGGCGACCATTCACGGATCAGGACCTCACACCCGTGCCGCGCTCGCCGAGCGGACGGGGCTCACCAAGACCACCGTATCCAGCCTGGTCGCCGACCTCCTGGAGGCCGGCGTGGTGACCGAGAGCGGGGCCGTGCGGGGCGGCGAGCGGGGGCGGCCCGGCGTGGCGGTGAGCCTGAGCGGGCATCGGATCGCCGCGCTCGGGCTGGAGATCAACATCGACTACCTGGCCGCCTGCGTCGTGGACCTGGCCCGAACCGTGCGGTTGCGGCGGACGCGGCCGGCCGACAACCGCAACTCCGACCCCGCGGAGATCCTCGCCGGGCTGCGGGACCTGGTGAAGGAGATCACGGCCGAGGCGGAGGCCGGCGGGCTGCGGGTCATCGGCGCGGCGCTGGCCGTGCCGGGCACGGTCGAGGGCGGGGTGCTGCGCAGCGCGCCGCATCTCGGCTGGCGGGACGTGCGCGTGGCGGGCCTGGTGGACCTGCCCTTCGTGATCGACAACGAGGCCAACCTGGCGGCGCTCGGCGAGCTCTGGTTCGGCTCGCGGGAGACCGACTTCCTCTACGTGTCCGGCGAGATCGGCATCGGCGCCGGCCTGGTGGTCGAGGGCACCGTGTTCAGGGGCACGTTCGGGCTGGCGGGGGAGCTCGGGCACGTCGTCGTCGTGCCCGACGGGCCCGCGTGCCGGTGCGGCGGCCGTGGGTGCCTGGAGGTGTACGCGGGGCAGGACGCCCTGCTCGGGGAGCTGGCCTCGGTGGGCGAGCTGGTGGGGCGGCTGGAGTCGGGCGACCGGCGCGCGCTGGAGGCGTGCGAGCGGGCCGGGCACGCGCTCGGCGTGGCGCTCACCTCGGCCGTGCACCTGCTGGACCCCGGCAGGATCGTGCTCGGCGGGATCTTCGCGCCGCTGTTCGCCTGGCTGGCGGGGCCGGTGTCCGAGGGGCTGGGGGCCCGGCTGGGGTCGATGCGCGGCACGCCGCCCGCGCTCGTCGTCTCGGGGACCGGCGCGGACTCGGCCGTGCTCGGGGCGGCCGGGCTGATCATCCAGCAGATCATCGCCGAGCCCGCTCAGCTGCTCGGCCTGTAGGTCAGTAGTAGCCCTTCGCGCCGTCGAGCAGCTCCCTGATCGTGTCGAGCTGGCCGGCGTGCCGGGCGGTCTCCTCGACCATGTGGATCAGCATCCAGCGCAGCGAGGGCGGATCGTCGTAGAAGCTGCTCTTGCCCAGGTCGTCGAGAGAGTGCGCGGCGACGATCTCGTTGGAGACCTGGCACTGGCGCTCGTACTCGTCGAGGAGCCGGGCCAGCGGGACACCCTCCATCCGCATGTCGGCGTTCTCCGCCGACTCGTCGAACTGCGGGTTGACGGCGGAGTCTCCGCCCTGGAACAGCACCTCGAACCAGCAGTGCTCGGTCCAGCGCATGTGGGAGAGCAGACCCGCGACCGTCATGAGCGGCGAGGTGGGCAGGACGGGCCGGTGCGCGTCCTCCTCCGACAGCCCTTCGCACTTCCACAGGACGATCGAGCGCTGCAGGTCGAGCCAGCCGACGAGCTGGGTGCGCTCGTCGGCGACGTAGGGAGGGCGTACGCGGGGGATGGTCATGGGCGCCGACGCTAGTTCAGCGGCGCCGGCGCCGCACGAGGTTTTTCAGGCCCTGGCGTTGAGCGCGAAGACCTTGACGTCGGGCTTCGCGGGGCTGGTGAACGAGACCGCCTCGCGGGCCGGGTCGACCGGTACGGAGACCTGCCAGATGGTCACCCTGCGGCCGTCGGCGGTGCCGTTGACGTTGTAGCGGGTGTCGGCCGTGACCGCCGTCGCCTCGCCGAAGCGGGCCGACGTCGCAGCCCAGTCGGTCACCTTCAGCGGGGCCGTGGAGGTCGTCCCGTCCGCGTAGGTGATCGTCAGCTCGGTCTGCTGGTCGCCGTTGACCGCCGTGACCAGCAGGTCGAGCGCCTGGTAACGGCCCTTGGTGAGGTAGGTGCGCTGGCCCCTGAGGCTGTGGAAGTTGCCCGCCGTGCCCTTGGTGTCGGGGATCAGGAACCCGTCGTGCTGCCCGGGGGCGGGGAGCTGCTCCGCCGGGAAGCTCCAGCCCTTGCCGTCCAGGTTGCCCTGGGACCTGGCGTCGGCGGTGGCCACGCCGTCCACGTCGTACTGGAGCTTGTGCGCGCAGGACGAGCCGATCGGCTCACACGCCTCCGGCAGGTTGGGGACCGGGCTCTGCGCCGTGGGGACGTGGTCCACCGGCAGGTCGGCCTCGGCCGTGGCCCACGACGTGTTCGCGGTCGTGCCCACGTTGACGACGACCTCGCCGCCCCGGTTGAGCAGGGACTCCGGGAGCCAGGACCAGGTGTGCGGGCGGCCGTCGACCTTGACGTCCTGGACGTAGATCGCGTCGGGGGCGGCCTGCGGGGCGGTCACCGTGATCGTCCGGCCGTTGCCGCGCTTGATCCACGCCTTCTGGAACATGGGGCTGGACAGCAGCATCTCGGCGCGGCTGGGCGTCTGGGGGTACATGCCGAGGGCGGCGAAGACGTACCAGGCGGACATGGTGCCGAGGTCGTCGTTGCCGGGCAGGCCGCTGGGGCCGGTCTTGTACACCAGGGACGCCATCGCGCGCACCGTCTCCTGCGTCTTCCACGGCCGGCCGAGCGCGTTGTAGAGCCAGGGCACGTGGATGCCCGGCTCGTTGGTCGGGTCGTAGCGGAAGCCGTCGCCGCCGGTGGCCCAGGAGCCGTCGGGGCGGTGGAAGAAGGCGTCGAGGCGGTCGGCCGCCTGCTGCCTGCCGCCCATGGCGGCGGCCAGCCCGGACACGTCGTGCTGGACCATCCAGGTGTAGGTGGCGCTGGTGCCCTGGGCGAAGCCGGCGTCCGAGGTCGGCGAGAACGGCCACAGCCAGCTCCCGTCGGACTTGCGGGCCTGCTGGTAGCCGCCCTCCTTGCCGGCCTGCGGGTTGAAGGTGTTGCGCCACCAGCTCGCGCGCGGCAGCAGCTCGTCGTGTTCCTTGTCACGCCCGATCCGGGCCGCCCAGTCCGCGAGCGCGAAGTCGGCAGTGGCGTCCTCCAGCGTCTCGGCGGCGCCGCCCCAGCAGTGGCAGGTGTCCTGCGGGGCGTACTGGAGGCGCAGGTACTCGGCCAGGTTCGGCCGCTGGCCCTCGCACTGGCCGGGACAGCCCTTGTCGGACAGGCCCGACGGGTGCGGCACGGTCGCCTGCTTGTAGAGCGAGTCGAAGGCGCCGCGCACGTCGAAGTTGCGCACCCCGAGCGCGTGGAAGCCGGCCAGCGCCGGGGCCGACGGGTCGCCGGTCATGACGTGGGTGGGGCCGTTGACGTGCACCCAGCGGTCCCACACGCCGCCGTTCTGCTGCGCCAGGTTGTACAGGGACTGGGCGTAGTCGCCCGCCACCTGCGGTTCGAGGAGCGCGAGGAGCTGGGTGTGGGCGCGGTACTGGTCCCAGCCGGAGAAGTTGCCGTACTGCTCCCGCTGCCCCTTGGCCAGCCGGTGCACCTTCTGGTCGCTGCCGAGGTAGGTGCCCGTGACGTCGCTGGTGACGTTGGGCTGGAGGTAGGAGTGGTACATCGCCGTGTAGAACGTGGTGAGCAGGTCCGGCGAGCCGCCGGCCACCTCGATCGAGCGCAGCCGGTCGTTCCAGGCGCGCGTGGCCCTGGCGGCCACCGAGGCGACGTCGTCGCGGGGCGAGACCTCCTTCGCGAGGTTCTTCCTGGCCGCGTCGAGGCTGGTGTAGGAGATGCCGACCTTCATCCGTACGTCGGCGTCCGAGGTGGTGTCGAAGCTGACGTACCCGCCGGAGCCCTTGCCCGCGCGGTCGGCGCCGGTGGCGTAGCCCTCGCCGCCGCTCGCCGCCGTGGTGCCCGCGCGCAGCTCGCCGTCGACCCACGTGCCGGTGCCGGAGAAGGCCCGGTCGAACGTCGCGGCGAAGTGCAGCCGGTAGTAGGTCTTGCGGTTGTTCACGCCGCCGTTGGCGCGGCGGCCGCAGAACGCGCCGGTCAGGACGGAGCCGGTGACCGTACGGGTGGCGGGGTCGATCGTGATCTCGGCGTCCTCGCTGCCGTTGAGCGAGTTGGACACGCGGAACAGCAGGTTGGCCTGTTTGTCCCGCGGGAAGGTGAACTCGCCGACGCCCGCGCGGGTCGTGACCGACAGGTCGGTCTTGACGCCCGAGTCGAGCGTGACGGTGTACCGGCCGGGCCGCGCGCTCTCGTCGGCGTGGTCGAAGGTGCTCGCGTAGACCGCGTCGGCGGTGTCCGCGGTCGGGGACGAGGTGACCTCGCCGGCGAACGGCATGATCGGGACGTCCCCGGCGGCTCCGGGGTGGCAGCCGGCGCCGTTGACGTGCGTCAGTGCGAAGCCGCGCACGCGCGGGGTGTTGTAGGAGTAGCCGTTGGCCCCGGCGGCGTTGGTCTGGTCGCCGGCGGTGTTGGTGGGGCTCCAGGAGATCATCCCGAACGGCAGGACGGCGCCCGGATAGGTGTTGCCGCCGCCGGCCGAGCCGATCAGCGGATCGACGTGGCCGACGGGGTCGGTGACCTTGGCGGGACTGGTGAGGGTGGTGGCTGCGGCCGCGGGTACGGCGAGGCCGGTGGCGAGAAGCGTGCCGGCAATTGCCGTGGCGAGCCACGAACGGGGATAGAACACCTCGCGATCACACTGCTCCACATTAACCAGATCATGAACGCCCAAGTAAGGGCAGAAGACGCGCCAGGTAAGAACGTCAGGGGGCCGTTGCGGCGTGGCCGCAACAAATGCGCAACGCGTTGCGCGACCCTCGCCATGACCGGTCACCTCTCTGAAGGGAACCCACAGTCATGGCCCTGGACCAGGACAAGCTCATGGACTTCCTCAACCTCTTCGTCAGCGATCTCGGCGCCACGATGGCGGCGGGCAACGTCCTGGTGGGTGATCGGCTCGGCTTCTACCGGGCCCTGGCGGAGAAGCCGCTGCGGCCGCACGAGCTGGCGGAGCGCACCGGCACGAACCCCCGGTACGCGGAGGAATGGCTCAACGGCCAGGCCGCCGGGGGCTACGTGTGCTACGACGCCCAGAGCGGCACCTACTGGCTCTCCGAGGAGCAGGCCTTCGCGCTCACCGACCCGGACGGCCCGGTGTTCGTGCCCGGCGGGTTCGAGCTGGCCGTGGGCGCGCTGCGGGCCGAGCGGCGGGTCGAGGAGGCCTTCCGCACCGGTGCGGGCATCGGCTGGCACGAGCACGACGAGGAGGTGTTCAGCGGCTGCGAGCGCTTCTTCCGCCCCGGTTACGCGGCCAACCTGGTCAGCACCTGGCTGCCGGCGCTGGAGGGCGTGGAGGACAAGCTGCGCGCCGGGGCCCGGGTGGCCGACGTGGGCTGCGGGCACGGCGCCTCCACGGTGCTGATGGCCGGCGCCTACCCGGACGCCAGGTTCACCGGCTCCGACTACCACGCGGGCTCGGTCGAGGAGGCCAGGGCGCGGGCGGAGCGGGCCGGTGTGTCGGACCGGGTCTCGTTCGACGTGGCCTCCGCCCAGGACTTCCCCGGCGGTCCGTACGACCTGGTCACCTCGTTCGACTGCCTGCACGACATGGGCGACCCGGTGGGCGCCGCCCGGCACGTGCTCGGCTCCCTCGCCCCGGACGGCACGTGGATGGTGGTCGAGCCGAACGCGGGCGACACGGTCACGGACAACCTCCACCCGATCGGGCGGGCGTACTACGCGTTCTCCACCTTCCTCTGCGTGCCGAACGCCATGTCCCAGCCCGGCGGTTACGCGCTCGGCGCGCAGGCCGGGGAGAGCCGGATCCGCGCGGTGGTCACGGAGGCCGGGTTCACCCGCTTCCGCAGGGTCGCCGAGAATCCCTTCAACATCGTGTACGAGGCCCGGCCCTGAGAAAATCCTGAGAAAAATCTTCGAGAAGGATGTAGAGAAACGCGTGTGGCCTCCGACCAACCGGTGAAAGGCAAGTGCAGCACCCGGAGGAGACCACAGTGAAATACCTGATCATGATGTACGGCAACAAGGAGATGTGGGAGTCGTTCTCGGCCGAGGAGGTCAAGGAGGCGATCGACGGCCAGGACGCGTTCAACCGCAAATACGCCGAGACGGGCGAGTTGCTGGGCGCCTACGGGAACGCCGACGCGGCTGAGGTGAAGACCGTGCGCGTGCGCGGCGGCGTCCCGGCCGTGACCGACGGACCCTACCTGGAGACCAAGGAATACCTGGCGAGCTGGTACCTGATCGACGTGCCCGACGAGCGGCGCGCCCTGGAGATCGCCGCGGAGGTGCCCTTCGCCTCGGTCCGCGCGGTCGAGCTCTGGCCGGTCCCGCACGAGGCGCCCGGCAACCGGCTCTGAGCCCCGGCCGCGGGCCGCCCCACCCCGCTAGCCCTTGATCCGTTTCATGGTGAGGTGGGAGTCGACGCGGGAGACCGCGGGCAGCGGCAGGATCTTCGCGCTGAGGAACTTCTCGTAGGCGATCTGGTCGGAGACCGCCACGCTCAGGTAGTAGTCGGGGCGCCCGAACATGCGCCGGAACTCCACGACCTCCTCCAGCGCCGCGACCCGGGACTCGAAGTCCTCGACGGTCTGCAGGTCGTTGACCGCGATCTCCACCGACATGACCACCTCCAGCGAGCGGCCCAGGGCCTCGGGAGAGATCTGCGCCCGGTATCCCGCTATCACGCCGGCGTCCTCAAGCCGCTTCACCCGGCGCAGGCACGGCGGCGGCGTCAGCCCCACCCGCCGGGCCAGCTCCACGTTCGGCATCCGGCCGTCCTGGGCCAGATGGAACAATATTTCGCGATCGATGGCATCGAGGCTAATAGAGTTGCTCATAGGCATCACTTTCAATAACAGGTGAAACCATATTATGCGACGCACGCACTAAAATTTCTTCCATGCGTGTGATGCGGGAAACGGAAGGGTCGCGGGACTTCGCGGCGGCGGTGAGGGACACCGCCTCGGTGGGGTTGAGCCTGTTCCCGCTGGGGATCAGCTTCGGCGTCCTGGTGGTGCACAGCGGGCTGGACTGGTGGTGGGCGACGGTGTTCACCGGGGTGATCTACGCGGGCTCGCTGGAGTTCCTGCTGCTCGGACTGGTCGCCTCGGCGGCGCCGCTGGGGCAGATCGCGATGACGGCGCTGCTGGTGAACATCCGGCACATCTTCTACGGCCTCTCCTTCCCCCTGCGCCAGGTCCGCCCGCTCGGCCGCGTCTACGCCACCTTCGCGCTCACCGACGAGGCGTACGCGCTGACCGCCGGCGGCCGCGCCCGGTCCTGGAGCGGCGCCCGGATCCTGTGGATGCAGGTGCTGTGCCAGGCGTACTGGGTCGGCGGCGCCACCGCCGGCGCGCTGGCCGGCGCGCTGATCCCGCTCGACCTGCACGGCCTGGACTTCGCCCTGACCGCCCTGTTCGTGGTCCTGACCATCGACGCCTGGCGGGCCCAGCGGGACCTGCCCGCCCCCTTGCTGGCCGCGGCCTCCTTCGCCGTCGCCGCGCTGCTGGCGCCCGGGCAGCTGCTGCTGGTCGCGATGCCGCTGTACGCCGCGAGCCTGCTCGTCCGGTACGCCCTGCGCCGCCGCCCCGCGCCCGGGATTCCTGCGCCCGAGACCCCCGCGCCCGAGCCCTCTGCTCCCGCCGCTCCCGCGCCCGCCACTCCCGTGCTCACCGCGACCGTCCCGGAGAGGTAGGACGTCCGTGCCCACCCCGCTCTACCTGGCCGCCGTCGTCGCCGTCAGCACCGCCGTCACCTGGGGCCTGCGCGCGCTGCCGTTCGCCGTGCTGGACCCGCTGCGCCGCTCGGCCGTCCTGCGGTACCTCGCCGTCCAGATGCCCGTGGGTCTCATGCTGATCCTGGCCCTCTACACCCTGCGCGGTGTGAGCCCCACCTCCTGGCCGACCGTCGTGACCACGGCCCTGTCGCTGGTCGTCGCGATCGGGCTGCACCTGAAGACGCGCAACGCCGTGGTCAGCGTTCTGGGCGCGACCGGCCTGCACGTGCTGCTGTCGACCCTCTGGCAGGCCTGAAGATTTTCGCCCGGGCAATCAGTCGCTAAGACAACGGGCAAGGCCGCTTCCGACCTGCGGAGGCGGCCTTTCTCCGTGCGGTAACTGTGCCTTGGGACGACGGTTCGGAGCCGGCCCCGGCGTGGCTCAGACTTGGAGCATTCGTTATCTTGTATCGTTCGTGTTTATGAAGGTAGGTTTGGCGGCATGACCGCACCCAGGACAGGGAACATCGCCGGGGAGCTGCGCGGTGTCGGCCTGAGGGTGACGGCCGCCCGTGTCGCGCTGCTCGAGACCGTCCGGGGCGGTGACCATCTCGACGTCGAGGCGATCGCCGCCGGGGTGCGCGAACGCGTGGGCCACATCTCCCTTCAAGCCGTCTACGAGGCCCTCCACGCGCTGACGGCGGCTGGACTCGTACGCCGCATCGAACCGGCCGGCAGCCCGGCCAGGTTCGAGGGCCGCGTCGGGGACAACCACCACCACATCGTGTGCCGCTCATGCGGTGCCGTGGCCGACGTCGACTGCGCGGTCGGCCACGCGCCCTGCCTGAACGCGGCCGACGACCACGGCTTCTCGATCGACGAGGCCGAGGTCATCTACTGGGGCCTGTGCCCCGACTGTTCCACCGCACTCAGTTCCTGAGCACCCGTTTTCCCCCTAGTCCGGAGAGATTCCATGTCCGAGAACCCCGATGCCATCGTCACCGACGCGAAGCTGGACGACGGAGGAGGCTGCCCGGTCGCGCACACGCGCGCCGCGCACCCGACCCAGGGCGGTGGAAACCGCCAGTGGTGGCCGGAGCGGCTCAATCTGAAGATCCTGGCGAAGAACCCCGCCGTGGCCAACCCGTTGGGCGAGGACTTCGACTACGCGGAGGCGTTCAAGAGCCTTGACCTCCCGGCCGTGAAGCGGGACATCGAGGAGGTGCTGACCACCTCGCAGGACTGGTGGCCGGCCGACTTCGGCCACTATGGCCCGTTCATCATCCGGATGGCCTGGCACAGCGCGGGCACGTACCGGATCAGCGACGGCCGTGGCGGCGCCGGGGCGGGCCAGCAGCGCTTCGCCCCCCTCAACAGCTGGCCGGACAACGCCAACCTCGACAAGGCCCGCCGCCTGCTGTGGCCGGTCAAGAAGAAGTACGGCCAGAAGCTCTCGTGGGCCGACCTGCTGATCCTGGCCGGCAACGTCGCCTTGGAGTCCATGGGCTTCCAGACCTTCGGCTTCGCCGGCGGCCGCCCGGACGTCTGGGAGGCCGAGGAGGACGTCTACTGGGGTCCCGAGACCACGTGGCTCGGCGACGAGCGCTACACCGGTGACCGCCAGCTGGAGAACCCCCTGGGCGCGGTCCAGATGGGCCTGATCTACGTCAACCCGGAGGGCCCGAACGGCAACCCCGACCCGATCGCCGCGGCCCGCGACATCCGCGAGACGTTCCACCGCATGGCGATGAACGACGAGGAGACGGCCGCCCTGATCGTGGGTGGTCACACCTTCGGCAAGACCCACGGCGCGGGCCCGGCCGACCACGTCGGCGCCGACCCCGAGGCCGCCTCGATCGAGGAGCAGGGCCTGGGCTGGCGGAACACGTTCGGCACCGGCAAGGGCGGCGACACGATCACCAGCGGCCTCGAGGGCATCTGGACGAACACCCCGATCACCTGGGACAACACCTTCCTCGAGATCCTCTACGGCTACGAGTGGGAGCTGTTCAAGAGCCCCGCGGGCGCGCACCAGTGGCGGCCGAAGGAGGGCGCCGGCGCCGGCACCGTTCCCGACGCGCACGACCCGTCGAAGACCCACGCGCCGACGATGCTGACGACCGACCTCTCGATGCGCTTCGACCCGATCTACGAGCAGATCACGCGGCGCTGGCTGGAGCACCCCGAGGAGCTCGCGGACGCCTTCGCCCGCGCCTGGTACAAGCTGACCCACCGCGACATGGGCCCGATCGTGCGCTACCTCGGCCCGGAGGTCCCGTCCGAGGTGCTGATCTGGCAGGACCCGCTCCCGGCGGTGACGCACGAGCTCATCGACGCCGCGGACGTCGCCACCCTGAAGAGCCAGATCCTCGCCTCGGGCCTGTCGGTGTCCGAGCTCGTGTCCACCGCGTGGGCGTCGGCCTCGTCCTTCCGGGGCAGCGACAAGCGCGGCGGCGCGAACGGCGCCCGCATCCGCCTGCAGCCGCAGATCGGGTGGGAGGTCAACGACCCCGACCGGCTGGCGACGACGCTGGGCACCCTTGAGGGGATCCAGAAGGCGTTCAACGGCGCGCAGACGGGCGGCAAGCAGGTCTCGCTCGCCGACCTGATCGTGCTGGCCGGCGCCGCGGGCGTCGAGCAGGCGGCCAGGAACGCCGGCCACGACGTGGTGGTCCCCTTCACGCCGGGCCGCGTGGACGCGCTGCAGGAGCAGACGGACGTGGAGTCGTTCGCCCCGCTCGAGCCGGTCGCCGACGGGTTCCGCAACTACCTCGGGAAGGGCAACCGGCTGCCGGCCGAATACCTGCTGCTCGACAAGGCGAACCTGCTGACCCTGAGCGCTCCCGAGATGACGGTCCTGGTCGGTGGCCTGCGCGTCCTGGGCGCCAACCACCAGCAGTCGGCGCTCGGCGTCTTCACCACGACCCCCGGGTCGCTGACGAACGACTTCTTCGTCAACCTGCTCGACCTGGGCACGACGTGGTCGGCGACGTCCGGCGACGCGAACACGTTCGAGGGCCGCGACGCCGCCACGGGCGAGGTCAAGTGGACCGGAACCCGCGCCGACCTGGTCTTCGGCTCGAACTCCGAGCTCCGCGCGCTCGCCGAGGTCTACGCGAGCGATGACGCGAAGGAGAAGTTCGTGAACGACTTCGTCGCGGCATGGGACAAGGTGATGAACCTCGACCGGTTCGACCTGCGCGCCTGATCGGTGACGTCCGGGCCGGCCCACGGCGGGCCGGCCCGGACGCTCCGCTCCGGGACCTCACCGCCGGGCGGCCGGCGGAGGGACCCGGCGCACCGGCAGCGCCCAGCCGCGGGGCCGGCTCGGGGCCGGCAGGTGCAGGCGTCCGCGGGTCGCCTGCCAGGAGGCGACCATCACGAACGTGACGCTGACCAGCAGCGCCCAGGCGCCGAACTTGGCGGGGTGGACCAGCTGCCAGGTCTCCCGCTGGTACGGGTACTGCCAGGCGCCGAGGTAGGTCGCGATGTTCTCGGCCACCCACAGGAAGAACCCGATGAGGGCGAGCGACAGCGCCAGCGGCATCTGGTAGCGGTGCGCGCCCACGGTGAAGTGCACCACCGTCCCCCACGTGACCACGACGAGCGCGAGGGCCAGCGGGATCCGCAGGTCGATCCACCAGTGCTGGCTGATGAAGTTCACGTATACGGCCAGCGCCACCACCGTCACCGGCACCGTCCGGTAGGCCACCAGGCGCAGCGAGAAGATCCGCCAGGCCGAGCAGACGTAGCTGCCCACGGCGGCGTAGAGGAATCCGCTGTAGAGCGGCACCCCGCCGATTTTGGTGGAGGCGTCCTCCGGATAGCTCCACGACCCGAGCCGTACCTTGACCAGCTCGAAGGCCAGTCCGACCAGGTGGAACCCGGCGATGACGGCGATCTCCTGGTTGCTCTCCCAGCGCAACGCGCGGAAGACCGCCGTCACCGCCACCGCGTAGAGCAGCAGCGCGTCATAGCGCGGGATCGGCAGCGGCAGGACCGACGAGGCGGCCAGACCGGCGAACATGGCGACGGCGAACGCGCACGACCTCGCCTCGGCCCACGCGAAGCGGAACATCTGGGCGGTGAAGAACCTCACGTCCTTATCCGATCGTCCGGACCGGGCCGGGGTTCGCCGGAATTCGTCGAGGTCGGGTGCAGAAATGGGCGGCACGCCGTGGCGGTCTACACCCGTTGGTGCAGGCGTACCGCGAACGGTGCAGGGTCAGGTGACGTTCGGCGGACGACGCGGGCCCGCCGTGGCCGGTTCTACCGTTCCGGCATGAGAACCGGAGGAATCGCCATGGGCAAGAGAACGATCACCGTCCTGGCCGGGTTGAGCCTGACGGCCGGGCTGCTGAGCCTGGGGGCCGGGGCTCGGGCGGCCGATACGAGCGCCGCCGCGCCGAAGCCGCCGAAGGGCGCCCGGGCGGTGGTGCAGGTCAGCCCCAACCCCACCACCGAGCGCGGTCAGGAGGTGACGATCACCGGGCACTGCGGGGGAGGCAAGGGGCTCAGGGCCGTGCTCGCCGGGCTCGACAGGAAGCGTCCGGTGCTGGAGAACGTCCGCATCATCGAGGACGGGCCCAAGAAGTTCGTGGCGAAGGCGACCCTGTCCGCCACGGTCGGCAACGGCGTCGGGCCCGTTCTCGTCGACTGCGGCGGCGAGGCGGGCGTGACCCTCCTGGTCACCCACGTCTGACCGGCGAGGCAGGCCCCGCATTGCCGTCACGACGCGAACCCGCCCCCGTCCGCCACTTCGCCCGGATCGTCGACGTCGCGCTCGCCGCCGCCACGGTCGTCTTCTACGTGGCGGTCGCCCTCGCCATCGGCATCCACAGTCCCTGGTTCGGCACGATCCCCCTCGCGCTGTTCCTCGGGGCACTCCTGCTGGTCAGGCGGCGCCGGCCGATGACCGTGCTGCTGCTCTCGGTCGCCGGGCTCTTCGTCTATCTCCTCGTCAAGGGCGAAGCTCCCGCGGGCTGGATCTGGCCGGCCTCGGTCGCCTACTTCACCGCCGCCGCCACGTCCCGGGTGCGGTGGGTGACGGCCGTCGGCGTGGCCGTGCTGGCGTACTCCGCGTTCGACTTCCGCCGGGTGCTGGACCTGAACCCGACCCGCTACGTGTTCCACGTGGTGGGGGAGGGGCTGCTCCTGGCGATCCTCATCGCCGCGGGCCTCACGTACGCCGCCGTGACGCGCTGGCGGGAGCGGCTGCGCGAGACCGACAGCCGTGCCCAGGCCGCCGAGGAACGGCTGCGCGTCTCGCACGAGGTGCACGACATCGTCGCCCACACGCTGGCCGTCGTCGGCGTTCAGCTCAATGTCGCCGCCGACGCCCTGGAGGAGGACCCGGCCGCGGCCGCCGCCGCGCTGCGCCTGGCCAAGGACGTCAGGAACCGGGCCATGGCCGACCTCCGCTCCCTCATCACGGTGTTGCGCGACCACCCGGGCGACACCGCGCCCCAGCCGAGCCTGGCCGCCCTGGGCACGCTCGTGGACGACGCCCGGGCCACCGGGCTGGAGGTGATCTTCGACGAGCGCGGCGACCCCGCGGACGTCCCGGCCATGCCGTCCATCGCCGTCTACCGGGTGGTGCAGGAGTCCCTCGCCAACACGCTCAAGCACGCGGCGGCGAGCAGGGCCGAGGTGACGATCGGCTACGGGGCGCGGTCGGTCACCGTCGAGGTCGTCGACAACGGCCGGGGAAGTCCCGCCGAGGTCACCGAGGGTCACGGCCTGGCCGGCATGCGGGAGCGGGTGAGCGCGCTCGGGGGCACGCTCACCGCCGGGCCGGTCGCCGGGGGCTTCGCCGTACGGGCCGGCATCCCTGTGGCAGGCTCGGCGGAATGACGATCAAGGTGCTCCTCGCCGACGACCAGGCACTCGTTCGGGCCGGGTTCCGCAGCCTGCTGGCCCGCTCGCGGGACATCACGGTCGTCGGCGAGGCCCAGGACGGCGACGAGGCCGTACGGCTGGCCGCGAGCACCCGCCCCGACGTGGTCCTCATGGACATCCGCATGCCGGGCACCGACGGCATCACCGCCACCCGGCGCATCGTCACCGGCCCGGCCGGCCCCGGCTGCCGCGTGATCATCCTCACCACGTTCGACACCGACGAGCACGTCTTCGCCGCGCTCCGGGCCGGGGCCAGCGGCTTCCTCACCAAGGAGGTCGAGCCCGCCGAGCTGCGCCGGGCGGTCGCCGCCGTCGCCGCCGGGGACGCGCTCCTGTCGCCGGGGGTGACCCGCCGCGTCATCGAGCAGTTCGCCCACCGGCAGGACCTCGCGCCCGGCGCGGGGCGGCGCCTGGACGCTCTCACCTCCCGGGAGCGGGAGGCGGTCAAGCTCGTGGCGCTCGGCCTCACCAACCACGAGATCGCCGAGCGCCTGGTCATCAGCCCGCTCACCGCCAAGACCCACATCACCAGGGCCATCGCCAAGCTGGACGTACGCGATCGCGTCCAGCTCGTCATCCTGGCCTACGAGAGCGGTCTGGTGCGGCCCGGCGGCTCGTAGGTCACAGGGGCCCGGCGAAGACAACGATCTCGTCGATGTCGCCCTCCGCCCTGACGTGCACCACGTCCATGCCGGTCAACAGCACCTGGCCGGCGCCGTCGGTGAAGCACCAGGCGAAACGCGCCCACTCCTCCGGCGCGTCGACCTGGCTGGTGCGCATCATCCGGCAGGGGCCCGCCGGATGGCCCTGGACCACCTCGGTGATGAAGCCCTCGACGGCCTTGCGGCCGACGCCCCGGCCCAGCGGCCCCCAGAAGACCACGTCCGCCGCGAGCGCCTGGCCCAGCAACGTGGCCCGTCGCGCCGCGTCACGCTCGTTGGCCGCCGCGATGAAGGCGTCGACGGCACGGACGTGAGCACTCTCACCGGTCACAGCACGCTCCTCCCGGAAGGGCGCAGGCGACGGAGGCTCGGCGAGCCCGCCGACCGCGGCCGATCAGCCCTGACAGGCTACGGCGCGGGCGGCACCCGCGGGCGGGCACCGGAGCCCGATGCCGGCCGCTCACGCAGTCGGATTGTCCAGGTGGTCCGACGGTTCGACCATTCCGGGCGCGCTCAGCGGGGCGCATAGTTTGGCTCACCCGTGTGTATCTGTCTAGTGAAGCCACCGGAGGCCACATGTCGGGAAGGGTAGGAAGGCGGCGCCCAGCGGCGTTAGCCGTAGCCGCCGTACTGGGGATGCTGGTGTCCCTGCTCGCCGCGCCCCCCGCGCTCGCGCTCACCACTCGCAGCGTGAGCTCGCCCAACGGACTGATCACCTTCACCCTCACCGAGCAGGCGGCAGGCGCCCTGACGTACGCGGTGACCGCCGGGACCACGCAGGTCTTCGGCGACTCCCCGCTGGGCATCGCCACCTCGGCGGCCGATCTGCGGTCCGGGCTGAGCTACGTCAGCGAGGCCCGCACCACGATCGACACCACCTACTCCTTGCCCGCGGGCACCAAGCCCTCCTACCGCGACCACGCCAACGAGCTGGTCCTCCGTTACGCGAAGAGCGGCCAGACGCTGGAGCTGGTGATCCGCGCCTACGACGACGGCATCGCCTACCGCTACCGGTTGCCGGGCAGCGGCCCGGTGACGATCACGGACGAGACCAGCGGGTTCCGCCTGCCCGCGACGACCGGCGGCTGGGCGGCCCCGTGGAACGCGAACTACGAGCAGGACTACACCTACCGCAACGCGGCCCAGCTCAACTCCGGCACGGAGCTGACGATGCCGCTGCTGGCCTCGATCGACAACAACGCCTACTTCACCGTCGTCACCGAGGCGCAGGTGGTGAACGCGAACGCCTCCTACGTGCCGTCCCTGCTGAAGGGCAGCGGGGCGGGTGACGGGCTGCTCAACGTCAAGCGGACCCCGGACCAGGCGTTCCCCGTCTCGGCGACGTACCCCTTCCAGACGCCCTGGCGGGTGGCGATCATCGCCGGGAACCTCGACACGCTCTACAACTCGGACCTGGTGCAGGACCTCAACCCCCCGGCAACGGAGAATGCCTCCTGGGTCCGCCCGGGACGCGCGGCGTGGTCCTGGTACGCCGACGGCGACAGCGCGAGCGATCTCGACAAGCAGAAGGAGTACGTCGACTTCGCCGAGTCCATGGGCTTCGAGTACGTGACCATGGACTGCTGCTACAACCGCACCGTCGACCTGCCGGCGATCGCGGCCTACGCCAAGCAGCGCGGCGTGAAGATGTTCGCCTGGGTCACCGCCGAGCCGTTCGCCGACCCGGCCGACGCCGAGGCCCTGATGGCCGAGCACAAGGGCTACGGCATCGACGGCCTCAAGGTGGACTTCTTCCTCAGCGACTCGCAGAAGTCGATGGGCTGGTACCAGTCGATCGGCCAGTCGGCGGCGAACCACGAGATGATGCTCAACTTCCACGGCAGCACCAAGCCGGGGGGTGAGAACCGCACGTGGCCGTGGCTGGTGACCTCGGAGGCCGTCGCCGGCACCGAGCACTACCTGTATCCGCCGCCCACGACCGCCCGCCAGGACGTGACCTACCCCTTCATCCGCAACATGCTCGGCGGGATGGACTACACGCCGACGATGATCTCGGAGAACGCGTCCATCCTCACCCAGGGTCATTCGCTGGCCCAGGCCATCGTCTTCACCTCCGCGATGGTCAACTACGCCGACTCGGCCGCGGCCTACGAGCAGTGGGCCGGACGTCACCTGATGCGCGCGATCCCGACCGTGTGGGACGAGACGAAGGTCGTCGAGGGCTTCCCCGGGGACCACGTGACCGTCGCGCGCCGTTCCGGCGACGACTGGTTCGTCGGCGCGATGACGTCGCCGGCCAGGACCGCCTCGGTCCCGCTGTCGTTCCTCGGCTCCGGGAACTACACGGCGACGATCTTCGCCGACGACCCCTCCGGCCGGCTCACCGTGTCGGCCCAGACCGTCACGAGCGCGACCACGCTCTCGCTGCCGATGATCGCGACCGGCGGCGTCTCCGTCCACCTCTCGAAGCAGCCCCTCGCCATGGTCGGCACGGGCGACAGCCGGTACGAGGCGGAGAGCGCGGCCAACACCCGGGCCGGCGCAGCCGACGTCCAGCCCTGCAAGGGCTGCTCGGGCGGCCAGAAGGTGGGCAACATCGGGTCCGGCGGCTCGGTGCGGTTCAACGGCGTGACGGCCGCGCAGGCGGGCCCGCACCGGCTGACCTTCACCTACACCTCGGGTGACCCGCGATCCGTCCAGGTCCAGGTCAACGGCACCACCGTCGCGACCGAGAACGTGAAGGACTCCGGCAGCTGGGAGCACGTCGGCAAGTGGTCGCTCGACGTGCCGCTCAACGCCGGGGCGAACACCATCACGTTCCTGAACACGGGGGCCTACGCGCCGGACATCGACGCGCTGACGATCTCCCGTGAGGTGGAGGCCGAGGCGGCGGCGAACACCCGCTCGGGCGGCGCCGTCGTGGACGCGTGCTCCGGGTGCTCGGGCGGCAACGGGGTGTCCGGTCTGGCGGCCGGCTCGCTCTCGGTGCCGTTCCAGGCCACCTCCGCCGGCAACAAGACGGTGCGGATCCACTACGCGTCGTCGGCCGCCGCGTCGATCAAGGTCGCGGTCAACGGCGGCACGCCGGTCACGGTGCCGCTGCACGCGACGGGCGGCAACGACGCCCCCGCCACCGCGACCGTCGGGCTGCCCCTGAACGCCGGCGCGAACACCGTCCTGATCGAGGACGCGTCGGGGGCGGGGGTGACGGTCGACTCGCTCGACGTGGTGATGTGACCCCCAGGGGCCGGACCGGATCGATCAGTCCGGCCCCTGCCTTAAATTTCGGATTTGTCCCAGATCGGTGATGGAGAACGTGTTGAGCGACGATGTACGCCCCCGCCGGACGGGCGCGGGCGAGGTGAACGTCTGGATCGACAACCCGGACACGGGCGCGCGCCTGACCGTGACCCGCGGCGACGAGCTGCTCCGAGTGCCGCTCGGGTTCTCGGTCGACGGCACCGACCTGGGCACGGACGCGGAGCTCGTGCACGTCTCGGAGCGTACGGTCGGCGACCGGTTCACGTTGCGCTCCGGCAAGTCCGCCGGCGAGCACGACTACGAGCACCGGGAGAGCGTGCACACGTTCCGCGCGGCCGGTGGCGTCGAGTGGCAGGTCATCCTGCGCGTGGGGCGCGACGGGGTGGCGCTCCGCTACGCCCTGCCCGCGCTGGACGGCACCGCCCGCGTCACGGGCGAGCGCACCGCCGTCACGCTTCCCGCGGGCTCGCGCAGCTGGGTCCTCGACTACCAGACCTGGTACGAGACCCCGCGGTTCGGCGTGGACACCGCCGAGCTGGGGAGCGGCGCGTACGGGCTGCCCTTCCTCACCCGCCTCGACGGGACGACGCATCTCCTGATCACCGAGTCCGGGATCGACGGCCGCTTCGCCGGCGCGCACGTACGGGCGGGCGAGCCGGAGCCGGGGGGCGGCCGGACGCTCCGCTTCACCCTCGCCGACGAGTCCGTCGAGGTCGCCCGCGGCGTCGTGACACCCTGGCGCGTCTTCCTCGTCGGCCCCCTCACCGAGCTCGTGTCCTCCCTGTTCGTCGAGGAGCTGGCGCCGGCCGTCGCACCGGAGCTGGCCGGCGCGACCTGGGTGCGGCCCGGCCGCGCCGCCTGGTCGTGGTGGTCCGACTTCTACTCGGGCGCCCAGCTCGCCAAGCAGCGGCACTTCGTGGACGTCGCCGCCGAGCTCGGCTGGGAGCACCTGCTCATCGACTGCGGGTGGGAGGAGACGTGGGTGCCGGAGATCGTCGCGTACGCGAGCCGGCGCGGGATCCAGGTGCACCTGTGGACGATCTGGCGCGACCTCAACAGCCCCGAGGACCTGCGCAAGCTGGCGCTGTGGCGCTCCTGGGGCGTGGCCGGGATCAAGGTCGACTTCATGGAGTCGGAGTCGAAGGACCGGTACCGCTGGTACGACACGATCCTCACCGAATCCGCGCGGCTCGGCCTGATGGTGAACTTCCACGGCTCGGTGATCCCGCGCGGCTGGATGCGTACGTTCCCGCAGGTCATCGGGTACGAGGCGATTCGCGGGGCCGAATACTACGTCTTCTTCGAGAACCAGGCGCTCACCGCGGCCCACAACGTCATCCAGCCGTTCACCCGCAACATCGTCGGGGCGATGGACGCCACGCCGGTCGCCTTCGGCGCCGCGGGCCGCACTACCAGTGACGGCCATGAGCTGGGGCTGTCGGTGGCGTTCGAGTGCGGGATCACCCACTTCGCCGACCACGTCGACGCCTACACGGCGCGTCCGCTCGCGGCGCGGTTCCTCGCGGAGCTGGCGCCGGTCTGGGACGAGACGGTGCTGCTGGCGGGCGACCCCGACACGCACGCGGTCATCGCCCGCCGGGCCGGCGACCGGTGGTTCATCGGCGGGATCGCCACCGGCGAGGCACGCGTGATCCACGTGCCGCTGGACCGGCTCGGAGCGGGCCCGGACGCCCAGGTGTGGATCGTGGGCGACGCCTCGCCGGGGCCGGACGCGGGCGACGCCTCGTCGGCGCTCGGCCTCATGGAGACGACCGTGACCGTCACGGACGCCGTCGAGGTCGCCGTGGCCCGGGACGGGGGTTTCGCCGCCATCGTGGCGCCGGCGGGCGCGGACGTCTTCCGGGCCGCGCCCCGGCCGTACCACCCCGCCCCCGCGGTGCACCCGTCCGTCGCCGAGGTCGGCGCGGACGGGACCGCGCTGATCACGACGGACGCCGGCGCACGGCTGCGCCTGCCCGCGGGCTGGACCGCCGACCGCGTCACCGCCCCACACCCGCACCAGGCAGGCGGCCCGCACCAGGCAGGCGGCCCGCACCCGGCAGACGGCCCGCACCCGGCAGACGGCCCGCACCCGGCCGATGGCGGGGCCGCCGAGATCCGCTGGGCGGTTCGGCCGGGGGCGGGGCTGCGGCCCGGGCGGCTCGGGGTCGTGACGGTCGAGCGGGACGGCGACGGCGTGGTCCCCGTCGTCGCCCACGCCCGCGTCGTCTCCCCGCTGACGGCCGGCCGGTACGCGATGTCGGACCTGCCGATGATCGAGTTCGTCAACGAGGACGGCCCCGTCGAGCGCGACCAGTCGAACGGCGGGGGCAACCCCGGCGACGGCGGCCCGATGCGCGTGGCCGGGCAGGAGTTCGAGCGCGGCCTGGGCACGGCGCCGTACTCGGAGGCCCATTTCCACCTGGGCGGACGAGCCGAGTCGTGCACCGGCGCGGTCGGCGTCGACGACGAGTCCACGGGGCGGGCACGGGTCAGCGTCCTCGCGGACGACCGCGAGATCTTCGCCGCCGTCGTCGAGGCGGGCAACCCCGTCACCACCTTCGACCTGGCGGTTCAGGGGGTCCGTACGCTGTGCCTGCGCAGCGAAGCCGCCGGTCCCGACGACTCGGGCGTGCATGTCGACTGGGTCGACACCACCGTCCACGTCACATCCGTCAACCGCTAACCCCCGGCCGACGAGGACCGGCGCACAAGTGCAGAGGAAGATCATGAAGCGCAAATGGACGGCAGCCATGGCCATGGCCGTGGCGGCGACCCTCCTCACCGCCTGCTCGGGCGGATCCGGCGGCACGTCGAACGAGAAGGTCACCCTCACCTACGCGAACTGGAGCGAGGACCAGACTCCGGCGATGGAGCAGATCGCCGCCGAGTTCCAGAAGCAGAACCCGAACATCACCGTCAAGATCCAGACGCTGCCGTGGCCCGAGTACTGGTCGACCCTCCAGGTCGGCGTGGCCGGCGGCACCGCGCCGGACGCGTTCTGGATGCTCGCCGACCACTTCCGCGAGTACGCCAAGGGCGGCGCGCTGATCGACCTGTCCGGCACGGTGAAGTCCGCCGGGATCGACCTGGGCGCCTACCCCAAGGCCGTCACCGACTCCTACACCTACGAGGGCAAGACCTTCGCGCTGCCGAAGGACTTCGACACCAACGGCATCTGGTACAACAAGGCGCTCTTCGACGCGGCCGGCGTCAAGTACCCCGATGACACCTGGGGCTGGAAAGAGGTCCAGGACGCGGCCAAGAAGCTGACCGACCCGGCCAAGGGCGTGTGGGGCATCGCCGCGCCGATCGACCCGCAGGGCGGCTACTACAACACGATCCTCCAGGCCGGCGGCACGATCATCAACGCGGACGGCACGGCCTCCGACTTCGCCGGTCCGGCGGCGGTGGCCGGCCTGAAGTTCTGGACCGACCTCCAGGCGGCCGGTTCCTCGCCGACGCTGAAGCAGCTGTCGGACACCGAGGCCGTGTCGATGTTCGAGAGCCAGAAGGTCGCCATGTACTTCTCCGGCGCGTACTGGGCACTGCGGTTCCACAAGAACGCCGACCTGAAGGGCAAGGTCAACGTGGCGCCGCTGCCGAAGGGCGTCAAGCGGGCCACCGTCACCAGCGGCATCGGCAACGCCGGGTACGCGGGCAGCAAGCACCCGGAGGAGCTCAAGAAGTTCCTCGCCTTCCTCGGCGGCGTCAAGGCGGCGGAGATCCAGGCGGCCACCGGCACGGTGCTCCCCGCGTACAAGGGGACCCAGGAGCCGTGGCTCAAGGCGATGCCGGACTTCGACCTGCAGATCTTCATCGACGCCATCGACTACAGCGTCCCGATCCCGGTCGCGGGCAACACCGCCGAGTGGCAGGGCCTCGCGGCGCAGTACCTGGGCCCGGCCTGGGAGGGCGCCAAGCCCGTCGAGACCGCGGCGAAGGAGTATCAGGACGCCGTCAACCAGGTGCTCGCCAAGAAATGACGCACCAAGAAGTGGCAAGCGAGCCCGTGCGGCGGCCGGCCGGCCGCCGCACGGGCGGTACCCGTCCCAGCGTGTGGTGGTCGCTCGCGTTCATCGCCCCCGCCACGATCGGCCTGGTCGCCCTCTACCTGTGGCCGTTCCTGTCCACGCTGGTCAAGAGCTTCCAGGACGTCCCGGCGTTCGGGCCCGCCACGTTCGTGGGCACCGACAACTACCGGACCCTGCTCGGTGACGGCGAGGTCTGGGAGGCGTTCGGGAACTCCGCGCTCTACACGGTGATCGTGCTGCTCGGCATCCCCCTGGCGGTCGCGCTGGCCGCGCTGATCGAGCAGGCCGGCCGGGGACGCACGATCTACCGGGTGCTCTTCTTCCTGCCGGTCGTCACCCTGCCCGTCGCCGTCGGCATGGTCTGGCGCTTCATCTACAACGGCGACTTCGGGCTGCTCAACTACGTGCTGTCGTGGTTCGGCGTCGACGGCCAGTACTGGGTGGCCGACCCCCGGTTCACGATCTACGCGTTCGGCGTCGTCGGCATCTGGATGGGCCTGGGCATCAACCTGATCATCCTGGGCGCCGGCCTGCAGGCGATCCCGAAGGCCGTCTACGAGGCGTCCGCGCTCGACGGCGCCGGTCGCGTCCGGCAGTTCTTCCACATCACCGTGCCGCTGCTCAGCCCGAGCATCTTCTTCGTCACGATCCTCACCGTGATCGCCGCCCTGCAGATGTTCGACCTGATCTTCATCATGCTGCGCAGCGTGAACAACACCGCGCTCGCCGACTCGAAGACGATCGTCTACCTGTTCTACGAGAAGGCGTTCGTGCAGTTCGACCAGGGCTACGGCGCCTCGATCGCGATCGTGCTGCTCATCGTGATCATGATCGCCACGGCTCTGCAGTTCCGTCTTCAGAAATCCTGGGTGTTCTATGGCTGAGTCCGCCGCCCGCCGCCCGCCACGTACGCGGCGGCGCGAGAAACCGACCGCCACCTGGCCGATCCACGCGATCCTGATCGCCGCGTCCGTGATCATGGTGGTGCCGTTCGTCTGGCAGATCCTCACCGTCTTCAAGACGACCGCCGAGGTCAGCAGGGTTCCGCCGACGGTGTTCCCGGCCGAGTTCAGCCTGCACTCGTTCGAGACGTTCTTCTCGACGGTGCCGTTCTGGTCGATGTTCGGGGTCTCCGTCGGCTCGCTGGTGCTGCGGGTCATCGGGCAGGTCTCGGTCGCGGCGCTGGCCGGCTACGCCTTCGCGCGCATGCCGTTCCGCGGCAGTGGCGTGCTGTTCGGCCTGTTCATCGCCATGCTGATGGTGCCCAGCCAGCTTTTCCTGATCGGCCAGTACCAGCTGATCCGCGACCTGCAGCTGCTGGACACCCTGCCGGCCCTGGCGATCCCGGGCCTCTTCTCCGCCTTCGGCACCTTCCTGATGCGCCAGGCCTTCCTCAACATGCCCAAGGACTACGAGGAGGCGGCCCGGCTCGACGGCGCCAACCCGTTCCAGATCTTCTGGTACGTCATGCTCCCCATGGCCAAGCCGATGCTCGCCGCCCTGACCGTGCTGACCGGGCTCTACTCGTGGAACGACCTGCTCTGGCCGCTCATCGTGTCGCCGTCCGGGGACAACCGGCCGCTGCCGGTGGGGCTCGCCGGCCTGCAGGGACAGTTCGGCACCGACTACCCCACCCTGATGGCGGGCGCGCTCGTGTGCTCGATACCTCTCGTGATCGTCTTCCTGCTGCTGCAGCGCCAGTTCTTCGCGGGCATCGCGAACAGCGGGCTCAAGGGATGACGGGACACCCACAACGGGATTGCGACTGACATATGAACGACACACCCATCCACCTGCGTGCCGGCGGCACCAGCCTCGTCGTCGCCGTAGACGGCGGGCGGCTGCCGCGCATCCTGCACTGGGGGCCGGACCTCGGCGAGCTCGGCGACGCCGCCCTGGCGGACCTCCATCGCGCGGCGCTGCCCGCCATCGGCGACAGCGCGGTCACCTACCCCCAGCCCGTCCCGGTGCTGCCCCAGCTCACGGAGGGCTGGCTCGGCCGCCCGGGCCTGGTCGGGGACAGCGACGGCCGCCGCTGGGCGCCCTTCTTCCGCGAGGCGACGCACGAGGTCGGCGACACCCCTGAGGGGCCCGTGCTGCGCACCTCGGCGCGCGACCCCGACTACGGCCTGGCGATCGACATCGAGATCCAGGTGCTCGGTTCCAGCGGACTCGTCCGGCAGCGGGCCGGGATCAGGAACGACGCGGCGCAGCCGTACCGTGTCGGGTCCCTCGAACTGGCGCTGCCGGTGCCGTCGGACGCGACGGAGATCCTCGACCTGACCGGCCGCTGGGCGCTCGAACGGGTGCCGCAGCGGCGCCCGTTCAGGGTGGGCGAGTGGGTGCGGGCCTCGCGGGGCGGCAAGCCGGGGCTGGAGCACACCCTGCTGCTGGTCGCCGGCGAGAGCGGGTTCGGCTTCCGGCACGGGACGGTGTGGGCCACCCACCTCGCGTGGAGCGGCAACCAGGTGCTCGCCGCCGAGCTGACCCCGGCGGGCACCAGGCACCTCGCCGCGGGAGAGCTGCTGCTGCCGGGCGAGGTGGTGCTCGGGCAGGGCGAGGAGTTCCGGAGTCGGTGGCAGTACGGGTCGTGGGGGGTGGGGCTGGACGAGCTCGCCGCCCGCTTCCACCGGCACCTGAGGTCCCGGCCGCGCCATCCGCGCGCGCCCCGGCCCGTGGTGCTGAACACCTGGGAGGCCGTCTACTTCCGGCACGACCTCGACACCCTGCTCGAACTCGCCGAACGGGGCGCCGAGCTGGGCGCCGAACGGTTCGTGCTCGACGACGGATGGTTCCTGGGCCGCCGCGACGACACCAGCTCGCTCGGCGACTGGACGGTCGACCCGGCCGTCTGGCCGAAGGGCCTCCAGCCGCTCGCCGACCGGGTACGCGAGCTCGGGATGGACTTCGGCCTCTGGTTCGAGCCGGAGATGGTCAACCTGGACTCCGACCTGGCCCGCCGCCACCCGGAGTGGATCTTCGACGCTGGCCACGGCCCCGGCCTGCCCTCCCGGCACCAGCACGTGCTCGACCTCGGCCATCCCGGCGCGTACGCCTACCTCTTCGAGCGGATGAGCGAGCTCGTCGGCTCACTCGGCATCGCCTACATCAAGTGGGACCACAACCGGTACCTGCTCGACGCCGGCCACGTCCCCGACGGCCGGCCGGGCGTGCGCACCCAGGTCCAGCAGGCGTACCGGTTGATGGCGCAGCTCAAGGCCGCCCACCCGGGGCTGGAGATCGAGTCGTGCGCCAGCGGAGGGGGCCGCGTCGACCTCGGCGTGCTGGAGCTCACCGACCGGGTGTGGCCGAGCGACTGCAACGACCCGCACGAGCGGCTGGAGATCCAGCGCTGGACGGGCCTGCTGGTCCCGCCGGAGCTGCAGGGCACGCACATCGGGGCCGAGGAGTCGCACACCACCCACCGGACCCACCCGCTCGACTACCGAGCGGAGAAGGCGTTGTGGGGTCACCTGGGGATCGAGACCAACCTGCTCACCGCCGACGACGGGACGCGCGCGGCGCTGGCGCGGTGGGTCGCCTTCCACAAGGAGCACCGGGCCCTGCTGCACACGGGCGAGGTGGTGCACGCCGACCTCGCGGACGCGGCGTACCGGCTGGAGGGGGTCGTGTCGGGCGACCGCTCCGAGGCGCTCTACGCGTTCAGCGTCGTCGAACGCCCGGCGACGTGGCCTCCGGGCCGGATCCGGTTCCCCGGGCTGGACGACGCGCGCCACTACACCGTCGAGGCCGTCCATCCCGGGTCGGCTCCCGCCGCGGGAGCCGTGCTGCCGCCCTGGCAGCGCGCGGGCGTCACCCTGTCGGGGCGGGCGTTGCGGCTCGTCGGCGTCGAGGCGCCGTCCCTGGACGTGGACCGGTCGGTGCTGCTGCGGGTGACGGCGTCGTAGGCCGCTCAGCCCTTCGCCCGGTTGCGGTATTCGGTGGGGCTGGCCTCGTGCATCCGCCTGAAGTGACGGGAGAAGTAGAACGGGTCGGGATAGCCGACCTCGCGGGCGATGTCGGCGACGGTCGCGTCGGTGGTGTCGAGGAGGTTGCGCGCCTGCGCCATCCGCAGTGCCGTGTGGTGGGCGAGCACGCCGCCCCCGGTGGCCCGGCGGAACAGCGCGCTCAGATGGGAGGGCGAGACGCCGACCAGCGCGGCCAGGTCCGCGACGCGTACGGTGCTGTCCAGCCGCTCGGCCAGGTAGGCCATCGCGCGCTGCAACGGATCGCCGGGCGCCGGCATGGCGCGGTCGGCCACGATCTGGGTGAGCAGCTTCCACGCGGCGCCGGCCGCGCCCATCAGGCTGGCGGGTGAGTGGTCGCGCTCCAGGACGGTGACGATCTCGTCGAGCAGCGCGACGGCCCGGTCGAGCCGCCGGACGGAGATCACCGGCCGGGACGGCCCGGCGCCGACCGCCTCGATCAGCTCGGGCAGGTCGGTGCCGCGGAGGTGACACCACCAGATCGTCCAGGGTGTGTCGGCTGACGCGCCGTAGGCGTGCGGGATGCCGCGCGGGATCAGCAGTGCCGCGTTCGACCCGACGCGGTATTGCACGCCGTCGATGCTGGCCCATCCCGTGCCGGCCGCGCACAGGATGAGGACGGCCTCCTCGATGCCATGAGGCCGGTTCATCAGGTGATCCGCGGCGACGGGGTAGTAGCCGGTGTCCGTCACCATGAGCCGCCGGGTCACCGGCCGCGAGTTGGCCTCCGCGACGACCCGGCGCGGCACGACCGTCAGCCGCTGGTTGCGGAATCCTTCCTGGATCGGCATCGAGCAAGTATGGCACATGCGTCGGATCGTCCAGGTGATCTCACGCATCGGCCATTCCTGGCGGCCGTGGCACACGTGTTGACTGGCGGCGACGACCTCGCCGTCAGGCCGGAGGGCGTGATCCGATCAGGAGAACAAGGGGGAGACCGTGGGACGAGGATTGTTGTCGGGCAAGGTCGCCGTGGTGACCGGCGCCGCCTCCGGCATCGGCGCCGCGGTGGTGGAGCGGTTCCTGAGCGAGGGCGCCCGCGTCATCGCGGTGGACCTGGCCGGCCAGGGGCCGGCCCGGCCCGACCTCCTGGCGATCAGCGGCGACGTCGCCGACGCGGAGACCTGGCGGCGGATCGCGGACACGGCGCGGGCCGAGTTCGGCCGGCTGGACGTGCTGCACAGCAACGCCAGCACGGTGGTCCGGGCCCCGGCGCACGAGCTGTTGGAGCGCGACTGGGACCGGCAGCTCGCGGTCAACCTGACGGCCGCGTACCTGGGGGCCCGAGCGTGTGTCGGGCTGCTGCGGGAGAGCCGGGGCGCCATCGTGCTGACCTCCTCGGTGCACGCCCTGGTGGGCATCCCGCGGCACCCCGCGTACGCCGCCGCGAAGGGCGGGCTCGTCTCGCTCGGCCGCCAGCTCGCCGTCGAGTACGGCCCGGAGGTGCGGGTCAACACCGTGCTCCCCGGGCCCGTCCTCACGCCCGCCTGGGACGGCATCGGCGAGGAGGACCGCCGGCGCAGCGCGGAGGCCACCGCCGCCGCGCGGTTCGGCCGCCCCGAGGAGGTGGCCGCCGTGGTGACCTTCCTGGCCTGCGCCGAGAGCTCGTACGTCACCGGCGCGTCCCTCCTGGTCGACGGCGGCTGGACGGCGATGAAGGACTCGGCATGACAGCCGGCATCGACATTCGGAGGTCCTGGTGAAGATCACCAAAGTAGAGACGTTCCTCGTGCCCCCACGCTGGCTGTTCTGCCGGGTGGAGACCGACGAAGGCGTGGTCGGCTGGGGGGAGCCGGTCGTGGAAGGCCGGGCCGAGCCCGTCCGCGCCGCCGTACACGTGCTGGCCGAATACCTGATCGGGCAGGACCCCCTGACCATCGAGGACCACTGGCAGGTCATGGCGAACGGCGGGTTCTACCGGGGCGGCCCGGTGCTCTCCAGCGCCCTGGCGGGCCTCGACCAGGCGCTGTGGGACATCGCGGGCAAGACCTACGGTGTCCCGGTCCACGCGCTGCTCGGCGGGCACGTACGCGACCGGGTGCGCGTGTACTCGTGGGTCGGCGGCGACGAGCCGTCCGAGCTCGCCGAGGGCATCGCCGCCCGGCTGGAGGCCGGGTTCACGGCGGTCAAAATGAACGCCTCCGGCCGCATGCCCGTCTCCGCCACCCCCGCCGACCTCGCGGGCGTCGTGGAGCGGCTCGCACTGGCCAGGGAGCTCCTCGGCCCGGCCCGCGACCTGGCGGTGGACTTCCACGGCCGGATGAGCGCGGCGGACGCCCGGCGCGTCCTGCCGATCATCGCGGAGTTCCAGCCGATGTTCGCCGAGGAGCCGGTGCTGCCCGACCGCCCGCACCTGCTGCCCGGCGTCGTGGCCGCCAGCAGCGTCCCGATCGCCACCGGGGAGCGGCTCTACTCGCGGTGGGACTTCCGGCCCGCGCTGGAGGCCGGGGTGGCCGTCGTGCAGCCCGACCTGTCCCACGCCGGAGGCATCTCGGAGACCCGCCGGATCGCCGCGCTGGCCGAGGTGTGGGACGCCAAGCTGGCCCCGCACTGCCCGCTCGGGCCGCTCGCCCTCGCGGCCAGCCTCCAGGTCGCGTTCGCCACGCCGAACTTCCTGATCCAGGAGCAGTCCATCGGCCTCCACTACAACGACGGCGCCGACCTGCTCGACTACGTGGTCGACCCCGCCGTGTTCCGCTTCACCGAGGGGTACGTCTCGCGCCCGGCGGCGCCCGGCCTCGGGGTGGAGATCGACGAGGCTGCGGTCAGGCGCGCCGACCTGTCGGGGCACGCGTGGCGCAACCCGGTCTGGAGACACGACGACGGAGCCTTCGCCGAGTGGTGACGAGACGGATTGCCCTGACGGCCCGCTTCGACCTCGCCAGGGGAGGCCGGTGGACGTCCTTGCGCGGTGGCGGTCGCGAGTGGTTGTGGACCCGGCCGGATCCGGCCAGGCTCGCGGTGGTGCCGGGATCGGCGTTCGTGGACGCCGGTGGTCTGGAGGAGTGTGTTCCGACGGTCCGGGGGTGGCCTGACCATGGTGACGCGTGGAGCCGTCCCTGGACGGGTGATGTGTTCCGCAGCTCCGTGAGTTGTGGTGGGTTCGAGCTGACCCGCACCGTCGGTGACGAGGCGGGGGCGGTCGTGGCGACGTACCGGCTGTCGGCCGATCCGGGGTTCAGGTTTCTGTGGGCGGCGCATGCTCTGCTCGATCTCAGTGAGAAGGCGCGGCTGGCCGCTCCGCACGGGACGCCGGTGCGGATCTTCTCCGAGGCGGCGCCGTTGCTGGGTCCCGTCTGGCCGGAGGGGGCCGTTCATCTGGACGGGTGCTGGCCTGCCCCGTTCGGGTTGGAGCTCGACCGGTTCGGCCCTGATGACGGTACGGCCGTGGGGGCCGTGCTGCGGTGCGCGGCGGTGCGGGTGGAGGATCAGGGCGACGTTCTGGACCTGCGGTTGGAGGCGCCGCCGGGCGTGCCCGCCGGCACCGGTCTGTGGCGTAACCTCGGTGGGTTTCCCGAGGGCGGGCCGTATCGCAGCGTCGGGGTGGAGCCCATGCTCGGCGTCGTCTTCGATGTGGCGGAGGCCGGTCCCGGCGAGGCCGCGGTGGTCCCGCCGTCCGGCGAGCTGAGCTGGCGGCTCGTGGTGGCCGCGGAACGGACGTCGTGACGACGGTCGCGAAGCGCTCCAGGGCCGCCCCTGGCCACCGTCGAGGCGCGCCGACAGGGCACGATGGTCATCGTGCGGGTGAAGGACCTGCCGACCGTCGTCGATGCGGAGCTGTCATGCGCGTGATGCTGGCCGAGGACTCGGCCCTGCTGCGGGAGGGCCTGGTACGGCTGCTGAAGGAGGAAGGCCACGACGTCCTGGCCGCGGTGGGCGACGCCGGCGCACTCCTGGAGGCGGTGACCGGCGATCGGCCCGACGCGGTGGTGGTCGACGTACGGATGCCGCCCACCCACACCGACGAGGGCCTGCGCGCCGCCCTGGAGATCCGGCGGCGCTGGCCGGAGGTCAAGGTGCTGGTGCTGTCGCAGTACGTGGAGAAGAAATACGCCACCGAGCTGATGAGCAGCAGCATCGACGGGGTCGGTTACCTGCTCAAGGATCGCGTGGCCCAGGTCGGCGACTTCCTGGACGCCCTGGAGCGGGTGGGCGCGGGCGGGACGGCCTTCGACCCGGAGGTGGTGCGCCAGTTGCTCGCGCGCACCAGCCACGCCGATCCGCTGGCCCAGCTCACCCCCCGCGAGCGCGAGGTGCTGGAGCTCATGGCCCAGGGCCTGACCAACGCCTCGATCGCCCAATCCCTGCACGTGTCGCAAAGCGCGGTGGAGAAGCACGTCAACGCCCTGTTCGACAAGCTCGCGCTGTCGCACACCACCGGGTACAGCCGCCGGGTGCTGGCGGTGCTGCGCTACCTCGGCTCCTGAGGCTGCGGTTTTCCGCAGGTGAAGCGGGCGGAGCACCGCATTCTGCGACGAAGTCGATCTCCGTAGCGTTGCCCGCATGATGCAGACGATGATGAACGTGCTGGTGGCGGCGGCGGTGGCGGTGGGTGGCCAGGGCGTGGACGTACGCGCTGACCTGGAGAAGATCGTGGCAGGCGACGGCGCCACCGCCGCCCTGGCGCGGGTCTCCGACGGCCGCCGAACGTGGTCGGGCTCCGCGGGCGTGCGTGACATCGAGCGCGGGGGACGGCCGTCGCCCAACGGGCACTTCCGGATCGGCAGCGTGACCAAGACCTTCGTCGCGACCGTGGTCCTCCAGCTCGTGGACGAGGGCGAGGTGGCGCTCGACGACCCCATCGCCGAGCACCTGCCCGGCCTGGTGCCCGGCGGCGAGCGGATCACGGTCCGCGAGCTCCTCAACCACTCCAGCCACCTGTACGACTACATGAGCGAGCCCGGATACTCGACCAACCGCTGGCGCGGCGACGCCCGGTTCCGCTCCTACCAGCCGCGGGAGCTGCTCAAGGTGGCCTTCGCCAAGAAGCTCCCCGACGACGGGAAGTGGCACTACTCCAACACCAACTATGTGGTGCTCGGGTTGCTGGTGGAGAAGCTGACCGGCCGCCCGTACGGCGCGGAGGTCGAGCGCCGCGTCCTGCGCCCGCTGGGCCTTCGCCACACCGTGGTGCCGGGCGACCGGGCAGGGCTGCCGGCACCGCACGCCAAGGGCTACGAGCCGCTGCCCGGCCTGGTGGACGCGACGCGGATGAACCCCTCGCTGGACTGGGCCGCAGGCGAGATGATCTCGACCGCGGCCGACCTGGAGAAGTTCATGTCGGCGCTGCTCGGCGGCAAGCTGACCAGCAGGACGTCCTTGCGGGCGATGCGCACGACGGTGGAGACCGGGGCGGGGTTCGGCTACGGGCTGGGGCTGCAGGCGTACCGGCTGCCGTGCGGCACGGTGTGGGGGCACAGCGGCGAGCTGATCGGCTACCTGACGTTCGCGTTCCGCTCGGACTCGGGCAAGTCGCTGACCCTGTCGATCAACCCCTCGACCCGCAACCCGTCCACGGAGGAGGTCATGGGCATGGCCGTCAAGGTGTTCTGCGGGACGGCGGGTTAGCCGGTCAAACGAGCACGAATGGAGAAGCGCCCGGCATGGCGCCGTTTGTAGCGTAATCAGCATCCCCTCGAACACAAAGGAGACATGTCATGAAGGCGCACGTCAGCTCCATCCTGCTCGGCGTCCGGGACCTCGACCGGGCCAAGCAGTTCTACACCGAAGGGCTCGGCTGGAAGATCGAGAACGACTACGGAGTCTCGGTGTTCTTCGAGTCGGACGGTGCCTCGCCCGTCGGCTTCTACGGTCGCGACGGCCTGGCCGACCAGGTGGGCACGAGCCCGGAGGGCAGCGGCTTCAGCGGGCTCGTCCTCACCTACGTCGTCCGGAGCGAGGCGCGGGTCGACGAGATCATCGCGGAGGCCGCGAAGGCCGGCGCCACGATCCTCAAGCCCGCCGGCGCCCTGCCGTGGGGCGGCTACGGTGGCAGCTTCGCCGACCCGGACGGCTACATCTGGAGCCTCGGCTACAGCGCCCACGGCACGGACCAGCCCTACGCGGAGTAGCCGCCGGAGGGGTGGGCACGGCGTCGGCGCGGGATCGTGCCGACGCCGAACCACCACGCGTTCGTGGCCGCCGCCCCGCCGGATGCGCGTCTCAGGAGAGTAGAGTCTTTTAGCGCTGCATTTCCCGCATAAGCATCCGTAAGCCATCATTCTGCTGAGCATCCGTCTTGGGGAAGGTACGTGTGCCCAGTTTCAGTCCTCTGCGGCCGACCGACCCGCGCCAGGTGGGTCCTTACCGGCTGGCGGGCTATCTGGGCGCGGGCGGCCAGGGCACCGTGTACGTCGGAGAGTCGCCCGAGGGCCAGGTCGTCGCGATCAAGGTGCTGCACGCCCGGCTGTCGGAGGAACCCCAGGCCCGCGAGCGATTCCTCCAGGAGATCGCCGCGACCCGGCAGGTACGCCAGTTCTGCACGGCCCGGGTGCTGGACGCCGACACCAGCGGGGACCAGCCGTACGTGGTCAGCCAGTACGTCGAGGGCATCTCGCTGAGCCGGCTCATCGCCACACAGGGCGTCCGCGACCCCGACGCGCTGGAGCGGCTGGCGGTCGCCACCGTCACCGCGCTGGTCGCCATCCACCAGGCCGGCATCGTGCACCGCGACTTCAAGCCGAGCAACGTCGTCTGCGGTCCTGACGGGCCCCGGGTGATCGACTTCGGGCTGGCGCGGGCCCTGGACTCCACGGTCGCCGAGAGCAGCGAGATCCTCGGAACGCCTGCTTACATGGCGCCGGAGCAGTTCAGCGCCGGCGTGGTGACGGCGGCGTCGGACATGTTCAGCTGGGCCGCCACCATGGCCTACGCGGCGAGCGGGCGGCCGCCGTTCGGGAACGACAGCATCCCGGCCCTCTTCCAGCGCATCCTCAACGAGGAGCCGGACCTCACCGGGCTCACCGAGCCGGTGCGTTCCCTGGTGGTGGCCTGCCTGGACAAGAGTCCCGCGGCCCGGCCGTCGGCGACCGACGTGCTGTTCAACCTGCTCGGCCACGGCGTGCCCAACCCCGCGCGGGAGGCGCCGGGCCAGGAGTCCCTCTTCTCGGTCGGGACGGTGCCGCGGAAGGGCGGCGGCGAGGGAGCCGCGTCCCAGACGGTCGCACCGTCGCTCGCCGGGCCGTCATGGCAGCCGGGTCCGTCGCCGGAGTCCGGCCCCGCCTCGCCCTCGGGCCCGGCCGCGGTCTCCGGCGGGGCGTCGCTCCCCGACGCGGGGATGATCTCGGCGACGGAGTCGCTGGTGGGTCCGCGCGTGCGCGCCGGTCTCGGCTCGCGGCGCGTTCTGGTCACCGCGTCACTCGGGCTGGTGGCCGCCGGGGCCGTCGCCACGGGCGCCTACTTCGCCCTGTCCACGCCGGCGACGCCCGCGGCCGTGACACGGCCCACTGTCGTGCCGGGGCCCACGACGCCGGTGATCCAGCCGGAAGTGACCCGGTCCCTCTCCCCGAAACCCGCCTACGCCGTCGCGTACAGCCCCGACGGCAAGACGTTCGCGACCGGCGGCGCCGACGGGGCCGTGCGGCTGTGGGACGCCGCCACCCGCAGCGTCACCGCCTCGCTCGACGGCCACACCAAGGGCGTCCACGCGGTGGCGTTCAGCCCGGACGGCAAGACGCTCGCGACGGGGAGCGACGACGGGACCGTACGGCTGTGGAGCCTGCCCTCCGGGAACGGCAGGGGCACGCTCACCGGCCACACCGGAGGGGTCGGGTCGGTGGCGTTCAGCCCGGACGGCAAGACCCTGGCCAGCGCCAGCCGCGACCGGACCGTGCGGTTGTGGAACGCTGCGACCGGCGACGGCACCGCGATCCTCGCCGGCCACACCGACTGGGTGGACTCGGTGGCGTTCAGCCCGGACGGTTCCACGATCGCCACGGGCGGCCACGACCGGACCGTGCGGCTCTGGCATCCGGCGACCGGCGAGGGCACCGCCGTGCTCTTCGGCCACCGCTACTGGGTCTTCTCGGTGGCCTTCAGCCCGGACGGGAAGACCCTGGCGAGCGCGAGCGCCGACCGCACCGTCCGGCTGTGGGACGTCGCCGCCCGCAAGGAGCGCACCGTGCTCGCCGGTCACCGGGGCTGGGCCTCCGCGGTCGCCTTCAGTCCGGACGGGAAGACGCTGGCCAGCGGCGGCTATGACCGCAAGGTCCGGCTGTGGGAGGTGGCGAGCGGACGCGGCACCGGCGAGCTGGACGGGCCGGCCGACTGGGTCTACTCGGTGGCGTTCAGCCGGGACGGCACCACGGTCACCGGGGTCGCCGGCGACGCCACGCTGCGGGTGTGGGGCACGCGCTAGGAGGCGCCGGTCCCGCGCCGCGGGTGTGGGGCACGCGCTAGGAGGCGCCGGTTCCGCGCCGCGGGTGTGGGCACGCGCTAGGGAGTGCCGGTCTCGTCCGGGGACAGCGGGCGCCGCCACACGGTCGGCTCGTCGCCCTGGCCGGTGACCGTGGAGCCCACGCCGACGAGCTCCCCGTCAACTGCGGTGAACGCGGCCAGCCGCTGGTCGCCCGGACCGGACATGCCGGTGCCGCGCGGCTGCTCCGGCTTCCAGGAGCGGCCGTCCGCCGAGGTCCAGATGACCACGTCCCCGGGCCGGCCCACGGTGCCGGCCACGACGAAGCCCCGCGGGGTCGTGGCCACGGCGGTGACGCCGGACTGCTCGCCGGCCACCACCGGCAGCGAGATCGGCTGCCAGCTCCGGCCACCGTCCACCGACACGTACCCGAACGCGGCCGTGCCCGTGCCGTTGCCGGTGACGGCCGTACCGGCGGTCACCAGGACGTCGTCGTGGGAGGCGATGTGGGACAACCACCCCTCGTTGACGCCGGCCGGGATCGGCAGGCGCACCAGCGACCACTTGCGGCCGTCCGGCGAGATCCACACGGTGGGGCGGCGGACGAAGACGCCGCCGTAGGCGTTGGGGTCGGTCACGCCGCCGGCGGCCACGAAGCCGAACATGCCGCTGGTCACGGACTGCATCCACCGCCTGGTCGCCTGCGTGCCGACCAGGTTGTCCGCGCCCGCCGGGGCGCCGCGCTCCCAGGTCCTGAGGTCCGGCGACCACCAGGTGCCGGCGCCGAAGCCGTCCTCACCCACGATCACGTAGCCGTCCGGGCCGGCGGCGGCGCCGCGGGCGATCAGCGGGTTCTTGCCGTCGGACCGGAACGCCGTCGCGCCGTCGGCCCGCCGCCAGCTCTCGCCGTCCGCCGAGGTGACGACCAGGGGGCGGCCGGGAGCCTGGCCGCTCGACCCGACCGCCAGCCAGCCGGCGAAGCCGGGCGTGACGCTGGTCAGCCGCTGCCGCCCCTGGCCGGCCAGGGCCTTCTCCCTGTCCGGGACGTGCCGCCAGGTGGCCCCGTCCGCCGAGGTCCAGACGGCGGCCTCCCCGTTGGCGCCGCCGACCGCGACCACCCGGCCGTCGGCCGTGCCGAGCGCGTCCACGACCTTGCCGCTCCCGGTGGTGTCCGGGATGCCCGTGGGGAGGTCCTTGCCGGCCTTGTCGCGTACCGCGAGCAGGGCGCCGGTGCCGCCGTGGGCCGCGTCGGCGCCCACCACGACGGTGTTGTCCGCGGCCGCGGCGGCGTCGCGCACCTCGGTGCCGCCGGCCGTCGTGCCGGCGGGTTGCCAGGAGCGACCGTCCGTGCTGCGCACCAGCCGGATCCCGCTGTCGGTCTCGATCGCGGCGACCGCGGCCTGGGACGTGGCGGTCAGCCGTAACAGGCGCCGGAAGCCCGGCACGTCGATCTTCGCCGCCGTCGTCCAGCTCACGCCGTCGGGCGAGGTGTAGGTGGTGGCGCGGGTGCCGCTCCCACGCACCGCGAGCATGGTCGTCGCGGTCGCGGCGAAGGCCAGCTCCGGCTTGCGCGACTCGCCCGGGACGGCGAACGCCTGCCAGGTGTCGCCGGCGTCGGTCGAGCGCCAGGTGATGTCGTACGGCTTGGTGGAGCTCTCGCCGCGGACGACGATGGCGTCCTTGACGCTCGCCACGTCGGTGAGGGCGAGGGTGCCGCCGGTCGGCGGGTGGAGCCGCCAGCCGGCCCGGCGTTCCCAGCTCCGGCCGTCGCGGGACAGCCAAACCACCGGGGCGGCGTCGGTGAAGTCGCCCTTGTCCGAGGTCTGGCCCACGGCGGTGAAGCCGTTGCCGGTCCACGCGACGTCGGCGACCCGGTCGCGCGGGCCGAAGGCGAGGCTGGCGGTGGCGTCGGGCTGGCGGGTCCAGGCCGCGCCGTCGGGGCTCGTCCAGACGACGGAGCCGCCGACGCGGTCGCCGAGCGCGACCCACCCGCCGGGGCCCGCGGCGAGGTGGCGGGGGACCTCACCGGCGGCGGGCGGCTCGCCCTTCGCGGTCTGCACCTGGGCGCGGGCGAAGGTGCGGCCGGCGTCCTTGGACAGGAAGAACTCGGTCCGGTAGCCGGAGTCGGCGTCCTCGCCGCCCGCGATCACCACCGTGGCGCCCGTGGCGGCGACGCCGTTCAGCTCCAGCTGCCGGCCGCCGGTGCTGCCGGCCGGAACCGCCGTGAACAGGTTGCCGGCCAGCTCCGCCGCCGGCTCGTCGCCCTGGCGGGAGGCCACCAGCACGCCGCCCGCCACGACGATCGCGAACGTGACGGAGGCGCCGCCGATCAGCAGCGAACGGAAGCGCTTGCGCCGGCCCGGAGGCATAGGGTCGGTCGCCGGGTAGCCGACGTCGGGGTCGGTCAGCTCGGTGGTCGGCGGCACCGACGGTGACGACGGCTGGGAGAACGGTAGCGAGGGCTGCGAGAAGCGCTCGACCGGCGGTGGCAAGGGCTGCGAGAAGCGTTCGACCGGCGGTGGCAAGGGCTGCGAGGGCCGCTCGTCCGGTGGTGGCGACAGCTGGGAGAGCCGCTCGTTCGCCTGCTCGGACGAACCGTCCGGATCGCCCGTCTCGCTCCTCCAGCCACCTCCGGTCACCGCAGCCTCTCCCTTTGGTATTCTCCCGGCCAGGACGGAGCCCCTCGCCGGAAGTCATTATTTATGGGAAGCGCGACGAAACGAAGTCCGAGCGTGAGCCGGCCCGATGACGGCGGCTGACGGCCCGGCCCGTTCCCGCACCTGGATCCTCGCCGCGGCGATCTGCGCCACCGTGGTCGCGGCCAGTGCGGCAGGGGTGCGCGGCATCGGTGAGACGCCTCCGGACGGGGCCCGGAACGGCGGGGCGACGCCGCCGCCGGCACAGTCGATCGAGCCCCCGCCGCTGGCGCTGCCCGAGGCGTCCTGGAAGCTGAGCTGGTCCGACGAGTTCGACGGGCGTGGCCGGCCCGCCAAGTGGACCGCGCTGTCCGGCACGAGCTGGTCGAACCGGAAGGCGCTGCACCACTACACCCCGGCGAACGCGGTGCAGGACGGCTCCGGCCGCCTGGTCGTCTCCGCCCAGCGGACGCGGGGCGCGAACCGGCCGGCCTGCTGGTACGGCCCGTGCGACTACAGCTCCGCCCGGCTGGAGACCGGGAAGACCTTCGACCAGGCGTACGGGCGGTTCAGCGCGCGGATCAAGCTGCCGCTCGGCAAGGGCCTGTGGCCGGCGTTCTGGCTCAAGCGCACCGACTCCGGCCCCTCGGGCTCCGCGACGTACGGCGAGATCGACATCATGGAGAACCGCGGCCACGAGACCCATCTCGTCAGGTCCTACACCCACTCCAAGGGCCGCAAGGGCGGCGGCCAGATCACCCTGCCGGAGCGGCTGGACGCCGGTTTCCACGTGTACGGCGTCGACTGGACGCCCCAGAGCATCACCTGGTGGGTGGACGGCAAACCGTACGCCCAATACCCGCGCTATCCCGGCTGGCCGTTCGACAAGCCCTTCTACCTGATCCTGAACCTCCAGGTGGGTGGCACCTGGGTGGGAAACCCGAACGCCTCGACGCGCTTCCCGGCGCGGATGGTCGTCGACTGGGTGCGGGTGTACCGCCAGCGCTGAGCACACCCCTCGCCGCAATGCCGTGAAGTTTGCGGAATGTCCAGTTGGAACGGTCCTTAATAACGTTTGTGCCGTTTGTCGCTGTCATTCTGGGACGGCAGCCCCTTCCGTGCCATTAGGATCAACCGTCCCATTGGCATCATGGTGAAGTCACGCCGTAAATGACGCGATTATTTCCCCGTTTCACCTCTTTGACGACTGCTGCCCTGCTCGGCGCGGTCGTCATGGCCGCGCTCGGCGCGCAGACCGAGCAGGGACGCCGCCTGCTCCTCACGGCCGGGCTGGCCGGCGCGCCCGCCGGGTACACCGAGCTGGCGTTCGCCGCGCCCCAGGCGCTGCCGGCCCGGATGCCCGCCACCTCCTTCCTGTCCCCGCCCTCCTTCACCATCCGCAACGTCACCGGGCGGCAGCACGAGTACGGCTGGTCGGTACGCCTGACCGAGTCCGGCAGGACCCGCACCGTCGCGAGCGGGCGGGTCACCCTGGCCGACGGGCAGCCGGTGACGATCACGCCGCCCACGAAGGCGCTGTGCGAGCCCGGCCCGATCACCCTCGGGGTCCTGCTGGAAGGCGGCGAGGCCATCGCGTTCCGCGCCGCCTGCTCCGCCGACATCGACGAGGGGTAGGCGCGTGCCCAGACGGCCCGTGGTGGCGCTGGTCACCGATGCCATCCACCCGTACAGCTTCGGCGGCAGGGAGATCCGCTACCACGAGTTGTACGCCCACCTCACGCCGCACGCCGACCTCCACGTGTTCACCATGCGCTGGTGGCACGGCCCCCGGGTGCGCACCGAGGGCGGCGTCACGTTCCACGCGATCTCGCCGCTGCTGCCGATGTACCGGCACGGTGTCCGATCGACCTGGCAGGCCCTGGTCTTCGCGGTGGCCTGCCTCCGGCTGCTGCGGCATCGGTTCGACGTGCTCAACGTCGACCAGATCCCGTTCCTGCACCTGTTGCCGCTGCGCCTGGTCGCCACGCTGCGCCGCAAACCGCTGATCGCGACCTGGCACGAGGTGTGGGGCCCGGAGTACTGGCGCTACAGCATGCGCGCCGGCTGGCGGCCGGCGTGGTGGATCGAGCGGCTGGCGATGCGGGCGCCCGATCGCATCATCGCCGTCTCCCCGGAGACGGCCCGCCGGCTGCGGGCCGAGCTCGGCGAGCGGGCCCTGATCACGATCGCACCCAACGGGGTCGACCTCGACGGGGTGAACCAGGCCGCCCCGCACGAGCAGCGCACCGACCTGGTCGTGGTGAGCAGGCTGATGCGGCACAAGGGCCTGGACCTGCTGCTCGCCGCCGTCGCCCGGCTGCGGGAGGGCGGCCGGGCGGTCACCTGCCGGATCGTCGGCGACGGCCCGGAACGCGACACGCTGCGCGAGGAGGCCGATCGGCTCGGCATCGCGCACGCCGTGGAGTTCCGGCACGACGTCAGCGAGCAGAAGGACGTGTACTCGCTGGTCAAGGCGGGCCGGGTGTTCGCCTTCCCGTCCACCAGGGAGGGGTTCGGCATCGCCGTGCTGGAGGCGATCGCCTGCGGCGTGCCCGTGGTGACCACCTCGGCCAGGGACAACCTGGCCCAGCACCTGGTGCGGCGCAGCCGGCGCGGGATCGTCTGCGCGCACACGCTGGACGCGTTCGCCGAAGCCCTGGCCGACGCCCTCGACGGGCCCGCGGACGACGCGACGGCGGAGCCGTGGGTCGGCGAGTACGCCCTCGACTCGATCGCCTCCCACGTGGTGAAGGCGATGCTGCCGTGAGGATCCTCTACGTCAGCCCGTACCCGCCGGCCCGCGACGGCATCGGGACCTACACCCACGTGCTCGCCCGCGCCGTGCGCGAACGCGGCCACGAGGTCGCCGTGGTCGCCGCCCGCCCGCATTCCGACGCGCCCGAGGAGGTCATCGGAGCGCTGGGCGGCGGGAGGGCACCGCTGCGCGCGGCGGTGGCCCGGTTCCGGCCGGACGTGGTGCACGTGCAGTTCGCGGTGCCCGCGTTCGGCGCCCGTACCCTGGCCGTGGCGCGCTGGCTGGCCGGCCCCGGGGTTCCGTCGGTGGCCACGCTGCACGAGATCAACCGGGACACGGCGCTGCTGCGCGGGCCGGGGAGGGCGCTGTATCGGCACCTCGCGCGGGGCTGCGACCGGCTCATCGTGCACACGCGGGCGGCCCTGGACACCCTCGGCGCCCTCGGGCTGGGCGGCAGGGCCACGGTGATCCCGCACTTCTCCGCACCGCCGCCGCCCGCGACCGGCACCGCCGCCGGCCTGCGGGCCCGCTTCGGGCTGGGTGACGCCCGCGTGCTCCTGGCCTTCGGCCACATCCACGTCAGCAAGGGGCTCGACGACCTGGTGCGCGCCCTGGCGACGCTGCCGCCCGCGACACAGGCCGCGGTACGGGTCGTGGTCGCCGGCGCGGTACGGCGGCGGCACGGCCCGTTCCGGGTGTTCGAGGCCCGCGACCACCTGCACAAGGCGATGGTGTGCCGCCTGGCGCGCCGGCACGGGCTGCGCGACCGGCTGGTGTTCACCGGGTACGTGCCGGACGGCGACATCGCGGCCTGGTTCAACGCGGCGGAGGCCGTCGTGCTGCCCTACCGCGACGCCGAGCAGAGCGGGGTGGCCAACCTGGCCCGCGCCTTCGGCGTACCGGTGATCGCGACCACCGCGGGCGGGCTGGCCGAGCTGTTCGAGGGCTCCCCGTGGGCGGTCCCCCCTGGCGCCCCCGACCGGCTGGCCGCGGCGATCGCCGGCTTCCTCGCGACCGGTCCGGAGGCACGCGTCGCCGCGCCCCCGCCGGACACCGGCCTGAGCACGGTCACGACGCGGACGATCGCCGTGTACGAGGCCGTTCGCGGCCCGCTCGCCCCCATCCCGGGAAAGCAGCCAGATGTCCCCTAGCCTGTCCGCCGTCGTCTGCTCCTACAACGGCGCGGCCCGCCTCGGCCGGACCCTCGACGCGCTGGCGGCCCAGACCGTCCACGCTGACCTGGAGATCATCGTCGTCGACGACGCGTCCGTGGACGGGACCGGGGACGTCGCGCGCGGCCACGGGATCACGGTCATCCGCCACGAGACGAACCGCGGTGTGTCGGCGGCCCGCGACACCGGGCTGCGGGCCGCGAAGGGGCGGGTGGTCGCCTTCCTCGACGACGACTGCGAGCCGGGCCCCCGCTGGGCCGAGCTGCTGCTCGGCGGCTACGCCGAAGAGGGTGTCGCCGGGGTGGGCGGCCCGGTCGTGCCGGTGACGGGGGACGGCTTCGTTTCGCGGTTCCTCGAACGCAACAACCGGCACGAGCCGCTGGAGCTGGAGCTCACCGTCAGCGCGGCGCTGCCGTACCGGCTGTGGTTGTACCTGCGGCGGCAGTGGGCGGCGGGCCGGACGGCAGGACGGGTGGCGGGCGGGCGGCGGGACGTCTACGCCTTCAGCGGCGGCAACATGTCGTTCGAGCGGGAGCGGCTGCTGGCCGCGGGCGGGTTCGACCCCAGGTTCCGGTACGCGGCCGAGGAGGAGGACCTGTCCCGCAGGCTCCGGCGGGACGACCGGCCGGGGCGGCTGGTCTTCGTTCCCGAGGCGTCGGTCGCGCACCGGTACACGCCCACGATGCGCGGCATGTTGCGCCGCAGCCTGTCGTACGGGCGGGGCGCCGCGATGCAGTACCTCAAGTGGCCCGCGGTGCGGCCGACGGTGTTCCCGTGGCCGGTGCTCGTCGCGGGGCTCGCCCTCGCGGCCGTCCGGTGGCCGGCGGTCGCGGTCGCGCCCGTGCTGCTGCCCCTGCTGCTCTACCCGGTGGGGCTGCGGAACGCGGCCAGGGGCAGGATCGAGGCGCTCGCCGACCCGTACCTCCTGATGGCCCAGGAAGCGTGCGAGAATGTCGGCTTCCTGCACGGTTTGTGGGCCTTCCGCCGCATGTTCGCCGGGGACGGGACCGGCCGGGGCGGGAGGCAGGGCACGTGACCGTGCGCGAGCAGGACAGGCGCATGGTGCTGTACGGCGCGGCCCTGGTCCTGATCGTCGGGCTGACCCAGGTGCGCCAGCTGTGGGCGGTCCAGCTGCTGCTCGTGCCCCTGCTGCTGATCGTGCCCGGGTGCCTGCTGCTGCGGGCGCTGCGGGTGCCGGGCCACCGGGTGGCCGCGTTCCCGTTGTACGTGCCGGCCGCGTCGCTGATCGTGCTCATGGTGTCCGGCCTCGCGGTCACCCTGCTCGTGCCGCTGGCCGGCGGCGCCGTCCTCGACGCGGTGTTCGGCCCCGGCGCGGACCCCGGGGCGCCGCTCCGGCCCGGGCCGCTGCTCGCCGGGCTCATGCTGGTCTGCCTGGGGCTGTTCCTCGCCGGGGTGAAGGCACCGCCGGAGACGGCCGTTCCGTGGCGGTCCCTGCCCTCCGCCGGGTGGCTGTCGCTGCCGTTGCTCCTGCCGTTGCTCGCCGCGGCGGGGGCGCTGCGGCTCAACCACGGGTACGGCCCCGAGGTGGCGATCGCGGCCGTCGCCGGCTGCGTGCTCGTGCTGGCCTTCGGGATCGTCCGGGCCGGTCGGCTCGGGGCCGGCCGATCGGCCGTGCTGCTGTACGCCGTCTCGCTGGCCATGATGTGGTCGTATGCGCTCCGCGGCGAGCTGGTCTACGGGTTCGACATCGCCTCCGAGTACGCCGTGGCCCAGGAGACGGCGACCTCGGGGATCTGGCTGACCGGCCCGCACCCCGACGCGTACGGGGCGATGCTCAGCATCACCGTCCTGCCCGCCGAGCTGCACGCCCTGACCGGGCTGCCGATCCCGCTGGTGCTCAAGGTCGTCTACCCGGCCGTCTTCGCGATGTTCCCCGTCGGGATCCTCCACCTCGCCAGGCGTTTCCTGCAGGGCCGGTGGGCGTTCGCCGCCGCCGCGTTCGTGACGGCGCAGGGCGCGCTGTCCCAGCAGTTCCCGGCGCTGGCCCGGCAGGAGATCGCCATGCTGCTGTTCGCCGCGCTGTGCGGGGCGCTGCTCGACGCCCGGCTGCGGCGCCTGCCGAAGGCGGCGTTGTTGTGCCTGTTCGGGCCGGGCATCGTGGTCTCGCACTACACGACGGCGTACTTCACGGCCGTGATGCTCGGCGGGGCGCTGGTCCTTCAGGCCGTGCTGTGGGCCCTTCGACGGCCGCGCATCGCGCCGCGGGCGGTCGCGGCGGCGCTGCTGCCCGGGCTGCTCGCCGGGGTGCTCTGGTACGTTCCGATCACCGGGTCGACGGCCAACATCGGCGAGTTCCGCACCGCGCTGAGCTCTGAGGGCCTGCGGCTGCTGCCCGCCGCCGAGACCGCCGGGTCGCTGCTCTCGGCCTACCTGCGGGGCACGGACGTGACCCGCATCCCGACCTACCTCTACGCCAAGCGGGTGGTGCCCAAATACCGTCCGCCCAAGGCCGCCGTGACGCCTGCCGCCGACGCCGGCGATCCCCGCTGGGACCTCGGGGACGCGGGGGTGCCCGTACCCCCGAAGGTCGCGCCGGCGGTGAGCGCGTCGCTCGACCTCGGCGTGCTGCTGGTCCAGCAGCTGGCGAACCTGCTCGGCCTGATCGGCGCCCTGGTCATGGCGCTGCGCCGCCGCTCGTCGTGGCTGGTCCGGCGGATCGGCGTGCTGGCCGTGCCGATGCTGGGCGCCCTGGTGCTGCTGCGCGTCTCCGGCACCCTCGCCGCCGCGTACAACCAGAGCCGCGCCCAGCTGCAGGCGCTGACGCTCCTCACCATCGCCATGTTCTGGCTGCTGCACCGCGTCTCGGCGGCCAAGTTCCCCGCCCCGCTCCGCCGGACGGCGTACGGGCTGGCGGGAGCGGCCGTCGTCGTCACCTTCGCGACCAGCAGCGGCCTGGACAACGTGCTGCTCGGCGGGGAGCGGGCCACCAACCTCTCGACGCGTGGCGAGGACTGCGAGCGGTTCTGCATGTACGAGGCCGAGCTGGCGGGAGCGCGCTGGCTCGAAGAGGCGGTACGCGGCTCGCCCGACCGTCTCTACGCCGACCGGTACGCGCAGCTGCGGTTGTTCGCCGAGCTCGGGCCGGGCCGGCGGATCCAGACCGACATCACCCCCCTGACCCTGGACCGGCGGGCCTGGGTGTACGCGAGCTGGGCCAACACCGCCGTCGGCCGCGCCAGGTCGCTGTTCGACAACCAGCTCGCCCTGTACGCGTTCCCGACCGGCTTCATCGAGGCGCACTACGATCTCGTCTACACCAGCGGAGTCACGAAGGTCTTCCACCGATGATCTCTATCGTCATCATCAGCAAGGACGAGCCCGCGCTGGACGGCACCCTCGCCGGCGTCACCCGCGCGGCCGGGTCCACCGGCCTGCCGTACGAGATCATCGTCGTCGACGCCTCCGAAGGCCGGCTCGACGCCATCGCCGCCGCCCACCCGCACGTGCGGTGGACGGCCTACACCCCGCCGGCGGGCGTGCGCGTGACCATCCCGCACCAGCGCAACGCCGGAGTGCGTGCCGCGAAGGGCGAGATCGTGGTGTTCACCGACGCGGGCTGCCTCCCCCAGGGCGACTGGCTGCGCCGCCTCGTCGCGCCGCTGCTCGACGAGGGCGAGAGCGTCGTGTCGGGGCTGGTCACCGGCCCCGAGGGGCACGGCAGCCTCTACGACGCCGACGCCCGGCGCCGGGCCGCCGCCCGCTACCTCCCGGAGTGCGGCACCGGCAACCTGGCGGTGCGCCGGGAGGTCCTCGACGAGGTCGCCGGCTTCGACGAGACGTTCGGGTACGGCTCCGACGTCGACTTCAGCTGGCGGGTCCAGGACGCCGGGCACCGCATCCGCAGCGCGGGGGACGCGGTCGTCACCCACGAGTGGGGGGACCGCCGCCGGCAGCTCCGCCGCTCGTACGTCTACGGCAAGGCCCGCGCCCGGCTCTACCTCAAGCACCGGGACCGCCGGGCGCACCTGCTGCGCCGGGAGCCGATGGTCGTGGCCTATCCCCTCTTCCTGCTCGGCCTGCCGCTGACCCTGTGGTTCCCGCTCTACCCGGCGCTGCTGCTGGTGCCGGCCTGGCGCAACCGGCACAACGGCCCGGTGCGGGTCCTCGCCGACCACCTGGTGTACGGCGCGGGCGTGCTCGCCGGACTCGCCGCTCCCCGCGGTGGCGCCGGCCGATGAGGGCGCTGGTCTTCCCCCGCGACAGCAACCCGTACCAGGACCTGCTGTACGGCGAGTTACGCCGGTCCGGCGTCCGCGTCCGCTACCTGGGCGAGCTGACCTTCTCCCACACGCTCAACCTCCTGCTGCTGCCCGCCGAGCTGGCCGTCTGGCGGCTGGCCGGGGTACGGATCGTGCACCTGCACTGGGTGTGGAAGTTCGCGCTGCCGGGCGGGGCCAGGACGCGGCGGCCGGCGCAGCTGTGGTTCGCCGCCGTCCTCGGCGTCGTGCGGCTGCTCGGCCTGCGGCTGGTGTGGACCGCGCACAACGTGCTGCCGCACCGGCCCGTCTTCGCCGACGACACCGCCGCCCGGCGCACCCTGGTACGGCACTGCGACCTCGTGATCGCCCACCACTCGACGGCGCTGGACCGGCTGGCGGACCTGGGAGCGGTGCCGTCCCGGGCCGCCGTGATCCCGCACGGTCCCTTCCCCGCGCCGCCGCTGCCGCCGCCGGGCCGGTCGGGCGGCCCCCGCACGTTCCTGTTCTTCGGGCGGATCGAGCCGTACAAGGGGGTCGAGGACCTGCTCGCGGCCTTCACGGCGCTGCCCGGCGGGGCCTGCGCCGGCGAGCCCACCGCCCCGGAGCGCGGGCCGGACGTGCGCCTGGTCATCGCCGGATCCTGCCCGGACGCGGCGCTCGCCGCCCGGCTGGAGGCGTCGGCCGCCCGCGACGCCCGCGTCGACCTGCGGCTCGGGCGGGTACGCGACGAGGACGTCGCCGGGCTGTTCGCGGCGGGCGACGTCGTCGTGCTGCCGTTCCGCGAGATCACCACCAGCGGCAGCGCGCTGCTCGCGCTCGCCCACGGCAGGCCGCTGATCGTCCCGGAGCTGCCTGCCCTGGCGGGGCTCCCGGCCGCCGCCCTGGCCGGCTACCGCGGCGGCGTCACCGGGCTGACCGCGGCCCTGCGCGCGGCGGCGGGCTGGGACGCGGCGACGCTGGCGGCGATGTCGGAAGCGGCGCTGGAGCACGCGAACGGCGTCGGCTGGCCCGAGATCGCCCACGCGACCCGGAACGGCTACGCCACCGTGCTCGGGGACCGGAGCGGGCGGACGGGGGAGCGCGTGCACCCGACGGGGGAGCGCGCCCGCCGCGGCCTCGCGGACGGTGGGATGCGGGAGCGGGTGCGGTCGTTCTTCCGCAACGTCCTGGTCCGCGGGACCTTCCTGCTCCTGGCGAACACGGTGCTGCTCGCGGCGGGCGGCTTCGCCTTCTTCACGCTGGCGGCGCGCAACTATCCGGTCGAGGCCGTCGGCTGGCTGACCGCCGTGACCGCGAGCGTCAACCTGCTGTCCACCGTCGCCGCCCTCGGCCTGCCCACCACGCTGCTGCGCCATCTCGTCAAGGCCGACGACCCGCGCCGGCTGGCGGCGATGGCCGTGACCGCCGTCGGCGCGATCGGCGGCGTGCTCGCCCTGCTGTCGCTGCTGATCCTGGCGCCGCTGCTGCCCGGCGGCCCGGAGCTGATCCGGCAACCGGGCACGATCGCGCTGATCACCGTCCTGGTGATGGTCACCGCCGTGGGCGGGACGCTGGACGCCGGGCTGGTGGCGGTCCGGGGCACCGCGGCGCTGCTGGCCAAGAACCTGGCGGGCACCCTGCTCAAAGTCGGCGCGCTGCTGCCGCTGGTCCCGCTCGGGTTCACCGGCCTGGTCCTCGCCTACGGCGGCGGCGCGCTGCTCGCCTGCCTGCTCGGCGGGGCGGCGCTGTGGCCGCGGCTGCGCCGCACCGCGGACCGTACGCGGCCGATGGAGCTGCTCCGGCGGTACCTGCCGTTCTCCACCGCCGGCTACCTGGCGACCGCGCTCGGCATGCTCCCGAGCACCGTGGTGCCGCTGGAGGTGCTGGCCGTCCAGGGGCCGCAGGCAGCGGCGTACTTCGCGATCGCCTTCCAGGTTGCGGCGTTCCTCAACTTCATCCCGTCCACGAGCGCGCAGGTGCTGTTCGCCGAGGCGCAGCGGATCTCCCTGCGCCGGTACCTGCGCAAGGCCGTCGCGGGGATCTACGGCCTGCTCGTCCCCGCCGTCGCGGTGATCGTGGCCGGGGCGCCGTACATCCTGCGGGTGTTCGGGGAGGCCTACTCGGCGCAGGCGGCGGAGACGCTGCGGGTGCTGGGCCTGGGGGCGCTGGTCGGCGCGGGGAACTACCTGGTGGACACGATCCTGATCAGCAGGGACCGCACCGGCCCGTACGTCTTCATGAACGGCGCCAACGCCGCCCTGGTGCTGGGACTGGTGGCGGCGTTCCTCCCGTACGGGCTGACCGCGGCGGCCATCGGCTGGACGCTCGCCCAGGGCCTGTCCCTGCTGCTGGGAGCGGGCGTGCTGATCGTCAGCTTCGCCGGGCCGGGGCCGCGTGCCGGGGTCAGCGCGGCGGATCGGTAGCGGCGGCGTACACGCGGACGTGGTCCACGATCATCTGCTGCGGGAAGCGGGTCGTCGAGTCGGGCGGGCCGGGCCAGTCGCCGCCGACGGCCAGGTTGAGCAGCAGGTAGTAGGGCACGTCGAAGTCCCAGCCGCCGGGCGGGGCGTCCGCCTTGTGCTCGGTGGCGTAGACCTGCCCGTCGACCAGGAAGGAGATGCGATCGGGATACCAGTCGGCGGCGAAGACGTGGAAGTCGTCGGCGAACCTGCCCCCGCCGGGCAGCCGGTATGTGTTGAGCACGTCGTAGCCCTTCTCCCCGTGCAGGCTGGCGTGGACCGTGTCCGGCTCGCGCCCGAGGTGCTCCATGATGTCGATCTCCCCACGCCCGCTGCCCTGGGGCGACCGCCGCGCCCAGAAGGCCGGCCACATGCCCTGACCTGCGGGCAACTTGATGCGGGCCTCGATCCGCCCGTACCGCTGGACGAACTTCCCCGCCGTGAACAGCCGCGCGGAGGTGGCCGCGCACACGCGGGGGCTGCAGTCGTGACCGCCCGCGTCGTCGGACCGCGCGGTGATGACCAGCCGGCCCTGGCCGTCCACGACCGCGTTACGCGGCGTGTAGTACTCGAGCTCGTTGTTGTAGCCGAGATGGTCGTCGACCAGATTCCACTTCGCCGGATCCGGCGCCCCGGCGGGCCCGTCGAACTCGTCCCCCCAGACCAGGCGCCACCCCGCCGGCACCTCCGCCGGCGCCTCCTCCGCCGCGGGCTCAAGCCGGTTCACCACATAGAGCGTGCCCGCGACCGCGACCGTGAACGCGATGACCAACACCCCGGCCACCCACCACCCCGTCCGACCGCGCCCGGGCACCGCCCTGGCAGTGTGCGCCGAACCGCTCGCGCCCCGGCGGGGATCCCGGTGCCCTGCGTGGTCATCGGACACGGACCTCTACCCTCCCGACGGCATGATGTGTCATCGTACGGCGCTTCCCCGGCGACCCCCAGCCTCCGGCAAAGAGAAGAAGCGCTGCAGCCGAGCCGTCCTCCCGATCACACACTCCATGAACGCCCTTCTCTCTCCCCCCGAAGGAACCGCTTCCCGCGCTCGCCACATCTACCGAACACGGGTGTACGGCCATGCGGCAAGCCGGTCCAGCCACCACTTCGCGGAGGAGGCGGCCCCGCGCTGCGCACTCCTGGCTCATGGCGCCCCTCAGCGCGGCCAGATCTGCGATCTTGGCGCGTGTGCGACGCACGACCACCGGAAAAGACCGACGACCTTTGCCGACCGATGAACTACAGTCGTCCGCCATGGCCGAATCCTCCCCCTACCTGACCGCGACGGCGGACGCCTACGACGCCGTCGCCGACCTCTACGCCGACTTCGCCCGAGATTCGCTCGACCGCCTGCCGCTGGATCGCGCGATGGTCGCCGTGTTCGCCGAACTCGTACGGGCCGCCGGACCCCGGCCCGTCGCCGAGGCCGGCTGCGGTCCCGGGCACATGACGGCACACCTGCGTGACCTCGGACTGGACGCCTTCGGCATCGACCTGTCTCCCGCACTGATCGACATCGCCCGCAGAGACCATCCTGACCTGCGTTTCGAGGTGGGTTCGATGGGCGCCTTCGACGTGGCCGACGGCGAGCTGGGCGGACTGCTCTCCTGGTACTCCGTCATCCACATCCCGCCACCGGAGCTGCCGCCGTACCTTGCCGAGTTCCGCCGGGTGCTGGCCCCGGGTGGTCACCTCCTGCTCGGTTTCTTCGAATCCGAGGGCGGCCCGGTGCTGCAGTTCGACCACAGGGTCACGCCGGCCTACCGCTGGCCGATCGACGACCTGGCCGACCTGGCCTGCAAGGAAGGGTTCGTCGAGGTGGCGCGGATGTTGCGCGAGCCTCTGGAGGATGAACGATTCCGCCGCGGCCACCTGCTGATGCGCGCACTGTAGGCCCCGGTACCCGTACACCGGACGGGCGGGCATGCGGGCGGCCTGGCACGGAACACAGGCACGCCGCTGCCCTGCCCGAACGCGCCACGCAACGCGTCTTCTAGGGGTTGAGCGCGGCCCGCAGCCGCTCCGCGTAGGCGCGGCGGCGGTCGGCGGGGAGCCAGTCGGGCTGCGGGGGAGTGCCGTAGAGGTCGTCGCCGGGGTAGCGGGGGAAGAGGTGCTGGTGGAAGTGCCAGACGTCTTGGTTGCCGGCGGGCTCGTTGTGCTGGCGGGTGGAGACGCCCGCGCAGTCGTAGGCGGTGCGCATGGCGCGGGCGAGCATCCGGGTGGCGTCGAAGATCGCGTGGCCGTCGGCGGCGGGGAGGTCGTAGAGGTTCTCGTGATGGGCGACGGGGATGATCAGCAGATGTCCCGCGTTCCGCGGCCACCAGCGGGGGCAGATCATCGCGAAGACGCGCTCGTCGCGGTAGACCACGTCGGGTTCCCGGTCCGGGGTGAGGTGGCAGAACGGGCAGTGGTAGTCGGCGGGTTCGTGGTTGTGCACCCCGCGCCTCCCTGGCTGGTCGTCGGTGTCGTGGAGTCTGTCCCTCCGCGAATCCTGGTCGAACGTCGTGCGGAGCGCTCAGGACCCGGTCGACGGCCGCTCGACGAGATCATCGAGGATCGGCGGTCGGTAGCCGGGGCCTTTGAGCACCTTGCCGTCGGCTCGGCGGAGGACTCGGCCGTCCGCGTCAAGCTTGCTCATGTTGGACCGATGGACCTCGGCGAAGACGGCCGGCAGATCGATCCCCAGTGCATCCGCGGCGCCGTAGGTGACGTAGAGGACGTCGGCCAGTTCCTTGGCCACCGCCTTGTACGCGGCGAGCGGGTCGTCGCCGGTCCGCAGGGCCTTCGCGAGGTCGGTGAGGGCCTCGGCAGCTTCGCCCGCTTCCTCGACCAGCAGCGTCCGGCGGTGTTCCGCCAATTCGGGGCGTTCGGTCCGGGCCTCACCGTCGAACGTCTCGCGGAACTCGGCGACTCGCCGCATCGGCTCATGATCCATGCCCTGACCCTAAGCGCTGGGCGCGACGTCCGACCAAGGTTCGCGGAGCCGCCGCGCGCGACGTCGGCTGCGGTTCGTGGGCTGCCCACCCGCGAAGACGCCCACCGCGAGCACAAGGCGCTGATGGTCCTCGCCGAGAACGCCCGCGACGCTACCCGCCGGGCCCCTCAGGCAGCACGATCCAGCCCTCTATGACGATCTCGATGAGGGAGGCTCGCCGGGGCGGAACAGCTCGTTGTGGCCGAGGCGAGCGGCCTTCGCATACCCATGTGCGCGCAGGAGTTCGCGCAGTTCCTCCGCGCTCGTGTCCGTGCGTTCGCGCTGTTTGACCTCGACCAGCACGGCGCGCGGCCGCAGGGTGCGGAGCGAGCGGCTCATGCCGGTGAGCACGGCGGCCTCGGCGCCCTCCACGTCGATCTTGACGACATCGAGGCGGCGCAGCCCCGTCTCCTCGGCCCAGGCGTCGAAGGTACGCACCGGGACCTGCTCGACCAGTGCCGCATCGCCGTACTCGGACCGTACTCCCGCGTCGGCGGCGTCGTAGCGTGCGTCGCCGTACAGGCCGGCCGTCCCGTGGCGGGCGCCCAGCGCGGTCCGCACGACCTCGACCCGCAGGCGGTTACGGTGGGCGGCGGCGCGGAGCTTGGCGGCGGAGTCCGAGGCGGGTTCGAAAGCGATCACGCGGCCGTCCGAGCGACGCAGGATGCGGGCGGCGGCGAGTGCGTGTACGCCGATGTGCGCCCCGACATCGACCACGACGTCCCCGGCCCGGAGCTCCCGGCGGAGGAACCGCAGGACATCGGGCTCGTAGCGTCCGGTGTAGTACAGGATGGCCTGCAGGTTGTCGCGCAGGTCCAGCTCCAGCCTCAGCCCGTTCCTGCGGACGCGGACCGTCGCGGCCCACCACGGCGGGATCTTGCCAAGGCCGGGGTTCTCACCCGCCAGCCTGGGTGAGATCCGGTACGCGGTCTTCCAGTAGCCGGATTCGCGCATAGCCTGCGCACCGGCGACGAGCCGGGCGACCCTCCTGGCCACACCTGGCGGCAACCGCCGCAGCAGCCTCCAGACGCCGTGGAGTATCCGGCCATCACGCATGGCGACCATACCGTCATCACATCAGCCCGGAGGCGGATCGGCACGTCGGCCTCGGCCCTGTTGCGGACGAAGCGATGGAACCCGGTGACGATGAACACGGTGCCGTCCCAGACTGCGGCGAGGGCCTGGTCGAGGCCGGCCCGGTTGCGGCGGGTGGTGCCGGAGAAGCCGCGGTCGATGTAGACGCGATCTTCCGGAACGCCGCGAGCGAGCAGCTGATCGGTCTGGAGGATGACGTCCTGTTCGTCGGTGCCGCAGCGGGGCCGTCAGAACCCCAGCCCGGCCGCACGGGCCAGGGCGAGCGCCTCGTCACGGTCGTCGACCCCGAGCCTGGTCAACACCATGGACGAGTAATTGCGAACCCTCTTCGGCTTGAGCGACAGGCGATGGGCGATGGCCGTGTTGGTCAGGCCGGCCGCCACGAGATTCAGGGCGTCGTGCTCCCGCGCGGCCAGCCCGGGGATCACGGTCTGCGTGGCGGACCGGCTGACGAGGTGGCTGACCACGCTGCCGCTGAACACGCCGCTGCCGACCGCAGCCGCATGGACGGCGTGCAGCATCTCCTGCCCGTCATGTACGGGCCATGAGAGGACGAGGGACCTTAGGGCGACCGTCTGGGAAGTGTCGCCGATCTGAGGGGATGGTCACGCAGTGAGCCACTCAGGCTATGAGAAAGGCCGCTTCCGATCTTCGGAAGCGGCCTTCTACCTGTGGCAATTCTGTCGGGGTGGCGGGATTTGAACCCACGACCTCTTCGTCCCGAACGAAGCGCGCTGCCAAGCTGCGCTACACCCCGGTGCACGCCGTCGTGCGCGTGCTTGGAAAAGTCTAGCGGACTTCCAAGGTGCTTGTGACCGCCTTTATCTCCGGGGAACCAGCGTGAGGAGCGTCGCCTCCGGGAAGCAGGCGAAGCGGGCCGGGGCGTACGGCGAGGTGCCCAGGCCGGCCGACACGTGCAGCCAGGCCGAGTCGTGGCGGCTCAGGCCCTTGACCCGGGCCCGGTCGATGCCGCAGTTGGTCACCAGGGCGCCGTAGAACGGGATGCAGAGCTGGCCCCCGTGCGTGTGGCCGGCCAGCAGGAGTTGGTAGCCGTCCGCGGCGAAGCGGGTCATGTTGCGGGGCTCGGGTGAGTGCATGACGCCCAGGCGCAGGTCCGCGTCCGCCGGTGCCGGGCCCGCCACGAGGTCGTAGCGGTCGCGGGAGATGTGGGAGTCGTGGATGCCGGCCACGGCCACGTCCAGGTCGCCCACCTTGATGCGGGCCGTGGTGTTGTTCATGTCGAGCCAGCCCTCGGCGGCCATGCCCGCCCCCAACTCCTCCCACGGGAGGGTGGGCACGTGCTGGCGCCGCTCGTTCTTCGACGTGCGCCACAGGTAGCGGGCCGGGTTTTTCGGCTTCGGGGCGTAGAGGTCGTTGGAGCCGTAGACGAACAGGCCGGGGCGGGACAGCAGGGGCTCCAGGGCGTGCAGGAGCGCGGGCACGGCCTCCGGGTGCGCGATCGAGTCGCCGGTGTTGACGACGAGGTCGGGCTCCAGGGCGCCCAGCGAGCGGACCCAGTTGATCAGCATGGTCCGGCGCGGCGTCAGGTGCAGGTCCGACAGGTGGAGGACGCGCACGGGACGCTGGCCGCGCTCCAGCACGGGTACGTCGAAGCGGCGCAGACGGAACCAGTTTCGCTCCACCACGGAGGCGTAGCCCAGCCCGGCCAGGCCGAGACCGAGCATGGACAGGGGCACTGCGACTGCTTTCCTCACGTACTCATGATGCCCGACATCCGGCGCGAGGCGACCGGGTAGTCCGCGCAGGCGGCAAGATGGAGCGCATGAGCGGATTGAAGGACAAGCTGAAGGCCGATCTGACGGCCTCGCTGAAGAACAAGGACGAGGTACGTCTCCGGACGGTCCGGATGGCACTGGCCGCCGTGAACGTCGAGGAGGTCGCCGGCAAGCAGGCCCGGGAGCTGACCGATGACGAGATCATCAAGGTCCTGACCAAGGAGGCCAAGAAGCGGCGGGAGGCGGCGGAGGCGTTCGGCAACGCGGGGCGGGCCGAGCAGGCGCAGGCGGAGCTGGACGAGCAGGCGGTGCTGGAGGAGTACCTTCCGGCGCAGCTCTCCGACGAGGAGCTGGCCGCGCTGGTCGACGCGGCCATCGCCGAGACCGGCGCCGTGGGGCCGCAGGCCATGGGGCAGGTCATGAAGGCCGTCAACCCCAAGGTGGCCGGGCGGGCCGAGGGCGGCCGGGTCGCGGCCGCCGTCCGCGCCAAGCTGGCCGGTTAGCGGGGCAAGGCAGGCCGGTACGCAGCCGGCTAGCGGGCAAGGTAGGCCGGTAAGCGGGCAAGGCAGGCCGGCACAAGGCTGTGAGAGGGCCTCGGCGCCGTCCCAGGGGCCCTGGGACGGGCTTCAGCGCCGTCTCAGCGGGCCCGGGAGGGTCTGGCCCATGTTCTGTGCCATGGGCCTCCCCCCACGTCCGTGGGCGGAGGCCTCAGCGGCCCGGTGTGATCGGTCCGGCGTCGCCGCCGCGCCCGCGGCCGCCTCCGGGCCCGTCTCCGTCGTCCCGCCCGTCGCCGCGCCCGTCAGGGGGCCCGTCCCCGTCACCGGGGTCGAAGATGTCGAACGGGTCGTCCGGCCCTTCCTCGTCCTTCTTCTTCTTGGGCGGCTTGGGCGCGCAGTTGTCCGTGCAGCCGCCGAACCGCGAGCGGTCGACCTCCGCGAACTCGGTCGGCTCGATCCCCTTGAGCGCCTGGATCATGGAGTCCTTCCAGACCCGCCCGGAGATCGACGCGCCGTACACGTACGGGTAGTAGCGCCCCCCGATCGTGATCCCGATCAGTTTGTGGGCCGAGGTGCCGCGCGGGTCGCCCAGGCTGACGGCGGAGGCCAGGTTCGGGGTGTAACCGGCGAACCAGGCCGACATGTAGTTGTCGGTCGTGCCCGTCTTGCCGGCCGCGTCGCGCCCGATGCCGCCGACCTCCTGCATCGTGCCCTTGGTGAACACCCCGGACAGGATGCCGTTGACCGCGTCGGCGACGTCTTCCTCCATCACCTGGGAGCACTTGGGCTTGTACTGCTTGGCCTTGCCGTTCCGGTCCTTGATCTCGGTGATGGCCAGCGGCCTGCAGTATTGGCCGCGCGAGGCGAAGACCGCGTAGGAGCTGGCGATCGTGACGGGGTCGACCTCGTTGACCCCGAGCGTGAACGTCTCCACCTCGGACAGCTTCTGCCCGTCGGCCCGCTTGACGCCGAGCTTCTTGGCCATCTTGACCACGTCGCAGAGCCCGACCTTCTCCTGCAGCTTGACGAAGAACGTGTTCACCGAGCCCCAGGTGCCGCTCTCCAGCGTCTTGAAGCCGCCGCCGCCCTCGCTGGAGTTGCGTACGGTGTGCGACGGGTCGCCGACGTTCTGGCCCTTGCAGTTCTTGAACGTGCTGTAGCCACCGGCGGTGTAGCCGGCCGGGGACGGGAAGCCGTCGCCGTATTTCAGGCCCTCCTCCAGCGCCGCGGCCAGCGTGTAGACCTTGGCCGTCGAGCCCTGCTGGAACCCGCGACCGCCACCGTGCGCCGCATCGGCCACGATGTTGTAGCTCATCTCGTTCTTCTTCTTGCTCTGGCCGAACTTCCGCGAGGCGGCCATCGCCTTGATCTCGCCGGTGCCAGGGACGATCATGGCCTGCGAGGCCACGGGCTTGTCCTTGGTGCTGACGTACTTCTTGATCGCCTTCTCGGCGGCTTCCTGCATCTTCGGGTCGATCGTGGTCTTGATCTTCAGACCGCCCCGCTGGAGCAGCTTCCTGCGCTCGTCCTGGTTCTTGCCGAAGTCCTCGTTGTTGAGGATCTCGTACTGGACGTAGAGGCAGAAGTACGGGACCTCGCTGACCTCGCAGCCGCCGGGCACCTTGACGTCCTTGTAGCCCAGCTTCTTCGCCTTGGCCTCGGCGGCCTCAGGAGGCGTGATCTTGCCGAGCTCGGCCATCCGGTCCAGCACGATGTTGCGCCGCTCGAGCAGCCGCTCGCGGGACTCGGGGCCGACGTTGGGGTCGGTCCTGGCCGGGTTCTGCACCGCGCCGGCCAGCGTGGCGGCCTCGACGAGGGTGAGCTTGGAGGCCGGCTTGTCGAAGAAGCGCCTGGAGGCCGCCTGGATGCCGTGTGCGCCGGCACCGAAGTAGGCGATGTTGAGATATTTCTCAAGAATCTGGTTCTTGGAGTATTTCTTCTCGATCGCCATGGCGTAGCGCAGCTCGGCCAGCTTGCGGGAGACCGTCGGCGCGATGGCCGCCGCCTGCTCCTCGGGCGTCTCGGCCTTGTTGACCAGCACCTGCTTGACGTACTGCTGGGTGATCGAGGAGCCGCCCTGCGTCACGCCGCCACTGGTCAAATTCTTGACGAGCGCTCTGGCCGTTCCTTCCACATCGATCGGTCCGTGCTGGTAGAAACGGAAGTCCTCGATCGCGATCAGCGCCGTCTGCATGATCGGGGCGACCTGGTCGAGGCTTACGGACTGCCGGTTCTCGAAGTAGAACTGCGCGATCTTCTTCCCGTCGGCGTCGAGCAGTTCGGTGCGCTCGGGCAGAGGAGGTTCGTCGAGTTCTTCGGGCTTGAGGTTGAGCCCCTCCACCGCCGTCTTGGTGGACACTCCCGCTCCGCCGACCGCCGGCAACGCCACGGCGGCCGCGAGCACCCCGGCCGCCGATCCGGCGATGATGAGCCGCAGGACGTTGAGGACGGGGTTGGAACGATCTTTGCCACGCGCTTGCACGCTACCAAGAGTACGTCGAAAGACTGACCTTTCCGGTAGCACGACACCATTTCGCCTTGACTGGCGGGGGTGACTAGTCATTCCCGGTCAAGACTGCTGCGAGAAATTGGTCCTCTGGGGTCTGTCGGCCCGAACGTCTAGTTGCGTACGTTCTCCCTGCGGCAACTGAATACGGAGGCTCGGCGCCCGCGCCCGTCGGCCCCAAATGACGACTGACCACCTAAGGGGAGTGGGGTCGAAAAATGTGGATCACGGATTGGACCTCCCGTGCCGCCTGTAAGGGTGCGGATCCGGATGCCCTGTTCGTGCAGGGCGCCGCGCAGAACAGAGCCAAGCTCATCTGCCGGGGTTGCCCGGTCCGTACTGAATGCCTCGCCGATGCGTTGGACAATCGCATCGAGTTCGGGGTGTGGGGCGGTATGACCGAACGGGAACGACGTGCCCTGCTGCGGCGGCGGCCCGACGTGGACTCGTGGCGCGAGTTGCTCGAGTCCGCCAAGGAAGAATACGAACGAACCAACGAGCTGATCGCCGGCTGACCCCAGCCCGGCGGCCGCGTACGGCCGGCGTCGCCCGCCGGCCGTACTTCTATGCGGTCGCCAGCAGATTCCCGATCTGCCGAAGACCCGTCAGATCGTGGACGTCCTCGGACATGGCGCGAACCTGCACCACGGGCACCGTGGGGTGGGCCGAGACGAAATGCTCCTGCTCGCGGCTCTCGCGGGCGGCGAGCTGCATCCGCCCGGCGTGCAGCCGCAGCACGGCGGCGGTGAGCTCGTGCTCGCCCCTCGACTCCAGATCCTCCGCGGCGGCGGCGCTGCGGGCGGCGGAGAGCGCCGAGGCCGGCGACTCATGCACCCGGTTGACCACCAGGCCGGCCAGGGGCATGCGCTCCTCGGCCAGGCGCTCCACGAAGTAGGACGCCTCGCGCATCGCGTCGCGCTCGGGCGCGGCCACCACGAGGAAGGCCGTGCCCGGCGCCTGGAGCAGCCGGTACGTCATGTCGGCACGCTGCCTGAACCCGCCGAACACCGCGTCCAGCGCGGACACGAACGTCTGCAGGTCCTTGATCACCTGGGCGCCCAGCAACTTGGTCATCGCCCCCGCCATCAACCCGAACCCGGCGTTGAGCAGCCGGAACGCGCTGCGCCCGCCGGCCTTGGCCGGTGCGGTCAGCAGCCGGATGAACCGGCCGTCGAGGAAGCGCCCGAGCCGCTCGGGCGCGTCCAGGAAGTCCAGCGCCGAGCGCGAGGGCGGCGTGTCCACGATGATCAGGTCCCACTCGTCCGAGCGGCGGAGCTGGCCCAGCTTCTCCATGGCCATGTACTCCTGCGTGCCCGAGAAGCTGGAGGAGAGGGACTGGTAGAAGGGGTTCGACAGGATCTGGCGGGCCCGCTCGGGGTCGGCGTGCGCCTCGATGATCTCGTCGAACGTGCGCTTCATGTCGAGCATCATGGCGAAGAGCTGCCCGTCGCCCTCGGGCGAGCTGACCAGGCGTGGGGTGTTGTCCAGCTCGGTCAGCCCCATCGACTGCGCCAGCCGCCGGGCCGGGTCCACGGTCAGCACGACCACGCACCTGCCGCGCTCGGCGGCCCGCAGGCCGAGGGCGGCCGCGGTCGTGGTCTTGCCCACACCGCCGGCGCCGCAGCAGACGATGATCCGGGTGCCCCGGTCGTCGAGGATCGCGTCGATGTCGAGTCTGGCGGGCTTCTTCACGCTGCTCCCTGGGTGCGGATGCTCTCTGCCAGCTCGTACAGGCCGGCCAGGTCCACCCCGTCGGCCAGCAGCGGCAGCTCGTACCTCTTCAGCCCGGCCTCGGCCAGCGTCTCGCGCTCGGCGCGCTCCAGCTCCGTGCGGTGGGCGTGCTCGACGATCTCCGCGGCGAGCGCCTCCGCCAGCGCCGTGGCCTGAGCGCCGTCGGCGACGCCGGTCGCCTTGAGCCCGAGCGCGATCTCCTCGGCGTCGAACCGGCCCTTGACAGCCGTGTCAAGAGCGGCTTGGGGCAGGAGTGACTCGCGCACCATGTTGATGAAAATTCCACCCGGGGGAAGGCCGGCGGAGCGCAATTCGGCCAGGCCGTCGAGCGTCTCCTGTACCGGCATCTCCTCCAGAAGCGTGACGAAGTGCACCGCGGTCTCCGGGGACTTCACGACGCCGCTGACGAGGTCGGAGTGGTTCTTGATGGGCCCGACCTTGGCCAGGCCCGCCACCTCCTTGGTGACGTTCAGGAAGCGCGTGATGCGGCCCGTGGGCGGCGCGTCGAGCACGACGGCGTCGTAGATCCGGCGGCCGTTCCTGCCGCGCCTGCGCACCGCCTCGGTGGTCTTGCCCGTGACGAGCACGTCGCGGAAGCCGGGGGCCACGGTGGTGGCGAAGTCGACGATGCCCATCTTGGTCAGCGCGCGACCCGCCCGGCGCATCCCGTAGAACATCTCCATGTACTCGAGCATGGCTTCTTCGGGATCGATGGCCAGCGCGTACACGTCACCGCCCGACGGCGCGACCGCGATCCTGCGCTCCTCGTAGGGGAGCGGCGGCAGGTCGAAGATCTGCGCGATGCCCTGCCTGCCCTCCACCTCCACGAGCAGCACCTTGCGACCGCCTGAGGCCAGGGCGAGGGCCAGGGCGGCGGCGACGGTCGTCTTGCCGGTGCCGCCCTTGCCGGTGACGACGTGCAGCCGTACGTCGGCCCAATCCGTGTCCGGAGAGTCCACGTTTCGAGGCTACCGAACGGTCACTTGTCGAAAGCCGACGACCACCGTTTGAGATTGCTCACAATAAGCTGCCCCCATGAAGAAGTGGGAGTACCTCACAGCCCCAGTGCTGATCCACAACACCAAGATGATTCTCGACAACTTCGGCGCGGACGGCTGGGAGCTGGTCCAGATCCTCCAGGGCGCCACGCCGGAGCAGCTCGTCGCCTACTTCAAGAGGGAGAAGCAGTGACCCCTGAGCAGAAGCTCGAGGAGCTCGGCCTGAAGCTGCCCGAGGTGCCGGCGCCCGTGGCGGCCTACGTCCCGGCCGTGCGCACCGGCGACCTCGTCTACACCTCGGGCCAGGTGCCCCTGGTCGACGGCAAGCTGGCCAGAACCGGCAAGCTGGGCGCCGACCTGACCACCGAGGAAGGCGTGGAGATGGCGCGCATCTGCGCGCTCAACGCGCTGGCCGCGCTCAGGTCCGAGGTCGGTGACCTGTCCAAGGTCGTCCGCATCGTCAAGGTCGTCGTGTTCGTGGCCAGCGAGCCGTCCTTCACCGACCAGCCGAAGGTCGGCAACGGCGCCAGCGAGCTGTTCGGCCAGGTGCTGGGCGAGGCCGGCAAGCACGCGCGCAGCGCCGTGGGCGTCGCCTCCCTGCCGCTCGACGCGCCCGTGGAAGTGGAGCTGATCGCCGAAGTCGGCTGACGGGGCATATGTCACCATGACCGAGTGATGTTCTAGGAGGAGGTCATGTGACCGGATTGCCGCTTCCAGCCGAACTCGCCGCCCGGGCGCGGGAAGTCCTCGCCGGGCGGATCCAGCCGGTGCCGGCGCGGGACGCCGCCACGGTGGTGCTCCTGCGCCCGGGACCGGAGGTCTACCTGCTGCGGCGCAAGGCCACGATGGCCTTCGCGGCGGGCGCGTACGTCTTTCCCGGCGGCTCCGTGGACGTGCGCGACACCGATCAGGCCGTCGCCTGGGCCGGGCCGTCCCCGGCGGAGTGGGGCGAGGTCTTCAACGCCGGGGAGCGGCTGGCCCGCGGGCTGGTGTGCGCGGCGGTGCGCGAGACGTTCGAGGAGTCCGGCGTGCTCCTGGCGGGGCCCGGGCCCGACTCCGTGGTGGCCGACACCACGGGTGCGGACTGGGAGGCCGACAGGCTGGCGCTGATCGACCGCAGCCTCGGCTTCGCCGACTTCCTCGCCCGGCGCGGCCTGGTGCTCCGCTCCGACCTGCTCAAGGCGTGGGCGCACTGGATCACGCCGGAGATCGAGCAGAAGCGGTTCGACACCCGGTTCTTCGCCGCCGTGCTGCCCGAGGGGCAGCGCACGCGCGACGTGGGCGGGGAGGCCGACCAGGTCGTCTGGCAGCGCCCGGACGAGGCCATAGAGCTGGCGCACAAGGGGGAGATCTTCCTCATGCCGCCCACGTACCGGACGTTGAGCGAGCTCGCGGCGTACGACAGCGTGGCCGGCGTCCTGGCCGCGCCCCGGGAGATCGTCACGATCATGCCCAGAGCCGTGGAGATCGAGGGCGAGATGCGGCTGGTGACCACATGAGCGGGCTGCACATCCCGCTCGACACGCCCGACGGGTCGCGTACCGATCACGCCGAGAACCTGCTCGCCCCCAACCCCTCGGCGATGACCCTCGACGGCACCAACACGTGGGTGATCGGCACCGGCGAGGAGGTGGTCGTCGTCGATCCCGGGCCGCAGGACGAGTCGCACCTGAGCCGCGTGCGCGAGCACCTGGGGCCGCGCCGCGTCACCGAGATCCTGCTCACCCACGGCCACTTCGACCACAGCGGCGGCGCCAAGAGCTTCGCGGGCATGGTCGGCGCGCCCGTGCGCGCCCTCGACCCGCGCCACCGGCTGGGGGACGAGGGGCTCGCCGACGGCGACGTGGTGACCGTGGCCGGCCTGGAGATCCACGTGTACGGCACCCCGGGCCACTCGTTCGACTCGCTGTGCTTCTGGCTGCCGGCGGACCGGGCGATGCTCACCGGCGACACCGTGCTCGGCAGGGGCACCACGATCATCGCCCGCGACGGCGGCCTGGCCGACTATCTGCGCAGCCTCGACCGGCTCAGAGCGGCGGCCGAGAGCCTGGAGGCGCGGGCGCTGCTGCCCGGCCACGGCCCGGTGCTGCCCGACCCGATCGGCGCGCTCGACGGCTACATCGCCCACCGGCGCGAGCGGCTCGACCAGATCAGGGCGGCGCGCGCGCAGGGCGCGCGCACGCCACGGGAGATCGTCAAGATCGTGTACGCCGACGTCGACCGATCGCTCTGGCCGGCCGCCGAGATGTCGGTGCTGGCGCAGCTGGACTATCTGGACCGGTTGTAGAGGCGGTCCATGTCGAGGATGACCACGGCCTTGGCCTCGATCCGCAGCCAGCCGCGCTGGGCGAAGTCGGCCAGCGCCTTGTTGACCGTCTCCCGCGAGGCGCCGACGAGCTGCGCCAGCTCCTCCTGGGTCAGGTCGTGGTGCACCCGCAGGCCGTCGTCGGTCTTGGTGCCGAACCGCTCGGCCAGGTCGAGCAGCTGCTTGGCCACCCGGCCGGGCACGTCGGTGAAGACCAGGTCGGCCAGCACGTCGTTGGTGCGGCGCAGCCGCTGCGCGAGCGCGCGCAGCAGGTGCAGCGCCACCTCGGGCCGGCCGGTCAGCCACGGCCGCAGGTCGTCGTGGCCCAGCCCGGCCAGGCGCACCTCGGTCAGCGCCGTCGCCGTGGCCGTGCGCGGCCGCGGGTCGAACAGCGACAGCTCGCCGAACATCTCGCTCGGCCCCAGCACGCTCAGCAGGTTTTCCCGCCCGTCCGGGGAGGTGCGGGAAAGCTTGATCTTGCCTTCCAGCACCACGTAGAGCCGGTCGCCCGTCTCGTTCTCGTGGAAGAGCGTCTGCCCCTTGGACAGCTGGACTTCGGTGATGCTCGTGCGCAGCGCGGCGGCACTCTCGCGGTCCAGCGCGGCGAACAGGGGGGCCTTGCCCAGCACATCTTCGGTGTTCACTCTGCCTCCTCTGCTGCCATTGTGACTCACCCCACTCCGGACAGCACACACAGGCTATGGGAACGCCGGAGTGTTCGGAGCCTGTCCAGGTGCGTCAGCTCCCGGGGGAAAGGTACCGGACGGCCTGATTCACCGCGCGACCGGCACTCCTCGGAGCTCAGCCCGCCCTTCGGTGGTCCCCGGAGAGGAGGTCGTCCACGGACGCCACCGCCGCCGCCACCGACCGGCTGAGCAGGACCCGGAGCACGTCCGCGGCCTGCGGGCGGGAGGCGGGTTCGGGGTGGCGGCACTGCTCGACCGCGATCCGCAGCGCGGGCCACAGGACGGAGGTGTCGCCGTCCTCGGCGCCGGTGGCCGCGAAGACCACCAGGTCGGCCCAGGCCCGTACGTCCTCCGCCCGCGGCAGGCCGGACTCCGTCGCGGAGCGCTGCCACCCGATGAGCACCTGGCCGCGCGCGCCCAGCGCCACGCTCTCCTTGCTGAGCCGCACCCCGGCGGTGCCGCGCGCGTGCAGCTTGGCCATGGCCGCGACGCAGGTCACGGCGAGCCGGTGCAGCGCCTGGCCGCGCAGCGGACCTCCATGCCGGACGAACTCCGCCAGCGTCGCTCCCTGATCACCCATGACGACCCCCTTCCAAGGCGCCAGGTTGTACGCGGATAAGCCGTCCTTGGTTCAACCGTTCCCCGGAGCTTCTACTCTTGCCGCATGGCGACGAACGCGGCGGGGCGCAAGCCTGAGACCCAGCTCGCTCTGGTTCGGCGGGCGCGCAAGATGAACCGCATCCTCGCGGAGACCTACCCGGACGCCCATTGCGAGCTCGATTTCGGCAACCCGCTGGAGCTGCTGGTCGCGACCATCCTGTCCGCGCAGTGCACGGACAAGCGGGTCAACATGGTCACCCCCACCCTCTTCGCGAAATATCCAACCGTGGAGGACTACGCCGCCGCCGACCGGCCGGAGATGGAAGAGATCATCCGCTCGACCGGCTTCTTCCGCGCGAAGACCAACAGCATCATCGGCATGGCCCAGGCGGTGTGCGAGCGCCACGGAGGCGAGGTGCCCGGCAGGCTGAAAGACCTGGTCGCGCTGCCCGGCGTGGGCCGCAAGACGGCGAACGTGGTGCTGGGCAACGCGTTCGACGTGCCGGGCCTGACCGTGGACACCCACTTCCAGCGGCTCGTCCGCCGGTTCCGCTGGACCGAGGAGACCGACCCCGTCAAGATCGAGCACGCCGTGGGCGAGCTGCTGCCCAAGCGGGAGTGGACGATCTTCTCGCACCGGGTGATCTGGCACGGCCGCCGCATCTGCCACGCCCGGCGGCCGGCGTGCGGCGTGTGCCCGCTGGCCGCGCTCTGCCCCTCGTACGGCACCGGCCCCACGGCCCCCGCCGAGGCCACCAAGCTTGTCAGGCCCGGCCCCTTCTCCTGATCGAGGGAAGTCATTCGCGCCCCGGCGTGTTGGAGGATGCGTGACCCAAGTGCCCGACTGGCTCGAAAGACTGGCGGCGCAAGCGCGGCAGATCCGTGTTCCCCCTTTCTTCCGGCCGCCCAGCCGGGGTGGCCGGGCGGCGGCGGTGCTCATGTTGTTCGGCGAGGGGCCCAACGGCCCTGACGTGCTCCTCATCCAGCGCAGCACGCGCGGCCGCAGGCACCCGGGGCAGCCCGCCTTCCCCGGCGGCGGCGTGGACCCGGAGGACGCCGGGCCGATCGAGGCCGCGCTGCGGGAGACCGAGGAGGAGACCGGGGCCGACCCCAGCGGGGTGCACGTGCTGTGCACGATGCCCGAGCTCTACCTCAACCACAGCGACAACCGCGTCACACCGGTGATCGCCTGGTGGCGCGAGCCGTCGGCGGTGCACGCGGCCTCGCCCGACGAGGTCGACTCCGTGGAGCGGGTGCCGCTCGCCGAGCTGGTCGACCCGGGCAACCGCGTCATGCTGCGGCATCCCCGTGGCACGGCGGGGCCGGCGTTCCGGGTGCGCGGGATGCTGGTGTGGGGGTTCACGGCGATGGTGCTGGACACGGTGCTGCGCGAGGCCGGGCTCGAACAGCCGTGGGATCCGGCTCAGGTGGAGGATCTGCCGCCCGACGTGGTGACCCTCGCCTCCCGCGGCTAATAGGGCGATCTGAGCGCGACGCCGAGCGAGGCCCAGCCGGCCACGTCCGCGTCGCTGTCGGCCGCCAGCGCCCGCAGCGTCTCCAGGCCCGCCCGGTCCGGCGGCTCGCCGAGCACGTGCTGCAGCGCGTACGCCGCGCCGTACCTGACCCGGGGGTCGTTGTGGGCGGCCAGGTCGATCACGGACGGGAGCGAGCGCGGGTCCGCCAGGTGGCCGAACGCGATCAGCACCGAATAGAGCACCATGGCGTCGTCCTCGCTGGCGGCGAGATAGCGCAGCACCGGCAGCGTACGGTCCACGAACGGCCGCAGCATCCCCATGATGTCCACGCCGAGGAGACGTTCGGCGACGCTGTCGGCGGCGCACAGCCGCCGCGCCTCGATGAACGACTCCAGGTCGCCCCGCTGGCGCAGCAAGGAGATCACGTGCCAGCGCAGAGGGCCGTCAGGATCGGTGTCGCGCAGCGCTGCCTGGATGAGATCGCGCACTGTTCCCTCGTCCGGCGGCATACCGCTCAAGATAGCCAGGTGAGTGACGCCGTCCTGATCGAAGACGTGCACACTTGACCGTATCGCTGGTTACCTTTGAAGCGTGCGCGGTGATCTGCTTGACCTCATCTTGATCGGCCTCGTGATCGCCTTCGGCATCTCGGGTTACCGGCAGGGTTTCATCATCGGGGCCATGAGCTTCGTGGGGTTCGTCGGCGGTGCCGTGCTGGGCGTCTTCATCGCGCCGCCCGTCTCCAAGGCCGTCGTCGACGGCGACACGCCGCAGGCGCTGCTCGCCATCGTGATCGTCTTCCTCGCCGCGACCATCGGCCAGTTCGCCTCCTCGACGCTCGGCGCCGTCGTGCGCAGCCACGTCACCTGGGAGCCCGCCAAGGTGGCCGACGCGATCGGGGGCACGTTCGCCAGCGCGCTGTCGGTGCTGGTCATCGCCTGGCTGATCGGGTCGCTGATCGTCTCGACGGCCTTCACCCCGCTCGTCGACCAGGTCAAGAACTCCGCGCTGCTGACCACGGTCGACGACGCCATCCCGCAGGCCGCGCGCAACTGGCAGCAGCCGTTCAAGAAGTTCATCGACCGCTCGGAGTTCCCGCCGGTCTTCGACGCCATCGGCGCCGGCCAGCTCATCGACGTGCAGCCGCCCGACCAGAGCGTGCTGCAGGGCGCCAAGCTGAGCCGGGCCCGCCGCGCGATCGTCAAGGTGCAGGGCAACGCCGAGAGCTGCAACAAGCACATCGAGGGCACCGGCTTCGTCTACGCCCCCGGCCGGATCATGACCAACGCCCACGTGGTCGCCGGCGTCACCCGTGACCTGCAGGTCATCGACTCCACCGGCGCCCGCCACGCGGCCACGGTCGTGCGCTACAACCCGCGGCGCGACATCGCCGTCCTCTACGTGCCGGAGCTCAACCTGCCGCAGCTGTCCTTCGACGGCGACGGCAGCCGCGGCGACAACGCGATCATCGCCGGGTTCCCGAAGGGCAAGGGCTTCACCGCCGAGCCGGCCAGGATCGGCGGACAGCTCGACGCCGAGGGCCCCGACATCTACCGGGAGAACACGGTCAGGCGGAAGGTCTACGCGATCCGCGGCCAGGTGCTGCCGGGCAACTCCGGCGGGCCGCTGCTCACGGTGGACGGCCGGGTCTACGGCGTGATCTTCGCCGCCGCGATCAACGAGGAGCAGACCGGCTACGTGCTGACGGCCGAGGAGGTCGCTCCCGACGCCTCGGCGGGCCGCAGCGACACCTCGCCGGCCAGCACGCAGGAGTGCGACTGATCAGCTGATCCAGAAGGGACCCTCCCCTTCGCACGCCCCAATGTGATAGCTTTTCACAATGTGATAGGCAATCACATGGAGGGTTGGGCATGAAGACGCGCAGGCTCGGCACGACCGACATCGAGATCACCCCCATCGGCCTGGGATGCATGCAGTTCGCCGGCACCAGGAACGTTGCCCGCTGGATGATCAGGCCCATCGACCAGGAGTCGGCCACCCAGGTGGTGCGGGCGGCACTCGACGGCGGCGTCGACTGGTTCGACACCGCCGAGATGTACGGGAACGGCAACTCGGAGGAGGCGCTGGCCGCCGCGCTCAAGGCGGCCGGGATCCGGCCCGGACAGGTCACGGTGGCCACGAAATGGGCCCCCGTCGGCCGGACGGCCGCCAGCATCACGCGGACGATCGGCGACCGCCTGCGCCACCTCGGCGGCTTCCCCGTGGACCTGCACCAGATCCACTTCCCCACCGGCTCGCTGTCGGGCATCCCGGCCCAGCTCAAGGCCATGGCGGCGCTGCTCAAGGCGGGCAGGATCCGCTCGGTGGGGGTGAGCAACTTCTCCGCCCGCCAGCTCAGGCTCGCCCACCGGGTGCTCGCGGCCGAGGGCGTCACGCTGGCCTCGAACCAGGTCCGCATCAACCTGCTGCACCGGAACGTCGAGCGCGACGGCGTCCTGGCCACGGCCCGCGAGCTGGGCGTCACGCTGATCGCGTACTCGCCGCTCGAGGGCGGCCTGCTCACCGGGCGCTTCCACGAGAACCCCGCGCTGGCCAGGTCCGCGCCGGTGATGCGCAGGTTCTTCGGCCGGCGCGAGCTGAGCGCCCGGGGGCTGGCCCGCACCAGGCCGCTGATCGGCGCCATGCGGGAGATCGGCACGGCGTACGGCGTCTCGATCTCCCAGGTGGCCGTCAACTGGGTGATCAACCGCTACGGCGACACGGTCGTGGCCATCCCCGGCGCGTCCAAGCCCCGGCAGGCGGCGGAGGCGGCCGCCACGATGGAGTTCAGCCTCACGGAGGCCGAGATCGGCAAGCTGAACGAGCTGTCGCTAATCTGAGGCGGTGTCCCCGACGCCCCGAACGAGCAAACGCGACCGCTACCACCACGGCGACCTGCGCGCCGCGCTCATCGACACCGCGATGGAGCTGATCGCCGAGCAGGGTGTGCAGGGGTTCTCGCTGGCGGAGGCCAGCAGGCGGCTCGGGGTCGCGGTCAGCGCCCCCTACCGGCACTTCGCCGACCGCGACGAGCTGCTCCTGGCGGTCGGGACACGCGTCGGGGAGTTGCTGGTCACGGCCGTGATGGCCGAGCGCGGCGGCGACTCGCCGGAGGACCGGCTGGTGGCGGTGGCCAGGGGATACGTGCGGTTCGCCGCCAAGCACCGGACGTTGTTCGAGGCCGTCTTCGGCACCCTGTCGCCGATCGCCGAGCCGGAGCTCGAACGGGCCACCCAGCCGGTGAAGGAGGCCTTCCGCACGGCCGCGATGGCGCTGTCGGGCGGCGATCCGGGTGCGGCGGAGGCGCTGGGGACGGCCGTGGCCGCCACCGCGCACGGGCTCGCGGGGCTGCTGCATCTGGGCATGTTCGGCGAGGGCGAGCGGGCCGTGGACACGGCCGTCCAGCGCGCGACGGGCGCCACGCGCGCGCTGGTCGCGGGCCGCGCCGCGCTGGGCTAGCGGGGGAGCTTGGCCAGGATCAGGGCGATGGCCTCGTCGGGGTCGCTGTCCTGGGTCAGGCCCGAGGCCGCCTTGCCGACGGGGTCGTACGCGCCGCCGTACGACTGCGCCTTGGCGGCCCCCCGGCTGAAGAGGGTCACCGCGCCGCGCCCGTTGCCGCGCTGCAGGTGCGTCAGCCCGACGCAGATCTGCGCCAGGCCCTGCCACAACTCCCGCTCTTCCTCGGGAGCGCATTTCCAGCGGCCCTCGAACACCTCGTGCGCGTTGAACGGCAGGCCCTCGTCGAGGAAGCGGCGGCCGTCGGCCAGCGCCTGCTCGGTGGTGGGGGCGTAGTCGTCGGGGACCCTGGGCAGGCCGGGGGAGCCGTAGGGGAGCGGCCTGCCGTACGCGTCGCGCGGCCGGGCGCTGCGCGGGCGGCCCTCGGGATCGCGGTCTCTCATCGGTCGGGCTCCGGATCGTTCAGCCAGCCGAGCAGCTCGGTGTCGAACACGTCGGGGATCTCCTCATGGGGGAAGTGGCCGGCCGCCTCGAACAGCCGCCACCGGTAGGGGGCCGCCACGTAGCGGCTCGAACCCTGCGCCGTGCGTGGCAGGACGCTCGGGTCGAGCGCTCCGTGCAGGTGCAGCGTGGGGGCCTCGACCTCGGTACGCATGGCCCGGGCGTAACGGCGGCCGTCGGGGCGGAGCTGGGAGCGGCCGAACCAGCGGTGGTATTCCAGCGCCGAGTGCGCCACGGCCGGGATCCGGAACGCCTCGCGGTAGGTCCGCGACTCCCCGGGGTCCGGCCAGCCGGGCCGCGACCAGTCCTCCAGCAGCCGCCCCACCAGGGCCGCGTCGTGGCGCGTGAGCCGGCGCTCGGGCAGCAGGGGAAGCTGGAACCCGAGCCGGCGGCCACTGGCCCTGAGCTGCCCGAAGGGGTCGGTCAGCAGCGCGTTGCGCAGCCGCAGCGGGTGTGGTGCCGACACCGCGACCAGCCGGCGTACGCACTTGGGGTCGAGCACGGCCATCGTCCAGGCCAGCAGCCCGCCCCAGTCGTGCCCCACCACGATCGCCCCGGTCTCGCCCAGCGCCCTGATCAGCCCCGTCGCGTCGGCGGCCAGCGTGGGCAGGTCGTAGCCGCGCGGCGGCTTGTCACTGCCGCCGTAGCCGCGCAGGTCGGCCGCCACCGCCCGGTATCCCGCGCCCGCCAGCGAGGTGAGCTGGTGCCGCCAGGTCCACCAGAACTGCGGGAACCCGTGCAGCAGCAGCACCAGTGGCCCGTCACCGGCCTCCACGACGTGGAACCGGGTGCCGCCCGCGTGCACCGCGCGGTGCGTCCACGGGCCCTCGATCTGGACGACGGACTCGTCAGGCGCCATCTCGGGTCACCGGCTCGCGATCCGGGCTGGGCACCGGCAGCGCCGGCTCCTCGGGAGTGGCGATCTCCTTGAGCCCCTTGATCGATCGGGCGGTGCGCTTCATCCCGGCCAGACCCTTGAGCCGGCGGATCCCGACGAACACCAGCAGACCCGCGACCAGCAGGTAGAAGACGGTCACGATGAGGAAGGCGAGCCAGTTGGGCATGACCTGGGCCAGCGCGTAGGCGATCGTGAACGAGGCGAGGATCAGGCACAGGTGCGCCATGAAGGCCGCGGCGGCGAACATCCCGGCCGCCGTGCCGACCCGCTTGGCGTCGAACCTGAACTCGGCCTTGGCCAGCTCGATCTCCGAGCGGATCAGGGACGAGATGTGACTGCTCGCCTGGGCGACCAGCGAGCCCAGGGATTCTTCCTCGGGAGTCTGCGGCATGAACGTCTCCTATCGAGGCCTGGTGGCCGTGTCAAACATCATCCAGCGCAAATGCGGCGCTGCGTACTCGTGCGTTGAGCAACACCGCCGCCAGGATCGACGCGATGAGGCCGGCCGCGAGGTTCCCGGTGGTGACGGCTTCGGCACGCTGCCGATCGTCGCCGTACGCCATGTCCCGACAGTCTCGCCAGGCCGAGCCGTACGGAAAGCCAGGCACCGCCGAACACGCCGAGGAACTTACCGAGCACGCGTTCCGCCATCACTCCCAGAACTACCCGATCGGAAAAGATAGCGCCCTGGTTTGATCCATCCGGCTTCACCCCGCCGACATGAAGGCGAAGGCCGGGCATGACCAGGCCGCCAGGGAGGCGATGATCGAGGGCGGCCCTGCGCGGGGCCGGCCTCGGTCCCGGGGAGCGCGTCATGGCCGTCCGGGGAGAGGTTCGCCCAGGTCGGGGCGGCTTTGCCGGCGACGAGCACGGCGGTCACCGGCCGGGAACGGCCACGTCTCGGCCGGTGGCTCAGCGTACCTATGTAGCCGCATGTCCCGTTTCATTGGGACATGCGGCTACGTGTGTGGTTCTAGTCCTCCGCCTTCGCGGACGGGAGCTTCTCCGAGATCAGGTTCATCACCGTGCTGTCGGCCAGGGTGGTGACGTCGCCGATGCTGCGGTTCTCGGCCACGTCGCGCAGGAGGCGGCGCATGATCTTGCCGGACCGGGTCTTGGGCAGCTCGGGAACTACCAGGATCTGGCGCGGCTTGGCGATCGGGCCGAGCGTCTTGGACACGTGGTTGCGCAGGTCGGAGGCGATGTCGTCGTTCTCCTCGGCGGAGCCGCGCAGGATCACGAACGCCACGATGGCCTGGCCGGTCACCGGGTCGGTCGCGCCCACCACGGCCGCCTCGGCCACCTTCGGATGGCTGACCAGCGCGCTCTCCACCTCGGTGGTGGAGATGTTGTGGCCGGAGACCAGCATGACGTCGTCCACGCGGCCGAGCAGCCACAGGTCGCCGTCGTCGTCCTTCTTGGCGCCGTCGCCGGGGAAGTACATCCCCTCGAAACGGCTCCAGTAGGTGTCGATGTAGCGCTGGTCGTCGCCCCAGATCGTGCGGAGCATGGAGGGCCATGGCTCGCGTACGACGAGGAAGCCGCCCCCGCCGTCCGGGACGCTGTTGCCCTGGTCGTCCACCACGTCGGCGGTGATGCCGGGCAGCGGGCGCATGGCGGCGCCCGGCTTGCCCGCGGTCACGCCGGGGAGCGGGCTGATCATGATGGCGCCGGTCTCCGTCTGCCACCAGGTGTCCACGACGGGGCAGCGGTCGTGGCCGATGTGCTCGCGGTACCAGACGTACGCCTCGGGGTTGATCGGCTCGCCGACGGAGCCCAGGATGCGCAGGCTGGACATGTCGTACTTGGCGGGGATGTCGTCGCCCCACTTCATGAACGTCCGGATCGCCGTGGGCGCGGTGTAGAGGATCGTGATCTTGTACTTCTGCACGATCTCCCAGAACCGGCCGCGGTGCGGGGTGTCCGGGGTGCCCTCGTAGATGACGCTGGTGGCGCCGTTGGCCAGGGGGCCGTACACGATGTAGGAGTGGCCGGTCACCCAGCCGATGTCGGCCGTGCACCAGTAGATGTCGGACTCGGGCTTGAGGTCGAAGACCGCGTGGTGGGTCCAGGCCGTCTGCGTCAGGTAGCCGCCGGTGGTGTGCAGGATGCCCTTGGGCTTACCGGTGGTGCCGCTGGTGTAGAGGATGTACAGCGGGTCCTCGGCGTCGTGGGGCTCGGCGGTGTGCTGGTCGCTCTGGCGCTCCACCACGTCGTGCCACCACACGTCCTTGCCGTTGGTGGCGACGTCCTGGCCGGTACGCCGTACGACGAGGACGTGCTCGACCTGCGGGCACTCGGCGACGGCCTCGTCCACGGTCGGCTTGAGCGCCGACGGCTTGCCCCTGCGGTAACCGCCGTCGGCGGTGATGACCAGTTTGGCGTCGGCGTCGTCGATCCGGCTCTTCAGCGCGCTGGCCGAGAACCCGCCGAACACCACCGAGTGGACCGCGCCGATGCGGGCGCAGGCCAGCATCGCGATCGGCAGCTCGGGGATCATCGGCATGTAGATCGCGACCCGGTCACCCTTGTTCACGCCGAGCTCCCGCAGGGCGTTGGCGGCCTTGCTGACCTCGGTCTTCAGGTCGTTGTAGGTGAGGGTGCGGGTGTCGCCCTCGGGCTCGCCCTCCCAGTGATAGGCGACCTTGTCGCCGCGGCCCTCGTCGACGTGGCGGTCGACACAGTTGTAGGCGACGTTGAGCTCCCCGCCGACGAACCACTTGGCGAAGGGGGGATTCCATTCGAGCGTCGTGTCCCACCGTTTGGCCCACGTGAGCCGGTCGGCAGCCTGCTCCCAGAAGGCGAGACGGTCCGCGGCGGCCTCGTCATATGCGGCTGCGGTCACGTTCGCGGCCGCCGCCAGGTCGGCCGGCGGTGCGAACCGGCGATTCTCCTGCAGCAGGTTGGACAGCGCCTGGGGCTCGTTACCAGCGGTCTCCGGGGCCACCTCATGCTCCTTCTATGGCCAGATTGGATAGGTCGTGTCCCACTTCACCAGCTCACGACCTCGGTACACAAGAGGTCTAGACAGGTCTGTACCGTGGGGGAGCCTTATCAGGGCGCATTACAACTGCTATTGAAATGTTGTCATCCTGAAATCTGGAGAATATGCGGGTGGGGTTTATGGGCCCCCCTCGGGGCCGGGTGCGCCGGGGTTTCTCTGGGGTTGGCTGCCGGGCCGTTCCCGGCCGTACACCGAGGGTCACCTCCGCCCGGCCGGTACGCCTGCCGCCCCACGTGATCCGGCGTCCCGCCACTCTCTGCCACCCCGCCACCCCGCCACCGCCCTGGATCGCCGCACCGGGGTCACTCTGGTGGTGGGCCCCGCGCCTCGTCGTCCCGGTGCTACCCGCAGGTAAGGTCATGTCTCGTGAGTGACCCATTGGCCGCCATCGCCCGGTTCCCCGGTGTCCCGGAGGCGGTGGACGAGGCCCGGCAGGCCGTCGACCGGCTGTACCGCCACCGCGTCCTGCGCCGGGCCAGCCCCGCGGTGTCCACGGAGTCGTCCCTGCGCGGCGCGCGGGCGTCGGCCGCCATCGAGGGCGTGGACGTGCCTCTGGACGTCCTGCGCCGGGACGAGGCGCACGACCCGCTGGTGCAGGGGGCGCTGCGCGCGTCGGCGGAGATGGGCCGCCTGGGCGTGACGTGGCGGAAGGCGCCCCGGCAGGTGCTCGCCCGGCTGCACGTCGTGGCGGCGGCCGGCCTGACGCCGCAGGAGGAGCTCGGCCGCCCCCGTGCCTTCGACGAGGCCTCCGACCCGCTGTCCCTGGGCCCGGCGCCGGCCGCCGCCGACACCGCGGCCCGCATGGAGGGCCTGCTCGGCCTGCTCGAACAGCCCACGAAGGCGCCCGCCATCGTGCTGGCCGCCGTGGTGCACGCGGAGCTGGCGGTGCTGCGCCCGTTCGGCACGGCGGACGGGATCGTGGCGCGTTCGGCGGAGCGGTTGACGCTGGTCGAGTACGGGCTGGACCCGAAGTCACTGGTCGCGGTCGAGGTGGGGCACCTGGAGCTGGCGTACGGGGATGCGCTGCGCGCGTACCTGAGCGGGACGCCGGAGGGCGTGGGCACCTGGGTACAGCACTGTGCCGCTGCGGTAAGCCTCGGCGTACGCGAGACGACTGCGATCTGTGAGGCCATGCAGAGGGGCTGACGCGAGCCGCGGGGGAGTTACGGACATAGCTGACGGCGTCTCAGTCATGAGACGCCGTCTGCCGTGCATCACACCGGGTTACCAAGCGTGCACCTCTATCCGTCGGAGCGGGTCAAGCCCGTCACGACGCGCCTCCCGCGGCTGGTCGCGCGTGGGTGCCCGGTTGATGCACCCGGACAAGTGGTCCGTGACACCTTTCTACGACGGATCCGCCCTGATGGGAACCCCTCGTACCAAGACCTTTACCCGACCATGGTCCGGCACTTCGGGTATGGGGGTGGCGACACCTTGACCGGCCGGTTACCGAGCCGCGATGATCACTCTCTGTGATCGTCTTTATGTGATCGTTATGGGGTGGCGAAAAAACTTGGCGAAAATGCGAGATTGCTCCTCGACGAAACTCGAGTCGATCGGGCAGCATACGTGGGTATCACCTGAAACTGGAGCGACCGTGCAAGGGATAGCTTTGCAAGTCCCTTGCCAGGCTCTGGTCCAGTGATGAAAGCTTTCTTCTGAAACGGGACCGGCTCTACCCCCCCGGAGCCGGACCGATCAGGCGACCCCCGCTCTCCCCCCCGGCGGGGGTCGCCCCTTTTCCACCCCCAGCTGGCTCGGCCCCGCCCCCTCGGCCCCGCCACGCATGCCACGCCACGACGGCCCCCCGCCCTGCACGGTGCAGGCCCGCCTCGCACGGCCCCGGCCGCCTCGCACGGCCCTGGCCGCCTCGCATGGCCCAGCCTCCGCACGATCCTGGCCCCCTGACGGCCCGGCCCCACTGACGGCCCGACCCCACTGACGGCCCGACCCCACTGACGGCCCGACCCCCCGCCTGGCCCGGCCCGCCCTGCATGCCCTACAGCCACCCGGGCTTTCCGGGATCACCACCCTCTGGCACCGGGCCGCAGAGCCTGGCACAGCGAGTTATCCACAGCACCTGACCCCACCCCACCCCCGATCCACAGAACCCCGTTCGGCTCGCCACCGCCCCCGCCACCTCCACCAGGGTGGGCCTCCCAACCCCGCAGGGAGGCCTCACATGCACCGCCCCTTGGTCATCACCGAAGACCACGCCCTACTCGACGACCTGGTCCGCATCGCCGCCGCGGCCGGTGCGCAGCTCGACGTGGCCCACATCCCCGCCCACGCCCGCCCCTTCTGGAACCTCGCCCCGCTGATCGCCATCGGCGCGGACCAGGCGGACGCCGTGGCCGCGACCTCACCTCCCGCCCGAGACCAGGTCCTCCTCGTGACCCGAGACACCGAGGACCCGGACACCTGGCGAAAATGCGTGGCCGTGGGCGCTCAGACCGTCCTGACCCTCCCCGGCGACGAACGCCACCTGGTCGACCGGTTCGCGGATGCCATGGAGCCGGACCCCCGGTCGGGATCCGTGATCTGCGTGATCGGCGGCCGAGGCGGAGCGGGCGCGAGCGTGCTCGCCGCCTGCCTGGCTCTGCGTGCCTCGGCCGACCACCTCCGCACCCTGCTCGTGGACGCCGACCCGCTGGGCGGCGGCATAGACGCGTTGCTGGGCCACGAGGAGGCGCCGGGCGCCCGCTGGGGGGACCTGGTGGCCAGGGAGGGCAGGATCAATTCCGGCGCCTTGCAAGCGGCGCTGCCCGCGTTCGGGGAGCTGGCCGTGCTGTCCTTCCACAGAGGCGAGGTGGCGGCGATCCCCGCGCAGGCCATGCGCTCGGTCCTCGAAGCGGGCCGGCGCGGCTTCGACCTCGTCGTCGTCGACCTCCCCCGGCACCTGGACCCGGCCTCGACAGAGGCCCTGACCAGAGCGAAGACCACGTTGGCGGTGGCCACGGCGGACGTACGCGGCATCCTCTCGGCCGCTCAGGTCCTGTCCGAGGTACGCAAACACACCGCCGACGTCCGCGCCGTCCTCCGTCCGGGAGTCCTGGACGACGACATGGCCATGGCCTCCCTGGGCGTCCCATCCGTCGGCAACCTCCCCGACCAGCCCAGGCTCACCGCCACCCTCAACCGCGGAGAGCTGCCCAAACTGGGCCCGCGCACCGTGCTGGGCGCCCTCTGCACCTCCCTCCTGCGAGACCTCCTCCCAACGGCATGACCCCCGACCTCCAAGTCCAGGAGCCACACCCGCAAGCCCGGCCCGCCGTCTCCCCAGACCTGGTCGAGGCCGTTCGCGTACGCCTGGCCCGGACAGGCGCCGAGCCCAGCGCCGCCCAGGTGGCAGTGGCCCTGAGAGCCGAGAAGTCCGTGTACGGCGACGCCGAGATCCTCGCCGTCGCCCGGGCCCTGTGCGCCGACCTGATGGGCGCGGGTCCACTGGAACCGCTCCTGGCCCGCCCCGACGTTACGGACGTCCTGGTCAACGGCTCCCGCGAGGTATGGATCGACGACGGCACCGGCCTGCGCCGAACCCCGGTCACGTTCGCGGACGACGGAGCCGTCCGCAGGCTGGCGCAACGCCTGGCGACGGCCGCGGGCAGGCGCCTGGACGACGCATCCCCGTACGTGGACGCCCGGCTCCCAGGAGGAGTACGCCTCCACGCGGTGCTCCCGCCTGTCGCGTCCGGCGGCACCTGCGTCTCCCTGCGCCTGCCACCACGCCGCACCTTCACCCTGACGGACCTCGTCTCGGCAGGCACGATCGCCCCGTCCGCGATTACGGTGCTCACCGCCATGGTCACCGCCAGGCTCGCCTTCCTTGTGACAGGCGGCACCGGCACGGGCAAGACCACGCTCCTGTCGGCCCTGCTCTCCCTCGCGGACCCGGGCGACCGCCTCCTGCTGGTGGAGGACTCGGCCGAGCTCCGCCCCCTCCACCCTCACGTGGTCCGCCTGGAGACCCGCCCGGCGAACCTGGAGGGCGCGGGCGGGGTGGGCCTGCGCGACCTGGTCCGGCAGGCGCTCAGAATGCGCCCCGACCGCCTGGTGGTCGGAGAGGTGAGAGGAGCCGAAGTAGTGGATCTTCTCGCCGCCCTGAACACCGGCCACGAGGGCGGTTGCGGCACGCTGCACGCCAACACGGCGGCCGACGTACCACCTCGTCTGGAGGCGCTCGGCTGCGCGGCGGGCCTGAGCAGAGAGGCCGTGCACAGCCAACTGGCCGCCGCCCTCGACGCGGTCATCCACCTGACCCGCGGCCGCCCGGACGGCCGAAGGCGCATAGCCGAGATCTGCCTGCTCTCCAGAACACCGGCCGGCTTCGTCGAGTCGGTCCCGGCCCTGACCTTCGACGCAGCAGGCGGCACCCGACCAGGCCCCGGCTACGACGCCCTGACCCGCCGAGCACACCTGGGTCGAAACCACGATCACCCCAGCACAGCCGTCCCTGAACCGTGCGATCTCCCCACAACGGAACCAAGGCGATGACCAGCGCCCTCATATCCGCGTTGTCCACAGCCTTCGCCATATGGCTGTGGACAGCCCCCGACCCAGCCACAACCCGACTGACCAAGCTGTTGACCTCGGACATGCCCAAACCCTCATCATGGCCACCCCTGTCCAGGCTCCTCACCCGCCCCAGCCCTGCCCGCCGCGCGGAGGCCTGGCGACGGGCATCGATCGAGCTGTGCCAGTCCCTGTCAGCGGAATTGACGGCCGGCCGCACCCCCGGCGAGGCCCTCACCAGAGCCATGACCGCAGTGGACTTCCCCGACCCCAGCCTCCTCCGCCCGGTGATCGCGGCCGCACGGGACGGCGGCGACGTCTCCGCGGCCCTGACCTCATCGGCCCCACCACAAGGAGGAGAGGGCCTCCACAGGCTGGCGGCCTGCTGGGAGGTCGGCACCACGGTGGGCGCGGGCATGGCCTCCTTGATCGACCGAGTGGCACACACGTTACGAACCGCCCAGGCCCACCGCCAGGACGTGGCAGCACAACTGGCGGGACCACGCACCACAGCCAGAATGCTCGCCATCCTCCCGGCCCTCGGCCTCCTCATGGCCGGCGCCCTGAACATGCACCCCCTGGACTTCCTGTTCGGCAGCTTCCCCGGCTTCATGTGCCTGGTGACCGGGGCCGCCCTGGACGCCTGCGGCCTGTGGTGGACCAACCACATGGCAACCCAAGCCCAGACCTGAACTCAAGACCCCGCCCCCACAACCCCTCACGCCAAGCCTTACATCCCGAACGGCCCCCGAACCAACGCCCCCGATCGGATTCCCGCCGATGCTCCAGCTGCTGTCCGCGCTGTGCGCCGCCATCTCCGCCTGGCTGTGGCTCTCACCAAGAACGCCCGCAGAACGCCTCACCCGCCTACGCCCCCCGAACAACCCCCCGTCCTCACCAGCCTCCCCCTCCCACCCCCAAGCCCCCAAAGGCCCCCAACTCCGCCAACACCCTCAACTCCGCCAACACCCTCAAGACCTTCAGCACCCGAACAGCCATGCCACCCGACCCCCCGACGAAAGCCAGCACCCCCCAATCTGGCTGGACCCGACTCCCCGCCCACACAAGCTCACCCGCAGAACAACCCTCACCGCCACATGCACGGGCCTGATCTTCGTGTTCCTGATCGGGGGCCTGGCCGGAGCCGTCGCCGGCCTCCTCATCACACCGGCAGTGGGTCTGTACCTGCACAGAAGAGAACCCCAACAATCAGCCCAGCACGACCGCCACCGAATCGCCGCCGACCTCCCCTTCGCCGCCGACCTGATGACCGCCTGCCTGCGCGCCGGATGCCCGGTGAGCGCCGCCACGGAGATCGCCGCCCACGCGATAGGCGGCCCCCTCGGCGACCGTCTGTCCTGGGCAAGCAGCCAGCTACGCCTGGGCGCCGACCCCGAGCCAACCTGGGCCGCCCTCGCAAGAGACCCCGCCATGGGCCAACTGTCCCGAGCCATGAGCCGCGCCGCGCAAAGCGGCGCCCCGGTGGCCGACGTCCTGACCCGGCTGGCCGACGACGCCCGAGAAGCCGCCAGAGCCACCGCTGTCGCCTCGGCGAGAAGCGTCGGTGTGAAGGCGGTAGCGCCTTTGGGCCTGTGCTTCCTCCCGGCGTTCGTCCTACTGGGCATCGTCCCGGTAATAGCCGGCCTAGCCTCCACCATCATCATCCCGTAACCACAAACACCCCTCCGAGACACCACACCCGCAGGCCCCTGCAACCCCGTGCCGGAGCCCACCAGCGCTCAATCCACCAGCACGACCAACCAACGCCTACGGACTCCTCATCACCAAGGCATCGCTATCCACAAGGCATTACTCCAGCGCCTCACTTATCCACAGAACGGCGCTCGGCTCACCGGCACCCACCCCGCCTGAGCGAGCCTTGGACTCCCGCCGGACAAGACCCCGGCTCCCGAACACCCTGGAGGCAAGATGCACAGTCCCGCCACCACGCCAGACGACATCAAAGCCACCCCAGACCGGATTCCAACCACCACGTCGAGCACCAGCCCACACGGCCACATCGTCCGAAGCCTCATCCAGCAATTCGTCCGAAGCCCCACCCAGGCCGCCACAACAAATCCGTCCGACCTCGCAACCCATGGGCACAACGCCACCCGAACCACCACCGCTTACACCACGTCGACAGCCACCCTCACCACCCGCACCACAGCAGCAGACGCTCCAACACCCCGCACCACAGCAGCAGACGCTCCAACACCCCACACCACGGCAGCAGACGCTCCAACCCCCCGCACCGCCACGGCGGATGCTCCAACGACCCAAAAGCCAGCAACGGCGGGCGCCACCCCGCAGCGAGACCCGTCAGCTCCGATCAAGCAGTCCGTGAACCCCTCACCAACCCCTAACCGACACACCAGAAGCCCTCGCCTGCGCCCCAACAAGTGGCTCCACTACGCAACCGTCAACCGCGAGCGCGGCATGTCCACCGCCGAATACGCAGTAGGAACCATCGCAGCCTGTGCCTTCGCCGCGCTCCTCTTCAAGGTCGTGAGCAGCCCAGAGGTCCAGGAAATGCTGACGTCACTCATCGACCGAGCACTCAACACGACGAAGGAATGACCTTCCGCCACACGCGGACCCTCATGAGCACCGAGCGGCCGGCATCGCGCGGTTCGGTTACGGCCGAGACCGCCGCGATGCTGCCCGCCCTCATGGTCGTGCTGGCCGCCGCCCTGTGGGCCATTCAAGCCGTCGGCGTCCAACTCGAATGCGTCGATGCCGCCCGAGCAGCAGTCCGAGCCGCAGCCAGAGGCGAGCCCCTGGACCAGGTCCGCACTTTCGCCCGCGCAGCCACCAGCCCAGACGCTCAAGTAGACATAACCCGCGATCCGAAACTAACAAAAGTGCAGATCACAGTAGAAGTACGTCCGTCCTGGGGCGAATCCCTACCCGCAGTCCGCGTATCGGCAACAGCCACCGCAGACACCGAACGATGACCTCGTCACCGAGACGCTCGCCGTTGCCCTGCCGCGCCTGGATATGTACGACGGAGCCTCGGTGACGACCGTTCCGGGCTGTACCGTGCGGAGGGCGCCCTCACTCGCCACATGTCCGAGCCGGCTCCGCTGAGCACCGGGTCGGGCGCCCGGCGAATTCGCTCAACACGATGCTGGCCCAGATCGAGCGGGGGAGGGTCGCGGCGAAGCGTCGCGACCAGCCTCATCGGTCGACACCGCCGCCACGGCATGGGCTGCCTGCACAAGGCACTGATGCCTCATATCGCCATCACAAACACCTATGGCCTCTACGGCCTTCAAGACATCGGATGGGGAGGAAGCAATCAACCCCAAAGATCGTGGCAAAGCGCTCAACCCCAGAGACCGTGGCTCGGCCACCCTCTGGGGCGTCGCCCTCATGGGGCTTCTGATGGCGATCGCCACAGCGTTCGCAACGGTGGGATCTGTGCGCGTGGCCCGCCACCGAGTCAACAGCGCCGCAGACCTCAGCGCCCTGGCAGCGGCGAAGCTCGCGTTGATCGACCCGGAAGGCGCCTGCGAGAGGGCCTCCGCATTGGCCAAGGAAAATGGCGTCGACCTGACGCAATGCAAGATCACCGAAGACGTCGCCGACGTCTGGACCGCGTTACCGATCTCATTGCCGATATTGGGACCCCGCACCCTGACGGGTAGATCGCGCGCAGGCCCAGCGACTCCCGCCGCACCAACGGGAAACGATCACTAGCCGCCGCATCCTCGGTCGCTGCATTGGGTGTGTGTGCTGCCCGGGCTGATCGATGACGGTCTTTTAGCTTGGGGACTCGGCGCTGCCGCTGTGTCTGTGAAGCGAGATATCGATCGAGAAGATGAGGCGTTTTCTGTGTCAACCAGCACGTTGTTCTGGACTCGTTCCGCGACGCACCCTAGGTGTAGATCTTCGAATGCAACGATGAATTGCTGATCTTCGAACGAGAGATCGAGCGGTGTGAGCGGCGTCCTTGTGCAAGAACTCCAGGCGGTTGCATGAACGCTCTTGCACGAAATGGGGCGTGGTCCAAGGGCTGGGGCGCTTTGTGGCTGTTGTGGCTTGACGGGGCAATGTCGCAATCAAGTCACGACTTCTTGGACGTGGTGTCCAAGAGTTGGATCCCTCCCGTAAGGTTCCGCTTACCCTCGGTCCATGCCGTATGTGACAGGGAGTCTGGGAGCGCAGGACCACAGTCGCTAGGGTGCGGGTCCGGGGACGGTCGGTGACCGTATCGGCCGGGCGGACTGCACTTCCGGTCGTCGCATGAACGCCCCGTGGGTGCTCAGGCGGCGAGGCTCTCGATGGAGGGAAGCGTCGTGACGGTAGTCGGCAGAGTGGTGGCCGCAGGGCTGATCGTGGCCGGATCCATCGCGCTTGGCGGAGCCGCTCAAGCAGACACGATGACGGGGCAGGGCGATTCCTCCGGTCAGATCACCTCACCCTCTGACGGTCAGGTGGTGTCGGACTCGTCCGTCACGGTCTCCGCGCGTACGGGCCTGATGCAGCTGCGGATAGGGCTGTACGTCGAAGGGCCCTCCACGCCCAGCCAGAAGGTCGCGGGAGGTGGGGCGAACCAGACGATCTCCGGTACGTTCGTGGCCGGCGACGCCCCCAACGGGACCTTCACCGTGACCCTCAAGGGAGAGATCACCGGGACCAGGTACGCGACCAGCACGTTCAAGCTGCGACGGCCTGCCGAGGCGCCGGGCGACGTGAACGCGAGCAAGCAGGGCACCAGCAAGGTCCTGGTGACCTGGAGCAAGGGGTCCGAGCCTGACCTGCAGTCGTACGAGGTGTCCAACACGCAGTCCGGCGTGGTCGGGAGACTGCCCGCCGACAGCGCGTGCGCGGGTTCGTCCTGCAAGGCGGTGCTGGGCGTGCCCGCCAAGGCGGCGGGGCAGAGGGTGGGGTTCACGGTCAAGGCGTTCAGGGGGGACGGCGACGGCGGGTCGATCGGATCGGACGAGTCGGCGGCCGCGTACATCAGTTTCCCCGCCGCCCCCGCGGCGCAGCCGACGAAGAAGACGACGACCGGCAACGATCAGACGCCGAAGAGCAGAGACGCCAGAGGCGTCGATGCGCTGCCCACGTTGCCCGCCAAGAAGCAGACCGTCCCCTCGGCCAAGCCGACGACCCGCAAGCCGACCACCACGAAGCTGCCGGACCTGCCTGACGCCGATCCGAGTGGCAACCTTCCGATTCCGACCGCCGACGCGCAGGGCGACAACGGCGAACTGGCGCCGGCGGATGTGAAGGAGGACGGTGGGGATACGGCTCCCGTGCAGAGCGATGGCGTGAAGGCCCAGTCGAACGAGTCGCCGATCGGGAGTCTCGGCCAGTACGGCTTTTACGTGGCGGGAGGCATTCTCCTGCTGCTGCTCGGCGCCCATGCGGGTGCCTGGGCCCGGCGGCGTTCGCTGGCCACGGGTGCGGGCGGCTCCGTACCCGTGCCCTCCGCACCCGTGCCCTCGGCACTCGGAGATGGCGGTGCACCAACTGGTGGGGCGCAGGTCGCCAGGGTGGCCGATCGCGAGGCTCATGTCGGAGAGGTGGATGGCAACGTCACGCCCGCCACGACGGCACCGCGTCGGCCGGCGGTCATCCTGGCCGTTGCCAGGACTCGCGTCCCCGAGCAGCCGTCTCGAGCTCAGCGGCCCGAATCGGGCGGGGAGCCGGTGGGGTTCGGCGCGGAGGCGTTGCCGGGGGTTGGTGAGGTGCCCTCGCAGCCGTCGGCGGCACCGTCGGCGGCACCGTCGGCGGCGCCCTCGGTGACTGTCTCGGAGCAGGGGCGGCTGCAGTCGCCCTCACGTGATCAGGTGCGTAGAGAAGATCAGGTGCGCGGAGAAGTGGCGCGCCGTGGAGATGTCGATGGTGAGCTCGGAGCGGACACGGTGAGAGGTGGTGGCCAGAGGTCAGGCCGTGAGGGGCCGCTCGGTCTTGAGGGGCGGGGCGGTTACGAAGGGCGGGGCGGTTATGAGGGGCGGGGCGGTTGCGAGGGGCTGCCCCGTCTTGAGGGACTGCCCGGTCTTGAGGCGGGGCTCGGTCTTGAAGGGAGTGGCGGCGGTCTGGAGGGGCGGCCTGGCCGTGGGGGGTCGGGCGGGGATAAGGGGCCGGGGCATATCGCGTTGCCGCGTTCGGCGGTAACGGATGTTCCTGAGCCCTCTGCTCCGACGGTCACGCCCGCCGTGCGCCTTGAAGAGCGCTGGAACGACTACCTGCCGCCGTCGCCGAGGTCCATGGAGGACAGCGGTTTCTGGGAGCGTCCGCAGCCAGGGGCTGCCGACTTCTGGGCGGCGGATGATGATGGCGCTGACGACGGTAGCCAAAAGGGCGATGAACGGGCTTATGCGAGTCGTCGGCACAGAGGTGGAGAGAGCTAGATAGCTGCGGAGGACCTCTGATGGGGCGGTAATTGCTCTGTTTTTCGGCCCGGGTTGTTTATTTTGACTGAGGCTCCCTGTCGAGTGAGGCCGGGGGCGATCGACAGGCGGGCTGGGCTGTTCGGAGTGTGTGGGCGTGATGCTGGTTACGTGTGCTGATGGTGTGTGTTGGGGCGGTGGGGGCACTTCGGCGATGGTGTGGGTGGAAGGTTGTGAATTTGGGGGAGGTGATGAGTGATTAATGGCGTGACGGGAGTGGGGGGCTGGTTTGTTGAGTGACTTATTGGGGGGTTAGGAGTGTGTTGAGGAGGCGGATGGCGCCTCGTTTGTCCAATGGCTCGTTGCCGTTGCCGCATTTCGGGGATTGGATGCAGGAAGGGCAGCCTCGTTCGCATTCGCAGGACATGATCGCTTCCCTCGTGGCCGTCAGCCAGTCCGTGGCGCGGGCGTAGCCGCGTTCGGCGAAGCCGGCGCCGCCCTCGTGGCCGTCGTACACGAAGACGGTGAGCAGGCCCGTGTCGGCGTGCAGTTCCGTGGAGACGCCGCCGATGTCCCAGCGGTCGCAGGTGGCGAAGAGGGGGAGCAGACCGATGGAGGCGTGTTCGGCGGCGTGGGCGGCTCCACCGAGATCGATGCCCGCTTCGGCGAGAGGCGCTACCGCCGAGGCGGGGAGCGTCCACCAGACGGCGCGGGTACGGAGGGTGCGGGGCGGCAGCTCCAAGGGCTCGTCTCCGAGCACTTCGCCCGACTGGAGACGCCTCATGAGGTAGGAGACCACCTGGCGGGTCACCTCCACCTCGCCGAAGTGCAGCGTGCCGGGCCCCAAGGGGTGGGAGCGTTCGGTGGAGAGGATGGAGATGTCGGTGATGTCCCGGGCGAACGTCGTGTAGTCGGGGTTCGCGCTCGAGACCAGGGCCACTCCGGCTTCCAGGTCCAGGACCTCCACCAGGAAGGTCTCGCCCTGGTGCAGGTAGATCGCGCCGGTGTGGACCGTGGTGTGGGCCGAGGGCTCGTCCACACTGCCCAGGAGGCGGCCGGTGGACGACTCCACGACCTGGATGGGGGCGCCTCCGCCGCCTCGGATGTCGGCGAGGTCGGTGGCGCGCTCGCGCCTGGTCCAGAACCAGCCTGCCGGACGCTTTCTGAGCAGGCCCTGCGCCACCAGGTCCTCCAGGACCTTTGACGTGGTGGTGCCGAAGATCGGCAGGTCGTCCTCGGTCAGCGGGATCTCGGCGGCCGCGGCGCAGAGGTGGGGGCCCAGGACGTACGGGTTGCCGGGGTCGAGGACGATCGCCTCCACGGGCTGGCCGAACAGGGCCTGGGGGTGGTGGACGAGGTAGGTGTCCAGCGGGTCGTCCCGGGCGATCAGCACGGCGAGGGCGTCCTGGCCGTCGCGGCCCGCCCGGCCGGCCTGCTGCCAGAGGGAGGCGCGGGTGCCCGGCCAGCCGGCGATCAGTACGGCGTCCAGCCCCGAGACGTCGACGCCCAGTTCGAGGGCGTTCGTGGTGGCCAGGCCCATGATGGTGCCTGCGCGGAGGGCTTTCTCCAGGAGTCGGCGGTCCTCGGCGAGGTATCCGGCCCGGTAGGCGGCGATCTTGTTGGGGAGGTCGGCGAGTTCTGCCGCGTGAGAGGGGTCGTCCGGAAGCGCCCAAGTCAGAGGGCCATGAGCGGTGAGTGGGCCGTTAGGCGGTTCTGATGGGTGGAGCGGGAACTGCTGGTGTTTGTCGGTTGCGGGGTCGATTGGGCGATCGGCAGTTCTCGGGTCAGCTTGAGAGGTCGGATTGGTCGGGTCAGCTTGAGGGGTCGGGTTGGTCGGGTCGGTTTGAGGGGTCGGGTTGGTCGGGTCGGTTTGAGGGGTCGGGTTGGGCGTGGTGATCGGGTTGGTCGGGGTGGTCGTGGTGATCGGGTCAAGCGGGTTCGCCCCACTGGAGGGGCGGGAGGGACTAGCGCTGGGGCTGGAGGGACCGGAGGAGGGGGTGGCGGCGCTGGAGGTGGCGGGGCTGGAGGTGGTGGAGCTGGGGGTGGGGAAAGGGGGGGAGATGGAGAAGGCGACGTCGGCCAGCTTGGCGCGGGCGGACAGGGCGACCGTCTCCGCGCCCCGGCGGGAACGGACGAAGGCGAGCGTTCGTACGTCGGCCAGGACGAGGTCCGCGAGAAGATCCGCCGCCTCCGCCGTGGCCGTGCGCCGTACGGGAGCCCCGCCCTCGCCCCGGAGCTCCGTCAGGGGCGGCTCCCACAACGCGATGGTGGTTGAACCCTTCGGCGAGGCGTCCACCGTCACCTCGTCCATCTCAAGCCCCGTCAGCCTCATCGCGAACGCCCCCGGCTCGCTGGCCGTCGCCGAGGCGAGCAGGAACGTGGGGTGCGCGTTGTAGCGGGCACAGGCGCGGCGCAGGCGGCGCAGGATCTGGGCGACGTGGGAGCCGAACACGCCGCGGTAACCGTGGCACTCGTCCACGACGACCAGGCGCAGGCGGCGGAAGAACGACGACCACTGCGCGTGGCGGGGAAGGATGCTGCGGTGGAGCATGTCGGGATTCGTCAGGACGTAGTTGGCGTGCTGGCGTACCCAGGTCCGCTCCTCGAACGGCGTGTCACCGTCGAAGCAGGCCGCGCGCACCTGGGTGATGCGCAACTCGCGCAGGCCTCGGAGCTGGTCGGCGGCCAGTGCCTTGGTCGGCGTCAGGTACAGGACCGTGCCGCCGTCGAGACAGGAGGCGATCGCCGGGGTGAGGTACGCCAGCGACTTCCCCGACGCCGTGCCTGTGGAGATGATCACGTTTCGGCCACGAAAAGCCAGGTCGGCGGCCTCGTACTGGTGTGGCCAGAGTCCTGTGACCCCACGGTTCGCCAAGCGCGTAACAAGCACTTCAGGCGTCCATTTGGGCCATTGGACTTGACCCGCCTGACGTGCTGGAACATGCTCCACATGGGTGACACGCTCGTGACGTGCGGGAACGCCAAGCAGGTGGTGGAGGAGTGGACCTGCCTGTTGTGGGGAGGATCCGGAGGAAGTCACTGTTTCCAGTCTTGCATCGATGGGCAAAGTCGCCGGGAATCGTGATTTCGTATAGACACAAGCCAGGCGCGTGGTTGAATGCCGCGCGTCAGGGTCGGACAGTCTGGGGCCACGCTCCAGATTGCCAGGCCCGCAAGAGTAGTTTCGCAGGCGAGGCGCTGGAGGATCTGTGGATCTGAAGTTGGATCACCGCACCGAAGACCGACTCACCATCGTGGAGGTCGAGGGTGAGATCGATGTCTACACGGCGCCGAGATTGCGTGAGCTCCTGATCGACCTGGTCAACAAGGGCAACTTCCACCTTCTCGTCAACATGGAGAAGGTCGACTTCCTCGACTCGACGGGCCTCGGCGTGCTGGTCGGCGGGCTCAAGCGGGTTCGCGCGCACGACGGCTCCCTCGAGCTGGTCTGCACGCAGGAGCGCATCCTCAAGATCTTCCGGATCACCGGTCTGACCAAGGTCTTCGGGATCTACGCTTCGGTCGACGAGGCCAAGGAAGCTCACGGCAAAGACAAGTAGCATGGCTACCGTCGAGCTGACGTTCAGCGCTCTCCCCGCGCACGTGCGAACCGCACGGCTGGTGGCGACAGCGATCGCTCGCCGTACCGGCGTGGAGGAGTCCCTGCTGGACGAGGTCAGGCTCGCCGTGGGTGAGGCGTGCTCCCGGGCAGTAGAGGCGCATCGCGTGCACTGTCCGGGCGAGCCCATCCGCATCGAGCTGCGTGACGATTCCGGGCGTTTCGAAGTCACGGTCAGCGATCAGGCCCCCAGCGAAGAGATCAAGCAGGAACAACCCCTCGACCTGGGTATGCTCTCTGACTCCTTCATGTCCAACTTCGGCATCGCGGTCATCGAGGGACTGGCCGATGACGTCGAGGTGTTTCCCAGCCCCAAGGGGACGAACATCCGCATGAGCTGGCCCGCGGCGGTCGGCGTCTGACGACTTCTTCTCCTCTCGTGTCTTGACGAGCGACCCGGGGATCGAGTGCTGCGGAGTGTTCGTGGGCGTCTGACAGCCCCTGACAGCCCCTGACAGCGTGGGTGCGACTGACGCACGGAACGGGCGCTGCCGTGGCGGTTCCTGAGCGTGGGGCCTCGGGCCGTGGGGCCTCTGGGCGTGAGGGCCTCGGGCCGTGGCGGCCCCTGGGCGTGGCGGCATCGGGTCGTGGGGGCTCTGGGCGTGGCGGTGGTGGTTGCCGCCTGGGCTGATGGAGCCGCCTGGCTCACGGGCCCTGATGGCGGGCTTCACCACGACCTGGTGGCCGGTCCGCCGCCGTCGTGACGGCGATCTGGCTGGTCCTGTGGATCGAGCCGGGTCGCGCCGGTATTCGGACGTGTCCCGGCGACAGCCCTGCCTGCCGGTACGATGCGCCGCATCGCCGCGCGATCCGTCCGGGCGCCCGGTGCCGGCCCGTGGTGGTCCGCCTGTCCGGGCTCTCGTGGTCGGCGACTCCCGTGGTCGGTCATGAACGAGGGCCGTGAAGGTGCCGCTGCCTGCCGGGCGGCTTCGCGGTGTCGGGCCTGATCCGGGCGCGTGGACGCCCGGGCGTCGCACCCAGGAAGACCGTTCCGCGGATCAAGTTCGGCGGCGGGAAAGCGGTTGCCGCCAAAGGGCTGAGATCCACGGCGCCGAGGGCAGCTGTCCGCGCCGAAGATCCACCGCCAACCCGGGTTTCGGTCCGACCGATATAGCGCCTTGCCTCGACCGTAAACCCAGGGAAATTTCGCTTGTCAGACCCCAAACCGGGGCACTGGCAGGGGATTACTAGACACTCGCACAATTAGCGACCGCGAGAGCCTTCATATCCGCGGAGTGCCTGCGTAGACTCCCGGCACCGGCCAAGGTGATCCGGCGGAATGCGGATTCAACCGGAAGCGGCACCCACAACCCGGATGGTGCCGCAACACCCGCCGAGGCAAACTGCAGCACCGCCCGGGCAGGACGACCGGTCTTGCCGAGGAGAACGATGAGCAGGCACATGCTGGCAGCGGAGCCAGCGTCCAATCTGGCCCTGAGCGGAAACAATCTCACCATCGTGGTCGTGGTCGCCGCGGTCGCACTTATCGCGCTAGCCGTCGCCGGCGGACTGGTACGCGAGGTGCTGTCCGCCGGCCAGGGCACCGAACGAATGCAGAACATCGCGCGCGCCGTACAAGAAGGCGCCGCGGCTTATCTCACGCGCCAGTTCCGCACGTTGGCGATCTTCGTCGTCGTGATTCCCTTCCTGTTGCTCCTGCTACCCGGAGAATGGGACGAACGCATCGGACGTTCGATCTTCTTCGTGGTCGGGGCGGTTTTCTCCGCGCTGACCGGGTTCATAGGCATGTGGCTGGCCGTGCGCGGGAACGTCCGCGTCGCCGCCGCGGCCAAGGAGTCCGGCGAGAAGCGCGCCATGCGCATCGCGTTCCGTACCGGCGGTGTGGCCGGGATGTTCACCGTGGGCCTCGGCCTGTTCGGGGCGGCCGTGGTGGTGTTCATCTACCAGGGTGACGCGCCCGCCGTGCTCGAAGGGTTCGGGTTCGGGGCGGCGCTGCTGGCGATGTTCATGCGAGTCGGCGGCGGCATCTTCACCAAGGCGGCCGACGTCGGCGCCGACCTGGTCGGCAAGGTCGAGCAGGGCATCCCGGAGGACGACCCGCGCAACGCCGCCACCATCGCCGACAACGTGGGCGACAACGTCGGTGACTGCGCCGGCATGGCGGCCGACCTGTTCGAGTCGTACGCGGTCATGCTGGTCGCCAGCCTCATCCTGGGCCGGGTGGCCTTCGGCCAGGAGGGGCTGATCTTCCCCCTCATCGTCCCGATGATCGGTGTCATCACCGCGATCATCGGCATCTTCGTCACCGGGATGCGTGACCGCGACCGCAGCGGCATGGCGGCGATCAACCGCAGCTTCTTCATCTCCGCCGCGATCTCGGCGGTGCTGGTGGCGGTGGCCGCGTTCTGGTACCTGCCCAGCAGCTTCTCCGGCCTGACCGGCGCCACGGTGCAGTCCGACGCCGACCCGAGGCTCATCGCCATCGGCGCGGTGCTGATCGGCCTGGTGCTGGCCAGCGCCATCCAGTTGCTCACCGGCTACTTCACCGAGACCACCCGCCGCCCCGTACGCGAGATCGGCGAGAGCTCGGCCACCGGCCCGGCGACCGTCATCCTGGCGGGCATTGCCGTCGGCCTGGAGTCGGCCGTCTACTCGGCGCTGATCATCGGCGGCGCGGTCTACGGCGCGTTCCTGCTCGGTTTCGGGAACGTGACGCTCGCGCTGTTCGCGGTGGCCCTGGCGGGCACCGGCCTGCTGACCACGGTCGGCGTCATCGTCTCGATGGACACCTTCGGTCCCGTCTCCGACAACGCCCAGGGCATCGCCGAGATGTCGGGCGACGTCGACGGCGAGGGCGCCCGCGTGCTGACCAGCCTCGACGCGGTCGGCAACACCACCAAGGCCATCACCAAGGGCATCGCCATCGCCACGGCCGTGCTGGCGGCGACGGCGCTGTTCGGCGCGTTCCGTACGGCCGTGGAGACCGAGCTGAGCAGGGCCGACGCGGCGATCAAGGGTGCGCTGGGCGAGTTCCAGAACTTCAGCCTCGGCATCGACAACCCCAACGTCCTGGTCGGGCTGATCATCGGCGCCGCGGTCGTGTTCCTGTTCGCGGGGCTGGCGATCTCGGCGGTCGGGCGGGCCGCGATGCGGGTGGTCTTCGAGGTACGCGACCAGTTCCGCAACAACCCGGGCATCATGGACGGCACGGTGAAGCCCGAGTACGGCCGCGTCGTGGACATCTGCACCCGCGACTCGCTCCGCGAGCTGGCCACCCCCGGCCTGCTGGCGGTCATGACGCCGATCGCGGTCGGGTTCGCCCTGGGGTACGCGCCGCTGGGCGCGTTCCTGGCCGGAGCCATCGCCTGCGGCACCCTGATGGCCGTCTTCCTGGCCAACTCCGGCGGCGCCTGGGACAACGCCAAGAAGCTCGTCGAGGACGGGCACCACGGCGGCAAGGGCTCCGAGGCGCACGCGGCCACGGTCATCGGCGACACGGTCGGCGACCCGTTCAAGGACACGGCCGGTCCGGCCATCAACCCGCTGATCAAGGTGATGAACCTGGTGGCGCTGCTGGTGGCGCCCGCGGTGGTCCTGTACGCGGGCAACCCGGCCCTGCGCATCGGCATCACCGTGGTCGCGGTGGGCGTGGTGGTCGGCGCGATCATCGTGTCCAAGCGGCGGTCGGTGACCAGCGAGCCGGCCAGCAACAACAACCGCGAGCACGAGCCCGTCCCGTCGTAACCCGCGGAGTTTCTTCGAGGAGCCCGTTCCCCGGCCGGGGGGCGGGCTCCTTCGCGTCGGAGCCGGCGGAGGGTGGGCGGGAGTGGAACCCGCGCACCTCGGTGGGAAACTGGGCGCGTGAACGATGAGAAGCGGCCCAGCGGCGGAAAGACCCTGGGCCTGATCCTGCTCGGAATGGTCGCCGTCCTGGCCGTGATCGTGGCGCTGTCGGTCTGGGCCTCGAGGACGGGATGAGCTCGTGCGTACCTTGATCGTGCTGCGCCACGCCAAAGCCGCCCAGGTGCCGGGCCTGGCCGACCGGGAGCGGCCCCTGACCGACCGGGGCGAGCGGGACGCCAAGCGGGCGGGTGACGAGATCAGAGCGGCCGGCTTCGACCCGGACGTGGTGCTCTGCTCGCCGGCGCTCAGGACCAGGCGCACCGCCGAGATCGCCTTCCCCGAGACGGAGATCAGCTACGAGCGCGAGATCTACGAGGCGTACCCCGAGGAGCTGCTGGAGCTGGTCCGCCGGTCCGACCCCGGCCTGGGCACCGTCGTGCTGTGCGGGCACAACCCGGGCGTGCACGAGCTGGCCCTGGGGCTGGCCGGGGGCGACTACGGGTTCCGGCCGGGGGCGTTCGCGGTGATCGGCGTGGAGTCGGTCTGGGCGGACCTGTGGCCGGGCGAGGGGCGCCTCGTCAGCCACTGGGACCCCAAGGAACACTAGGTCACCCCGCCGACCTCACTGGGCCGTGAGCACGCTGTCCTCGGCGTCCGCGGCCTCCACCTCGTCCCGCGAGATGCCCAGCAGGTAGAGGATCGAGTCCAGGTACGGCGTGTTGACCGCGGTGTCGGCCGCCTGGCGCACCACGGGCTTGGCGTTGAACGCGATCCCCAGGCCGGCCGCCGCGATCATGTCCAGGTCGTTGGCGCCGTCGCCGATGGCCACCGTCTGGGAGATCGGCAGGCGGGCCTCGCGCGCGAACCTCTCCAGCGCCCGCGCCTTGCCCGGCCGGTCGACGATCTCTCCCACGACCCGGCCGGTCAGCCGGCCGTCGATCACTTCGAGCACGTTGGCGGCGGAGTAGTCGATGCCGAGCTCCTCCACCAGCCCGTCGGTGATCTGCGTGAACCCGCCGCTGACGATGGCGAAGCGGTAGTCGAGCCGCTTGAGCGTGCGCACCAGCGTACGGGCGCCGGGCGTGAGCACGACCTCCTTGCGCACCAGCTCGAACACCTCGGCCGGCAGCCCTTCGAGCAGCGCGACCCTGCGCCGCAGCGACTCGGCGAAGTCCAGCTCGCCGCGCATGGCCTCCTCGGTGACCCGGGCGACCTCTTCCAGGCAGCCCGCGTGCGCCGCCAGCAGCTCGATGACCTCGCCCTGGATGAGGGTGGAGTCGACGTCCATGACGATCAGCCGCTTGGCCCGGCGGGACAGGCCGGTGCGCTGCACGGCCACGTCCACCTCCTGCGCGGCGGCCTCGGCGGCCAGCTCCACGCGCAGCGCGTCGGGGTCGGCGCCGGACACGGACAGCTCGATGCAGGTGACGGGCCACTGGGCGAGGCGTTCGATGCGGTCGATGTTCGCGCCGGCGGCGGCGATGCGGCCGGCGATGCCCGCGATGGCGGCCGGCTGCAGGGTGGCGCCGAGCACGCTGACCGACAGGCGGCCGCGGCGGCGCTGCTCCTTGGCCTGCGATCCGGTGGAGAGCTCCACCTCCATGCCGAGGTCCTCGGCCACTCGCTCGACGGCGGTCCACATGGCGCCGAGGGTGGTCCCGGTGCCGGTCGAGGGCCCGCCCGCGTACGCGACGAGCACGCCGAGCGTGAGACGGCCCCGGATGACGACCTGTTCGATGTCCGCCACTGTCACCGGGAAATTCGACAGAACGGAGAAAAGTCGTGAAGTTACGCCCGGGCGATCAGGGCCGGTCAGTGTGATCAGGAGGGTGCGCTGGTCCACATCCAGCCACGGTACTGCGCCCGGTCCGATGCTCGTGAAGCAGGTTGGGCATTCGGGCGCGGGCGCAGTGTGTCAGGACTAGCGGACGATCTTGGTCTTGACCGTCTTGGCGTAGCCGTGCTCGGGGATGCCGAGGCGGTCGAGCTCTTCCTTGCTCATGTTCTCCATGCCCGTCTGGACGTCGTAGGAGATGATGCCGAGCGTCGCCGTCTGGGTGCCCTTCGCCTTCTTCGTCAGCCTGGTCTCGAAGATCATGGTGACGGATTCGCCCTTCTCCAAGACCTTGTTGGCGAAGCAGTAGAAGGCGCGGCCGTCAAGGAAGCACTCGGTGTCGGCGATGCTCGTGCGGTAGCGGATCTTCTTCAGGTCGACGCCCTTGGGGAACTGGCCACCGAGGAACCAGGCGTCCGCGTAGTGCGGGCCCTCGTTGACGGCGTGGATCGTGTAGTTGATCCGGCCGCCGGCCTTGACCTTCTTGGGGGCCTTCACCGTCACGTCGAAGACGGAGAACGGGTCGTCCTGCACGGCCTTGACGGCCGTGGCGGGAGCGGTCGTGGCGGAGGCCGGAACAGCCGGGAGGAGCAGGGCGCCCGCGACTAAAGCCAGCGAGGCGACCTTGGGAAGGGAGTTGCGCATTCAACGTCTCCGGGATCAAAGGGCACGGGGACGCAACAGAACTAAGCCCCCGTAAATGTCGGCTGTTCCTATCACGAATGCAAAATCTGTGTAAAGCCTATTACTTCAGAATCAGGTGCGTGTCGCCGAACTCGTGCCACAGGTACCCCTCGCGTAGCGCCTCCTCGTACGCGCGGGCCAGCGCCGGTTCGCCCGCGATCGCGGTCAGCATGAGCAGGTGGCTGGAGCGCGGCTCGTGCAGGCCCGTGATCAGCCCCGTGACCGCCCGTACGCCGCTCTCCGGGGTGACGATGTGCCTGGTCCAGCCCCCGGAGGCGGACACCCGCCCGTCGGCGCCGACGGCCGTCTCCAGGGCCCGTACGACGGTCGTCCCCGCCGCCACCACCCGCCCGCCGTTCTCCCTGGCCAGGTTCACCAGCCGCGCGGTGGCCGCCGGCACCTCGTACCGCTCGGGGTAGGGCGGCTCGTCCTTCTCCGGCGAGGCCACCCCCGTGTGCAGCGTGATCGGCGCGATCCCGACGCCCCGCGCCACCAGCGCCGTCACCAGGCCGGCGGTGAACGGCCGGGCGGCGCTCGGCATCTCCGCGCTCCCCGGCACGGTCCCGAACACGGTCTGGTACGCCTCGATCGGCCAGTCCCGCTCCACGTACGAGTAGCGGATCGGCACCCCGTGCACCCGCAGGTACGCCTCCACGTCCCGGTCGAGCGCGGCCCGCCACAGCCTTGGCGTCTCCCGCTCGATCAGCCGCAACGTCGCCCGCCCCGGCATCGGCAGCCACTCGCCCGGCTCGCCCCCGCCGTAGGGCTCGGACGCCTTCGCGGTACGGCGGCGCAGCTCCACCAGCCACGTGCCGTCCGGCCTGGCGGTGGAGAAGTGCACGGCCAGGCGGTCCAGCCGGACGGCCGCGGGCAGGGTCGCCGAGTTGTTCACCACGATCAGGTCTCCCGGGTCCAGCAGCCCCGGCAGGTCGGCGAAGTGGTGATGGGCCGGCTCCTGGTCGCCGCGCGAGACCATCAGGCGGACCGCGTCCCTGGACATGCCCCTCGCCTCGGGCGGTTCGTGGGCCGACAGGCCAGGCGGCAGCTGGAAGTCGAGCGCGGCGGTCATTGCAGGCTCACTCTTCCGCTCGCCGGGCGGGCGCTCACCAGGTCGTACAGCGCGGCGGCCACCTTGGCCGGGTCGGCGGCGGCCGCGGCCTCCTCGGCGCCCACGGCGTCGGCGAGCATGCGGGTGTTCATCTCGCCGGGGTCGACCCACCAGACGCGCAGGGCGGGCTCCTCGGCGGACAGCACGTTGGAGAGCTGTTCGAGCGCGGCCTTGGTGGCGCCGTAGCCGCCCCAGCCCTCGTACGCGCCCGTGGCGGCGTCGGAGGTGATGTTCACGACCGCGCCGCCGGCCGCTCGGAGGGCGGGCAGCGTGGCCTGGACGAGGGCGAGCGGCGCGGTGACGTTGGTCTCCAGCAGCACCCTGAACGCCTCCAGCGGATAGCCCGCCAGCGGCGGCAGCGGCGTCACGCCCAGGTCACTGGCGTTGTTGACCAGCAGGTGCAGCTCGGGTGCCGCTCTGGCCAGCCGTTGCACGTGTTCGGGGTCGGTCACGTCGCCCGCGATCGCGGTGGCGCCCAGCTCGGCGGCGACCCGCTCCAGGTCGGCCGCCCCGCGGGCGGTGAGCACGAGGTTCCAGCCCGCCCCCGCCAGGGACCTCGCCAGGGCGAGGCCGAGTCCGCGGGAGGCGCCGGTGATGAGTGCGGTGTTCGTCATACAGCCGACGGTAGGAACGCGGCGCGCGGCGTACATCGGGCTGAGGGCCCGCCCTCGCCCGGGCACATCGTCCTAGGACCGTGGACCCGGGATCCTGTCGGGCCCGGACCATAGAGTGGGGCCGTGACCTCCGACCGAGACGAGATCCTGCAGGCGGTGAGCTCCGTGGTGCTCGCGGTCACCCGCCATCTGTCGGTCCGCGAGGTGCTCCAGGTCATCGTACGTTCGGCGCAGCGGCTCCTCGACGCCCGCTACGCCGCGCTCGGCGTCCCCGACGAGGACGGGTCGTTCGCCGAGTTCGTCGCCGAGGGCCTCACCGACAAGCAGTGGGACGCGATCGGGCCGCTGCCCAGGCAGCACGGCATGCTCGGCGCGATGCTCCGCGACGGCGCCCCCGCCCGGCTGCCCGACCTGCGCAAGGACCCCAGGTTCGAGTGGTGGCCGAAGGCGCATCCGGTGATGAAGGACTTCCTCGGGGTGCCGATCCGCGACGGCGACCAGGTGCTCGGCATCATCTTCCTGGCCAACAAGCGCACGCCCGGCGGGTTCACCCAGGACGACCAGGAGCTGCTCACGCTGTTCGCCGCCCATGCCGCGATCGCGCTGGCCAACGCCCGGCTCTACGAGCGCGGGCGCGAGCTGGCGATGCTGGAGGAGCGCAACCGGGTGGCCAGGGAGCTGCACGACGCGGTCACGCAGAAGCTGTTCTCGCTGCGGCTCACGGCGCAGGCCGCCGGCGCCATGCTCGACAAGGCCCCCGACAAGGCCGCCGTCGAGATCGAGCGCGTCCAGCGGCTGGCCGGCGAGGCCCTGGCCGAGCTGCGGGCGGTGATCGTCGAGCTGCGCCCGGCGGAGCTCGACCGGCACGGGCTGTCGGAGACGCTGCGCAAGCACGTGCGCATGCTCGACCGGCTCCACCCGTCCCTGGTCACGTTCGAGTGCGCCGAGCTGCCGCCGCTGGACTCGGCGGTCGAGGTGGCGGTGCTGAGGGTGGCCCAGGAGGCGCTGCACAACGCGCTGCGGCACTCCGGCGCCACCAGGGTCGCTGTGCGGCTGTGGTGCGAGGCCGACAGGCTGGCGCTGACCGTGCACGACGACGGGAACGGGTTCGAGCAGGCGGAGTCGCGCGGCCTGGGCCTGGTGTCGATGCGCGACCGGGCCGAGTCGGTGGGGGGCGTCATGACGGTCGACTCGGTTCCCGGCCAGGGGACCACCGTACGCGTGGAGGTGGGCCTGTGATCCGGGTGCTGATCGCCGACGATCACCCGGTCGTGCGGCAGGGGCTGCGGACGTTCCTCGACCTGCAGGACGATATCACGGTCGTCGGCGAGGCGGGCGACGGGGAGCAGGCCGTCGAGCTGGTCGGGGAGCTGGCGCCCGACGTGCTGCTGCTGGACCTGAAGATGCCGGTGCTCGACGGGCTGGGCGCGCTGGAGCGGCTGGCCGGCGGGGCGACCAAGGTGGTGGTGCTGACCTCGGTGAGCGATCCGTCGGACGTCGGCCCGGCGATGCGGGCGGGGGCGGCCGGGTTCCTCTACAAGGACGTCGATCCGCCCGCGCTCGTGCAGGCCGTACGCGCTGTGCACGGCGGGCAGGTGCTGCTGGCCCCGGAGGCGGCGGAGGCGATGCTGGCCACCTCCGCGAACGCCGCCGTCCCCGCGCCGGTGCCGCTGACCGAGCGCGAGCGCGAGGTGCTCGCGCTGATCGCTTCCGGCCGGTCCAACAGGGAGATCGCCAGGAGCCTGGCCGTCGCGGAGAAGACGGTCAAGACCCACGTCTCCAACGTGCTGATGAAGCTGGGCGTGCAGGACCGCACCCAGGCCGCACTGTACGCCGTACGGCACGGCCTGGGCTGATCGGTCAGGTGTCCTTCTTCTTGTTCGATTCCTGGTGGCTGGCGGGCGGGTTGTACTCCTTGACCACGGGCGGCGGCGTCCAGCTCCGGCCGGGGTTGCGCGGCGGGGTGACGATCTGCGTCTTGACCGTCTTGAGCCAGTGATAGCCCTTGATGCCGAGGCGCTCGAGCTCTTCCTCGTCGATGTTCTCCATGCCCTGGTCGACGTCGAACGACATCACGCCGACCTTGGCCGTGGCCGTGCCGGTGGTGCCCTTCTTCAGTGTGAGCTGGAAGTTCAGCCAGTCGGTCTTGCCCTTCTCCAGCCGCAGCGGGCCCCAGCACCAGAACCAGCGGCCCTCCCACGTGCACTTGGTGCCCTTGGGGCCGCCCCAGCGCAGGGTGGGCTCGACGCCCTTGGGCACCTGGCCGCCCATCCAGTAGTAGTCGGCGTAGTGGGGGCCCAGGTTCTTCGCCCGGACGTAATACATGATCTTGCCGCCGCGCTTGGTGCGCTTCGTGTATTTCGGTACCGTGATCTTGAAGTTCGAGAACGGTGCCATCGTGATCCCGGCGGTCGCCGTCGCCTTGCTGGTAGCGCTGGTGCTGGTGGCAGCCGTGGCCGTGGCGCTCGCCTGGGCGGGCACGGTCATGGGCGCGGCGGCCAGTCCACCGGCTAACAACAGGCTGAAACTTCTGCGCATGTGACGGCTCCCCGTACGGTGCTGGAAATCCCCGATCATCTCCATGATTATTGCGTAGGGCAAATTTTTCGCAAAGAGCGATGATCTTTCGTAACTTGGGATGACTTGCGGGTGTTTGTGCGGGTTCATCACGCTTGTGATCGGGGGTCAAGCACAAGGGGGAGGACCAGGTGCCGGACACGCACCCCTTACAAGCCGGTGATCCGGCGACCCTGGGCAACTACCGGTTGCTCGGACGCCTGGGCAAGGGTGCGCAGGGGATCGTCTACAAGGCCGAGTCGCCGGACGGGCGGCTCGTGGCCATCAAGCTGCTCAACACCCGGCTTGACAAGCCCGGCCTGGACTCGGAGCGGTTCATGCGCGAGGTGGCCGCGGCGCGCCGGGTCGCCCAGTTCTGCACCGCCCAGGTGCTCGGGGCGAACATGGACGGCGAGCAGCCGTACATCGTCAGCGAGCTGGTCGACGGGGTGTCGCTGCAGCTGGTGGTGCAGCGGGAGGGGCCGCGGGAGGGCGGATCGCTCTACCGGCTGGCCGTCGGCACGGTGACCGCGCTGGCCGCCATCCACCGCGCGGGCATCGTGCACAGGGACTTCAAACCGAGCAACGTGCTGCTCGGGACCGACGGGCCGCGGGTGATCGACTTCGGCATCGCGCGGGCGCTGGACTCGGCGATGACGATCAGCAGCGGGGTCGTGGGGACGCCGGCGTACATGTCGCCGGAGCAGATCTCCGCCGAGCGGGTGGGGCCGGCCAGCGACATGTTCAGCTGGGCCCTGACCATGATGTACGCCGCCACGGGACGCCCCACGTTCGGCCAGGACAGCCTGCCGGCGGTCATCTACCGGGTGATGAACGAGGAGCCGGACCTGTCCGTGCTGCCGGACGACCTGCGGCCGATCGTCCAGGGGTGCCTGAGCAAGCGGGCCGACGACCGGCCGTCGGCCGCCGAGGTGCTGTTCGCGCTGCTGGAGAACCAGGGGGAGGTGCCAGGGCACGACGACGAGGTGGCGCTGAGCACCGGCTCGCAGGTCGCCGCCGACCACCCCCCGGCACCGCCCACCCCCCAATTCCCCCCACCCGCCGCCTGGCCCACC